>JBKPAL010000116.1:0-11957 GCA_046726395.1 Acidobacteriota bacterium
GAGACAGATGACTTGAGTGCTTTTCATTTACCTCTAGAGGTTTCAACGTTGTGGAGCTGTCAAGGGCACATCGCTGACTTTAAACCAATCGCCGGTTCCATTGTTGGTCCTCAACATTCGCAGCATCTCATCGAGACGAAACGGCCGCGCCCCTCTACGACCAAACACCGACAACTGATTTCCACTCTCATCCACCGCCCGATCTCGATCCAATGCCTTTGAAACACCCAACGCCTCTCCTTTTGTCTTAAACGTCGCAATCAATGTCGGTCTCGGTCGCGGACTGAATCCGGCATATTCAGGCATCGTCTCAGGAGAAGTCAGCTGCAGGATACGCAGTCCGTTATGACCATCTGCAACATACGCAAACAGACTGGCGTTCGTCATTGCAATCTTCACCTGATTCACATCATTCAGTTTTCCGTCAGCATTGAATGTTTGATCTAGCCTGGGATTCTCAGGCTGCTCGACATTGATGATTGCGATTCCCTCCTTGCCATTCGCAATGTAAGCGTAGGTGCGCGCAAGGTATACGTCCCGCGCATCGGTCAGTTGCACATGAGCTCCCGAAACCAAATGCGCATCCCTCGGAATCGTCACATCAATTACCTTCAGTCCATCATCATCGACAACAAACCCATAGCGGAACTGAATAGCGATCGAACGTGGGCGCTTGAACTCGATCTCGCGCACGAGCTCTGGCCGTAATGGATCACTCAAATCGATGACAGCGAGTGCGCGTTCAGTCGCAACGTAAGCGTAGTTGCCAGCCAATGTGATGTTGCTGCCGCCGGTAAGCTTTCCGTCCGGATTGAAAGCACTGTTCGGATACTTGGCCGGATCGAGTTGCCGCTTGAGGTAATTATTGAGGGGATCCCCATCAAGCAGAGTGGCAGCGTTTACCACGATGAGCCCTTCATACTTATCCACGACGTACAGGTACGCGTACAACGAGTGAATCGGCTGCTCCTCATTCAGTAAAAACTTACGGTCATCACCTACGAGTGCCGCGGCTTTAATGGGATTGATCATCGTTCCGTCGGTCTTCATGCGCCAGCGCGCGGGATCCACGGCCAAAGTCGTTGGTGCAGCAACGGCAGTCGCGTATTTCGTCTTTACCCAGAACTTCTGCCCGAATCGGGAAACAGGCGCGGTCACAATACGTTCCGAAAATCCTTTCTGATCTATCTGTGCAACATCGTAAACACGAAGACCACCTTCGCCAGCGGCAACGTACGCATACTCTCCACGCAATTGCACCTGCAAAACGCGCGGATTGCCGACGTGCTCGTAGAAGGTCGTCAATTGCGAGCCTCCTTTGACAAAAGAGTCGAAGTTGTCGGGATAGACGATTCGATGAAGAGTGCTGCCAAAGACTGCCTGTGGATCATCGCGCTCGGTGGCAACAACTACTTCAAGTGCATCATCAGCCGCTATATAAACATATCGCCCCATGAAGTTAACGAAGTTCGTCCCCTGTAACAGCACCTGGGCCAGCCACGCATTGTTGTCATTCTTTTTCGAAACGTGACAGTCACTGCACATCTTCGTTTCGGTTGAACGGACCGTGTGTGGCACGTGAGTGTTGAATGCCTGCCCGGCAAAGCCTTCGGCCGAGGTTGTTTGTTGCTGCGAATAGATCCATTCGCGATTCTGATTCTGCGAACTTACCAGTACTGCTGACGATGAACGTACCGGCGCAACACGATTGCCCGTCACTGTCCCATCGCGACCCAACATGAAAATATCGTCGCGTAACACCTGATAGTTGTATTGAGTGTAGTTACGAGAGTCGCCGCCTTCGTTGTGACGATTCGGCATCTTTCGATTGGCTTGCATCGATAAGTGACAACCAAAACAACTTGTCACCCACGACGAGTGACATGCAAAACAGGTCATGTTGCTGTCAGCATGAGCCAGCTGTTTGTCGTCGGCAGGTACGGTCCCCCAGGTTTCGTTGTCGCGACGCATCGTTTTTGAATAATGCGATCGCTCGTTGTAGTCGCGTGAGCCCCGACTGATCGTGTCGAGAGTCTGCGGCACACGCCACCACCGTCCAGCTACAACCATTGAGTTCTGGACCACGTCACCAGTCTTCAACTGAACGTCATTTCCTTTTTCGTCTTTTCGAGTTCGGTCCCGCGTGATTCTTTGGAAGAGCGGAATGCGCGCGCCACTCTCGTCGCGGACACGTATGCGTGTGAGGTCCTGGCCCTCTAGAGGTTGCTTCTGTGAACGTCTCCGCTCGGCTGCAGTTCCAGTTGCGACCGCTGCAGCTGGGCCAGACGTAAAGAGTTTTGTTTTCTCTCGAATGGTGCCGTGGCAGTCCTCGCATGCAATCTCGATTGCAGCTCGCGGTTCATTGTAAAGATTTCCGTCACCATGTGTGTCCTGGCGAAAGTGGCAATCAACACAGTGCATGCCTTTCTCTAAATGAATGTCGCTCAGATGAACTGCCCTCTGAAACTTCTCGGGATCGTCGGGCGAGACTTTGTTTCCTTGTGCATCGAGCAAATTACCTTCACGGTCGCGCTTGAATACGCGACGAAACATCCATCCGTGTCCGTGTGAGTCACCAAACTGCGTGTTCTTCAGTTGTGAGTTGAATTCAGGCGTGCCTGTCTTACTTAAGAATTCAGAATCCGACCAAAGCCCGCGCAGACTTGCACCCTCTGGATTCCGATTCATCTTCTCTTGTTCTTCAGACTGTGAAGGATTGCGCTGCTCGGCCGGATACATCTTGTCGCCATCACTTTCGTTGTCCCACCAAGTTAAGCCCTGGTAGGTGGCGACCATGTTTGTTCCCGGGTGCATGTGGCAAACCATGCATTGTGAAGTCGGGATCTGACTCGTGAATTGATGTTTGATTGGATGCCCAGGTTCATCTTTTGGAATATTTGTATCGGCGGTATCCGAGTGGCCCATGTTTCCTGCTGTGTGATAGAAGGCGGAGTGGGCCGGGTCGCGATCGTTAGCGTAGATCACGTGACAAGCCGAACAACCCGAAGAGCGGAAGTCTCCGGGATGATCGTTAGTGCCAAGAAAGTTCAGCGTTGGATCCATCAATCTCGTCTTTTGAATTCCCAGAAACACGGGATCAGTACGTTGATTGGACCCGAAACCACGTGCGCTCAAGCCTTTATCAGGTTTCCCTGGATCCTCTTCTTTGTCTGGAAGGCCTACCTCAAGTCGGCGTCTTCCGCCGCGTTCGAATACCCGCAGAACATTTCCTGGTTGAGAGATCTCCCAGCGCGGCAACGGATTCAGAAAGCTCAGCAATCCGTCGACGCGCTTCTGTTCGTCTGTAGGTTCCGGGATTTGTATCAGAGTCTGTGGGTTCCCGCTGTCGCTGTAGCTCTCACCAAAGCGAGCGTCTTTCAATGGAAAACTTCCGTTGTTGTAAAGAGCAGCGCCCCAGAGCATGGCGCCGTGCGTCATCATGCTGCGCGCTACATTCTTGGTTTCCACGTCATGACAGGCGCTGCCGGCGCAGGTGCGAGAAGCAACGCGGTTGTCGCCAGGATTGATGAACCTGACAAACTCCCAACTTTCTCGGGCGAGCAGCGTGTACGAGCGTTCAGGGTTTGCCCCAGTGTATTTGCCTTCTCTGGTCCATTCGTTCGGGTAGCGCGGACGCACATGAGCCTCAAATTTTACTTCTTCGATTTGTTTTGGATCGTCGCCTCGTTTTGTTGGGAGGGGATTACCGCCGTGGCAGGCAGTGCAGGTTAGTCCGACCGCATCTTTCCCGTCCTTGAGTTGAGTGAGTGTTTCAGTCGTACCGTACTTGTGCATTGGCTCGATCTGGCCATGACAGGAAACACAGCCTTCGAGCTGCGGAGGAGTAGATTGATTCTGATGAATGGTTTTGGAGACAGACGCAACTGGCCGAGTCTCTCTCTTATCGACCTCAGAGGGTCTGATTACTGTGGCTTCGGCATCAACGAAACTGCTTGATTGGACTGATGTCAATGCGAATAGACCCAAACAAGTCATCATTAAGACCAGAAACAGATTCGCAGTATTCATACTTTTATTTTTCTATGCGTTGTCTGTGTAACAAGCTCTTAATTTCTTTTTCCTCACAAAGTTTCGCAACGGCTTGCCGGCGGGTGTGAGGCGACGGCTCTGCCTCGCCGTAAGCGCTGGATTTTCTTTTGGGCTGTGCCCTTGGTTCGGGCTGTGCCCTATCAATGCAGCGTGAGAAGTGTGATTCTGCAATTGGGCCAGAGGCCGAACCAGGGGCGAAGCCCGATTCCAGAATGGCCAGTTACGGCGAGGCAGAGCCGTCGCCTCACACCCGGCGGCAAGCCGTTCTCTAGTTCAATTTAGGCTCCCTGCTCCTTTCTGTTTGATCTGCAGCGTCGATGTTCACACAAGTTGCAAAACCACAGAGTCATAGAGCATGCACAGAGACTCAAAACACCAACTTCAATTGCGCGAACAATGAGTACAGTGGTTTGCTTGGATTGATAACGTCTGGTTCACAGAAGTCACCAACTCCGGGCGGGCAGTTCCGTGGTCGGTCCGTAAAGATGTCGCGAAACCCGCGCCCCGTTTGCAGCGTTGACGCACCGAACGTCAACTGCACGTTGTTAACAAGGAAGGGTCGATATGCAACACCCAAACTGTAGTCGAACCCGATGTCATGTCTGATCCGATTCTGAAACAGCACATACTCCAGCGACTCCGTTCGATGAAAGCGCAGATAGTTTGCATTGAACACTGCCTTGATCTTCTGAGTTACTTCGACATCAACTCCGGCGTTGTAAATAAAGATCCCCGGATTCACGAAGTTTGACTGCCCTTGAATCTTACTTGCCCGCAAACTGGGAAGCAGGCTGTTAGGTTGGACCAGTCCTACTCCCGTCTGGGTTAGACGAATGCCATTGCGGTTCCAAAATGAGAACTGTCCACCCACGAAATTGGGATCATCTAGAATCGAATCGAAGCCCGTTCCCTTATCATCAGTCGGATTGGTATCCCCCTGTGCCCAAAAGAATGATCCCTTGAACCGCAAGTAGTCTTTATCAATGGAAGCCTCGACCGCCGCCATATGTGACTTCACCCGGATCTTTCGCCCTGCGATGGGATTTCGTTCATCGGTGCCAAAGGCGTAGTAATAAGAGTTGGTGAGGTTCAATCGGCCCAGGTGTCCATCACCATTGATGCCTAGATAACCAATCTTTAGCGCGTGGGGTCTGACGTCACCTATCAAGGCCGGGCGGACCAGGAAACCATTCTTATCAAACTTCAAACTGCGGCGGTCATCGTTGTAATGAAGGTTTGCCTGGATGGTGTAACCCTGGCGAATGAAGTCCTGCCGGAACAAGTTCGCAATGTAAACATTTTGATGGCGCGTATCGAAGGTATTGAGGCCACTGTTCGTATCTTTCTCAAGCATTGAGAAATAGACACCGTTGTATTGGAAACGATTATTATCAAACGCACCAAAGACTCGCGCAGCAAGGTTGTTATCAGAGAAGATGAATCCGCGGAAATCAGAGACGAAGGGCTGAATGCCGGCGCGCACAGAGATGAAGTCGAAGTTTGAATTAACATCGGCAATCTTGAATTCGCCAAACGCCTCCTCGAGTGAAACGTGCGTGTCTGTGCGATTAGTGCCACGTGTCACGTCGATATTGACAACGCCTAGTTCCCGTGCATTCAAATAATTTGGGATGCTGAAGGTAGGAGAGATTTTGATGGCCCATTCCCGCGGCTTAAAAGTGGTCTCTCCCTTAAACATCTCAAACGTGACCTGAATTGTCTCATTGACGGCGAACTGCTCCGGTTGACCAAAAAACTCACCACTGCCCGGCTCATCTGCACTCACACCAGATGAAGTTGGAACACGACGCTGCTCGACAACGCTGGTGCTTACTGCCGAGAGGACCATGAAGATGTCATCGCCTTTGATCGGATAATCGCCTTTCAGAACACTTTGGTTGTAAGGATCCCACCACCTGCCTTTCTTGAAGGGAATGTCGCGACCACGCGCGCCTCGGTCGCCATAGCGGTCGTATTCGGGAAAACCTATGCGCCAACGATCACGAGCTTCGCGTCGGTCAGGTGTGACTTGTGGCTGTGACTTGACGGTTTCGCGGCCCTCAAATCCAGGCGGCTTGTCACTCGGACGAGCAGGAATCGTTTCGGTTTCCATCTTCTCTTCCAACTCAACGTCGATCGAGGTTTCCTTTCCACTTTCAACAATGACATTTTCGAGAGTGTCACCTCGGACTAACACAAACTGACCATAATTCTTAGTCGGATCGAACTTTGCGCGATGTGGAGGTGAGATGGTGAGTCGATATGCACCAGCAGCTAGTTTCAGCGAGTACGTTCCGTCTGGGCCACTGCGCTTGCGTGTTATGCGACTGGTTACTTGGTTTGCGGCGACAACCTCAACTCCCGCCGCTGGTTGAATACCTTGACGGACCACACCTCTGATTTGCCCTTGATCTTGAGCGTGCACCTCAATCGCTAACGTTGATGCCAGCAAACAGAGTGCAATGATCCTTGACAGCATGACTGGACTTCGCAGTCTTTGCCGGGGGTCAGCTGAAAGTTGCATATCGTCTGGATACTTGTGATTGCGCTACTCTGCGAGTGCCTTTTGGGCAACCAGAGCCTGCACAGGATTGAAGTGAGGATTTAGTTCAAGCGCGCGACTGAGATACTTGCGAGCCGTCGATAGCTGCGGTTTTGATTGAGTCACGAAGTGCGTAAGAGATTGCGCTTCAGTCAAGCAGACAGTTAGCGCGGTGAGATAGGTGAGTATGTTTGGAAGCAATTCACTGGACCAGCAGGTTGAGCTGCTCATTGAGAACCTCGACTTCGCCACAATTTGATTACGCGTCCCTTAGGTTCGTTGCGACGGAAAATAGTTTACGGTCACTGCGGAGTCAAGAACTTTGATTTGATCTCGGAGCGAGTAGAAAACAAACATCTTGACTCAAGAGTGTTTAATGATAGATTGAACGTTGGTCGCAGCGGTTCCTTGGCTTTACCTCACAATTAGCATTTTCATTTCGCATGACCCCGTGGTGGAGCAGAGTGCGCAGTCGCTGGATGCCATTGATGCTTGCCGTCGCATTAACCGCGACCACATGCGCACTGCTATTTACTCCATCCTCAGCTCAGTCAAATCGGCCAGTCCTCTTCAGTCATCCGGATTCCACTCGTGCTCTCGCTCTTGAATCCGTAACAAATAAACACGAGCCGTTCTCCTCGTTCGCAACAGTATCTTTCACCAGTGATCCACGAACGCGCGTAATGCTCTTTGGCGGCAACTTGCAGGGTGCAACTGCTAGTTCTGTGACTGTCGAGGCCGAAGACGCAACGCATCAGATTTATCAGTTACCAGTCGAGTTTGTTGGACCACTTCCCGAGTACAACTGGAGTACAACCATCATCGTTAGACTCGATGAACAGATGGACAATCTTGGTGACGTATTAGTACGACTCCGTTATCAGGGTATGGTGAGCAATCGCGTGAGATTAGGTATCGGACACGTTGGCGGCGGACTGCCTGACGATCCCGACGCAGTTCCCACGCCTGGTCCGAGCCTTGAGTTTCCTATCAATCCAGTCACGGCAGGGACTCTGACACCAAATGAAGTAAGAACGATTATTTCTCAGGCCGTTTCAGCAGCTGTGGCGCTAAATAGATCAGTGACCGTTGCGGTTACGGACCGCGAAGGTAATGTGTTGGGAGTCTTCAACATGACCGGCGCTCCCTCGATGATGCAAATCAGAGGCGGCGGACCACTTCAAACTCCCAATCCGATTACGGGGTTAGTTCCAGTCGGACTAGAGGGTACGCGACTGCTTTCGCGTTTGGGCGCGGTTTCAAAAGCAGGTACCGCCTCACTGTTCAGTACGTCAGGCAATGCATTCTCCACACGAACAGCAGGGTTCATCATTCAGGACCACTTTCCACCTGGTGTTAGCTTTCGCCCCAGTGGTCCACTTTACGGCGTCCAGTACTCTTCGCTTCCCTGTTCAGACATCATAAGCCCCGGGTTACCTCTCGGCTTGAGCGCTGATCCGGGGGGCATGCCAATCTACAAAAACGGCATTTCACAGGGCGGCGTGGGGATTGAAGGAGACGGCATCTACGGAATCGATCGCAACCCTTCTGACTTCGAGGTGCCCTTCGAAGAGCTCATTGCACTCTCTGCAGTACGCGGATTTGAGACTCCCGCTTTAATTCGTGGAGACAACATCCTTGCTGATGGAATCCGCCTGCCTTTTAGTAACGCGACCCAGGTATTAACTCCAGCAACGATTCCCTTCGCAAATCTGCCAGGTGCAGTAGATGGTGCGTTTCCGATCAGGGGCGCCCAGCCATCAGCATTTACGTCAGTAGTGGTGGGGGGAATTCTGGGTGAATCCGATCCGCGGTTCTTTCCGTTCATCGGCAGTTCATCCGGCTCGGCCAATGCGCTCACGGCTTCAGATGTGAACACGATTATTTCTCGAGCAGCACAACAGGCAAACATCACTCGCGCTGCGATCCGCCAGCCATTGGGAAGCAATGCTCGCGTATCAATCGCTGTAGTCGACACACGCGGTGTGGTGCTTGGTCTTTTCAGACAACAGGACGCTCCAGTTTTTGGATTTGATGTTTCAGTGCAGAAGGCGCGCACCTCAGTTCTCTTCTCAAGCACAGCGGCCGCAGTGACTCTGCGCGGCGCGGGCATGGGGTCGTATGTTGATCGAGCGTTAGTTGACGGTCTACGACTCGATGGTTCAGTAGCCTATTCAGAGCGTGCTATCGGTTTTCTGCATCGCCCGTTTTTTCCGGACGGCATCAATAACACACCTCCAGGTCCGCTCAGTACGCCAGCAAGTGAATGGAGCGTTTTCAACGTCGGCTTTCAACTCGATCTAATCAAACAAAACTTCGAAGCGGCGATCGTCGGAGCTGACGTGCCTTGCACATCGATCCCATTGTTGGCCAACGGTCCCCAAATTTTCGCCGGGAGTGTTCCTTTATATAAAAACGGAGAGTTGGTAGGCGCGATCGGAATTAGCGGCGATGGCGTCGATCAGGACGACTTAATTGCCGCTGCGGGAGCGAACGGCTACGCTCCTGCTGCTGCGATTCGATCAGACCAGATCTTTGTACGGAGCGTGAGATTACCGTTTCTGAAGTTTCCCCGCAGTCCCAATCTGTAAATCAGCGTGATACGCGATAACCACTTTCAACAGGGACTCTGTTCGCGATGGCTTTGCCGCACTTCGGTCGCACTGGTTGTCGTCGTGCTGATCGCACTCAGTTCCTTTTCACAAACAGATTCAAATACAAGTCGAGGTGTAGTTCGGCTGCGCGCGCGAGTGCGCTTGGGAGATTCAACCAAAGGTCTCGCACGGAAGCGGTTCTATTTGGTGAAAGGCACTCTGCAGCAGAACGAACGCTGGCTACAGATGGCGGCGCGGTTGCCATTGATTTCGCGGGAATGCTTCTACCGCGAGCTGGGAGCTACTGAGAATTTGATCGCGTGGTTGAAAGAGCACGATTGCGAGTCGGTCTACTGCCGCGAGATCGAACTAAAGGACGTCGAGGGAGCCAGCGCAGTTCCCGAATTCCGGCAGGCATTAGCAGCAGGTGAACGTGAGTTTCACAACCGTGATCTCGCGTTGAAATGGCTGACAGTTAATTTGCCTGACAACATTCGCGATCGCTTCTATCAAACAAACCAGCAACGGCTTCGGCAACTTCTTTCCGAAGCCGAGATGACTTCTGCGTCGCGAGCCTACTCAGCCATGACTGATCGGAATGGTACGGCTTACTTCACAGATCTTGAACCGGGAACGTACGTGCTCTCCAACTTGACTCCGACGCAAGTAGGAGAAACCGCCCTTACTTGGAACTGCGAACTTGAAGTCAAACGTGGGGACCTCGCCACCGAAAAGCCATTTCTCATTTCCAATCGAAAAGATAAGAACGTGAAGTGTGTGGGCATTGAAAAGCCTTTGCCGCTATGTGACTCCGGAAAACAGAGTGAGACATCCAGTCGATGAGCGATGTGCGCTTGAGTAGTTATTTTCCGGATCAT
This sequence comes from Acidobacteriota bacterium, assembly GCA_046726395.1. Taxonomy (GTDB): domain Bacteria; phylum Acidobacteriota; class Blastocatellia; order Pyrinomonadales; family Pyrinomonadaceae; genus PSRF01. The sequence continues at coordinate 10,065 of JBKPAL010000116.1, forward strand.
TTCCTGGACCAGCGGGCACGGCTGTTGAGACTCCTCGTTCTTTGTATAGGGATAACAGCTACTACATTGGTTGGGCTTGAAACCGAGGTAACTGCTCAAACTCGCCCGCGCAGTTCGCCGCCTGCAACGGGAGAGTCGATCGACTATTCGCAGTTCTCACACGCAACAAAGAAACATCAGAACGCCTGTAACACCTGCCACAAAGTCCCAACCGAAAACTGGCGCGACGTGCGGCAGTTTCCAGATGTGGCTGACTATCCAGGTCATGAGGCCTGTGTAAGCTGTCACCGAGCGCAGTTCTTTCGTGGGGCGCGGCCACCTATTTGTACCGTTTGCCATACTCAAGCGGCACCGAGGGCCGACACCAGGTTCGCTTTTCCTAAACAAGGTACTCGCCTTCAGTTCCTTACCGAGTTTCCTCATGACAAACATCAGGATGTGATAGCTCGCAGCCTGCACTACGAGAGCAATCCAGGTATTTTTGCGCGAGTCTCTTTTCGCACTCAGCAACCGATCGAGAAGTACAACAACTGCACGATCTGTCATGAAGCGCGCGCTGAGATTGTTGCACCAGCGACTGCTCAATGGCCGGACGGATTCATGCCCGATGCGCTCACGTTCAAGAGCGTTCCCATGAATCACTCCTCATGTTTCAACTGTCATTGGAAGGCGCAGAAGCCGATCAATCAACAGTGCGATGGATGCCACAAGCTTGCTGTTTCGCCAATCGCGCGCGACGGGTTACCAAATCGAATCTCGCTTAAGTTCAAGCACGATGGCGGTGGCGAGCGGAGGAACCATGTAGCGGAATGCACTACGTGTCACATCAACATAACGAAGTCAGCAACTGTAAGAGGTTTGAAGCCTGACGTGCCGATAACTTCTTGCACGGAATGTCACAACAAGGATGGGTTGCGACTGGATGTTTCGCGCGAGCTGGCGCAGTTAGACAAGAACCGCGAGTTCGTCTGTGTCTATTGTCATACGTCGAATGTGGGACGGCAGGATCCTCCATCCGGCCATTACGTGATCGCAGGTCGAGAGCCGTTGAAGCGAAAAGATCTTAAATGACTGCACACTTCATCAGAACTCTGCTAAGTGGCCGATCGGCATTTCTGTGCTTGCTCTGCGTTGTTGTTCTTTCGAATTACCCTCTGACCAGTCTCTCTCAAGGACCGGAGCTTGATTACTCGAATTTCCTTCACACGAGTCAACGTCACACTTCCCTCGCTTGCACTTCGTGCCACGAACGCACAGCTGACAACTCGGCGACACCTAAGTTTCCCGGTCATCGTGCGTGCACCGATTGTCATCTCGCTCAATTTGTAACGCCCACCGTTGCCATGTGTGAGATTTGCCATAGCGACGTTCGCTCGGGTAATCCGCCGCTCAAGGGATTTCCTACTCGCTTCAATGAAAAATTCAACATCAAGTTTGACCACGCCCAACATCTCACCGGATCGGCAAGACCACAGAATGGCTGTAACGGTTGTCACACTCGAAGCGTTGGACGAGGCGCAGGTTTATCAATTCCCGTGGGGATTACAGGGCACGGATCGTGTTATGGCTGCCACACGTCAAGCAGCAAGTCGGCTGCTGGTCGTGAGATTGCCTCGTGTGGTGTATGCCATGAACAGAAGAGTTACAGCCGGACGTCTATGAACGCGCGCGCGTTTCGCTACTCTTTCAGTCACGCGAAGCATGGGACTCGAGAACGACTTGAATGTCTTGATTGTCACAAGGTCTCAGCGGGGTTGGACCAGTCTCGTCAGGTGAGTTCTCCGGCAGCGAGTGAGCATTTTCCGCTGTCAAGAGCAATGTCGTGTCGCACTTGCCACGATGGGAGGAGATCTTTTGGTGGTGATTTGGCCTTTAAGGAGTGTCGCCGCTGCC
>JBKPAL010000117.1:0-7076 GCA_046726395.1 Acidobacteriota bacterium
AGATGGAAATCAAGCGCCGAAAGAGCCCGGCCGAAGCCCGCTGGATAGCGGCCCGCAGTCTCGGCAATCAGACGCAACACGGTTACGGCGCGACGCTTGAAGTCATCGTTGTTCGTCAGAAGCGAAAGGCGCAACAACACATCAGCGGCAACGGAGTTACCTGAAGGAGTTGCGTTATCGAAATAATCCTTGCTTCGCACGATCAACTCTTCATGACTCTTGCCTGTAAAGAAAAAGCCGCCTTGATCCGAGTCCCAAAACTCATCGATCGTCTTCTGCGCGAGTTCCAGCGACGCGCGAATCCAGCGACTCTCGCCGGTCGTTTCAAACAAGAGGAGCAAACCATCTATCAAGAAGGCGTAGTCTTCGAGGTAGGCGTTGAGCTTAGCCTGGCCGTCTTTGAAAGTTCTCAACAGCAGGCCGTTTCGTCTGAGGTGATCAAGAACAAAGGCTGCGTTCTTACGAGCAACTTCCGCGTAGTCATTCCGATCCAGAGTAGCTGCGGCTTCGGCGAAACTGGCTAGCATCAGCCCGTTCCACGATGTAAGAATTTTCTCGTCTCGTCCCGGCTTCACCCTCTGCTCGCGTTTTTCGAAGAGCGTCCGACGTCCTCTTTCAAGCACCTGACGAAGATGTTGCACGCCTACTTCATGTTCGGCCGCTACTTCTTCGATCGAATGTGTCACATTCAGAATGTTCTTTCCCTCAAAGTTTCCTTCTTGCGTGACGTTGTAATACGCAGAGAAGAGAACTGCGTCGGATGCTCCAAGCAGTTCTTTTATTTCGTCGTAATCCCAGACGAAGAACTTGCCTTCGTGTCCTTCAGAGTCAGCGTCCTGGGTCGAATAGAAACCGCCGGCGGAATCAGTCATTTCCCTAACCACGTAATCGAGTATGCCTTCAACTGTGCTCCGCGCGAACTCGTCTCCAGTCACTTGGTAGTAGTGCAGATATAACCGAGCGAGCAAGGCGTTGTCGTAAAGCATCTTCTCGAAGTGAGGTACGAGCCACTTCGAATCAGTTGCGTATCTATGAAAGCCGCCCCCCAACTGATCATAGATACCACCCTCCGCCATCTTGCGAGATGTGTGGGCCACGATGTCGAGAGCCTCCTGACGCTTGGTTCGGTAATAAGTGCGGAGGAGAAATTCGAGTGTCATCGCTGGCGGAAATTTTGGCGCGTTGCCAAAGCCGCCATTCGCACGATCGTAATTCCTGATCATTCCTGAGTAAGCCTGATCAAGAAGTTGCACGGAAAGCATCTGGTTCGATTCGGCTGCACCGCTGAGCCTATTCAGTTCCGACAAAATCGATGCGGCGGTTTGTGCCACGTCTTCTGATCGCTCGCGATATGCATCGGCAACGCCTTGTAGCACGCGCGGAAACCCCGGCATGTTGTAACGGTCCTCGGGAGGGAAGTACGTGCCGCCGTAATAAGGAACGCCTTCAGGTGTGAGGAATACAGTCATTGGCCAACCACCATGATGAGTCATCATCTGCACTGCGTTCATGTAAATTTGATCCAGGTCAGGACGTTCCTCTCGATCGACTTTTATGTTGATGAAGTTTTCATTCATCAACTTTGCAATCTCCTCGTTCTCGAAAGACTCGTGCTCCATCACGTGACACCAATGACAGGCTGAATAGCCGATACTCAGAAGAATGGGTTTGTTCTCTTCTTTGGCTCTGATGAAAGCGTCTTCGCCCCAGGCGTACCAATCGACGGGGTTGTGAGCATGTTGCAGAAGATAAGGAGAGGTTTCGCTGATGAGTCGGTTCGTGAATTTCGGTGCAGACATCTTGACTCCGATGCTTAGGGATTACTTATGAGCATTCTACTGGCTGGGTGATTGAAGTGGAATTGCGGATTGCGGATTGCGGATTGCGAAATCGGAATGGTAGTGAATCCAGTTTCTTAGGCAGAGCCGGTGTTAGCTAAGGTAAGAAACTGCAGTCGTGTTATTGGCGCCTGGGGACAAGCCAATTCGCAATCCGCGATCCGCAATCCACAATCCTTTAGTCCTTAAACCAATACGGAGTTTTCTTAGTCCAGGGGCTCTTGGGATATCGACGGTGCAAGATGTCAAACGCTGCCTTGGACCATCGAGCGGTCAATGTGTCTGTGCAACCATAACGCGTTGACTTTACCGCGAGGTGAAGAGCTTCGGGTAGCCGCTGGTCACCGGCATTCGTATTGGCCCATTTAATAGTTTCGCGACACAACAGGTTCGGAGCAGCTCCTAAGGAATACAACGTCGTAGATTCTCGCTCAGCCGCAGCTCGTTGGGCGGCACTCAGAAACAACGGCAAAGTTCCTTCGCGAATGTAATCCGCCGAAGTCTTAATCTTTAAAATTCCAGGATCCGCAGATTCAGTTCCCGCTTGTCGTGAAAACGCTGCACCACACCACCAGTTGTCGCGATATGAGTCCTGCTCGGAGAGCGGCGTTGTTCGTCCAATACCTTCGTCGACTACTGGTTCGATCCCGGGAAACTTCAGCCATGCATAGATCGCCGTAAACCTCTTAGCTTCTGGCTGATTTGCTGCAACATACTCATCGAGCAACGTACTGAGTTCGGGGATTAATGCTTTAACCGTAGGCACCAACGCATCCGCGGTTTTGGTGTCATTTAATAGAACTGCGCGAATCCAGGTCGCCTGCGCAACGTCACGTCGCAAGTGGGTTGTTAGAGTTTTACTTTCCGCCGCTTGTCGCAGCAGCTCGAGTGGTAATTTCCTATTTAGTATCTCCGTGCTGTCATTGTCGAACAGGGGCTTGCCGCGTAACGATTTCGTTTGGTCAGACACTTCTGACACATCCGCTGGAATCTCCAAGCCATCATCGTTCCAACTAAAGGCTGCAGGGACTCGTTGCGCAAACACAAGGAAGTCGTCCAGGCTAGTTGACAGAAGCATCCGTTGATTGAGGAGCTGATTTAAGCCCGAGGTCGTCAGCCTCGTCCGGTACTTACTCAGAATGTCATCCAACTTCGCGCGCGCATCATCGAATCGACCCGCTTCAATGAAGAGCCTCACAACATGGAATGACGCAGTCTCGAAGGCAGGTGAATCTGGACCAACGTGTGCTGCGGCAGCAATCGCCTGCCGCGCCTGAGGATGTTTTGCATCGATCTTAGACAGAGCTGATACAAGCCAGGGAATTGACGAGCCAGCCTGCCATTTGCTTATCGAGTGCTGTAACGATTGAGTCTTGGGAGACTGGTAGGTTGTAATCCAGTCCGTCAATTCATCCGCGCGAACCGCCGACGGCACATCTGGTTTCTCCTTATCATCATCATCGAAGACTAGCTGGTCCAATAGCACTGTGTAGTCCCAGAGATCCTGCTTCAGAGCCTCATTCTGATTTTCTTTCAAGAGTGATTGCGCCAACTCATGCAATCTCGTTTCCGGATGAAGCCTTAAACGAACCAGGCTGAGCAGTCGAGTGGCAGCCGCGTAGTTCTCTTTCTGAGCGGGGTCGCGAAGGATTTGATTTAACTGATTCTCTGCGGCTGTTAATGATTCATTGCGATTTTCGGGCGCTCCGAGACTGGCTTCTCGGACAAAAGTACGAGCCAGCAGATACGGGGCTATAGTTTGCCAGGGAGAAGATTTGTCCTTGGCGATACTTGTGAACATGTTCTCCGCATCGTCGAATGAACCCGCGTAGAAATTTGCTGCCGCTATCTGATACTCACGATCGCTTTTTACCAGTGGATTGGTATCCGGACCAACCTGCGGTGGAATCTGTTTACCCTCTGAACAGTTGCTAAAGACCTGATCCTGAGCGGCAACCCATTCGTGGATAATGGCATTATCCGGTCCAAACTTATTCATGCGGTCACCCAACGTCGTCGCAGCATTCCGAAACGCGTCCGTCTGACAATTGAGGTACGTTTCATACTCGTTCGGCTTCTCACGACTTCGATAGACCTCAATCTTCTCTATAGGGGAAACGTTAGGAACCTTGCCGCGCGCGGTCAGCCACGTCTGCACAGCGTCATCCGTTTCCGGCCGCCAGGCGACGTCGAGTCGCTGCTTCCAAAGTTCCACCAATGCCTTTTGTTCTGTCTGATTAAAACTCTCCCCAGCTAAATAACGGTAAGCAACATAAAGATATGAGCGTGCATAGGCAGGCTGCACCATGCCGATTTGACCGCGGGCGAAATCTTCCAGGGGATATTCCGGATGAACTGTGAAAGTAAAGATGCTGGAAAGTGAGAATGGTCCACAGGCGAGCGATATCGGCGCTTGCGACAAAAGCGAAGCAAACAAACACAAGCTGACGAACATTCTAATAAGACGGTTCTTCATACTGAGTTTTCCTCACTTGATCGTCGACGAGTTCTTTAGACCATGGTTTCGGGTTGAAAACATAAGTTCGCTTTGCGCCGGGCATCAGGTCCAGCGGCTCATCCACAGAGATGCCGATACTCGTTTGACATTTTCTAGCGGTAAATCTTGCGCCCGAAGAAAGTTGCGAGAGGATATGACGATGATCCGCCCCCATGCGGAACAACATCGGCACTGCTTCATCAATCGGTAGCTCGTCCAACCAATTGTCGCCACCGCACCATGAAGCGAGTGCGGTGATCGTGAGCGCCGTATCGTCACGCAACTGCCTACGGAGTTTCGTAATGAGACTTCGATAGAAGCTGCGTTGGCTCTTGGTGGCATCGAAATCGATCTGGACTACGCGTACTTCATTGCGTCGCGAAAGATTCGCGATTGCGTTGGCCGTGTCGCTCAACTGGGTTGAGTCGAGGGTTGGTGAGTCAGATTCGATACGCGTTACCGCAATTACCTTGGAGTCTTGCGGCAAACTCAACGGCTGAAAGCGTGGACGGATAATGGTTTCGTTTCCGCGCAGGTAAATTGTTTGCGCGAGGAAGGCGAAGCCAACTTTTGACGAGTCGACGTGCTGAAGGTTCTCTGGACGTTCCCAAGCCCAGAGAACCAAGGGTGGTATTTGTTCGAGGGTGCTTGCGGAAGCAGCCGAGGTATTCTTTGGAGAGAATATGCGCGCGCGTTTGCTGAACGCAGACGCGGCTGCAAATACCAAAACGAAAACGATCAGAAACTTTAGTTGGAATCGGCGTCGGTAGGGGGAAATGTATTGCATAGTGAGTTAGCGTGCGGAGTGTACACCGACCGTCCTGTTTGGTGAATAGGTTCGTTATCAACGATCTCTGTCGGCAATGAATACAGAACCGGGAGCGATAGCGACCGGATGCTACACTCAGCGAAGAGACTTGTATTGAGTCTTGCATCCAGTCGTTATCGCTCCCGGTTCTGTAGTTAGGTTTGTTATACTCGCGAAAAATGAATCGCCATTCATTTTTCGAAAACTTACTTCGAAGGTAAATTGATGGAACGCGAAACTCTCGAGATGGATGTGATGTTTGTGGGCGCTGGTCCAGCCAACCTTAGTGGCGCTCTACACCTCGCTCGTCTCGTTGCTAACTACAACAGGGAAGTTCAAGACGGAAAGCGCGACGGAAAGCCACTCGGCGAAATAGAAATCGGAGTTATCGAGAAGGGTGCCACAGTTGGTGCGCACATACTTTCAGGCGCCGTAATGGACCCCCGAGCGTTGCGAGAGTTGATCCCTGACTTTGCAGAACAGGGAGCCCCGCTCGAGTCACTAGTTAAAGAAGATTATTTTCTATATCTCACGAAGAACCAGGCGATCCGCTCACCGATAACGCCGCCTCCGCTGAAGAATCATGGCTATTACATTGTTTCACTCAATCGCTTGACGGCGTGGCTTGGTGAGAAGTGTGAAGAAGCCGGCGTCAATATCTTTCCAGAGTTTCCCGGAGCAGAAATGCTCTACGACGAAGAAGACCATGTAATTGGAGTTCGAACTGGTGACAAGGGAATCGATAAGGAAGGAAAACGAAAACCCAATTTCGAACCCGGTGTTGACCTACTCGCGAAAGTAACGGTGCTTGGTGAAGGTCCTCGTGGATCACTGACGAAGCAGCTGACGCAACGACTGGGTCTTGATGAAGGGCGCTCACCGCAGGTCTACAGCGTTGGAGTGAAGGAGCTGTGGGAGCTGCCAGATGATCGTTATCCAACCGGTCGAGTAACCCATACGCTAGGCTACCCTTCGGATGCACAAACCTATGGTGGCGGGTGGATCTATGGGATGCAAAACCGCATCTTGAATATCGGCTACGTAACTGGTCTCGATTATCGTGATCCTCTAATTGATCCTCATGCTGAGTTTCAAAGATTCAAGGCGCATCCGCACGTTTCTAAACTGCTAAAGGGTGGGAAGATGATTCGGTACGGAGCGAAGACCATCGCAGCGGGCGGATACTTTGCCATGCCACAGATTTATGCGGACGGCGTGCTGTTGGTAGGTGATTGTGCCGGGTTCCTCAACTCACAACGGTTAAAAGGAATTCACTCAGCAATAAAGAGTGGCATGCTGGCAGCTGAAGCCATTTTCGAAGCGCTTCTAGCGGGCGATTTCTCTGCACGTCAACTGCAGCGGTATGAACAGTTGGTCAACGAGAGCTGGATAATTCCTGAGCTGCGGAAGGTCAGAAATTTCCATGCCGCTTTTCAACACGGACGATGGCTTGGTCTCGTCAATGCAGGTCTACAGTTCGTAACCGGCGGTCGTTCCTGGGGAATCCTGGATCGCGCACGTGCCGAACCGGGGCATGAAGCAATGAAGCCCCTGTCTGCATATGGCTATCATGGCGACCGCATTGAACAACGGTATGATGGTCTACGTTTCGATGGGCAGATTACCTTCAATAAACTCACGGATGTTTACCATGCTGCAGTTGGTCATGATGAAGATCAGCCACCGCATCTTCATGTACTCGATACTAACATCTGCTCGACTCGATGTGCAGAAGAGTTCGGCAATCCTTGTCAACGATTCTGTCCTGCGGCGGTCTACGAAATGGTAGATGATGGAGCCGACGGTCGGCGTAAGTTGCAGATCAACTTCTCAAACTGCGTGCATTGCAAGACCTGCGACATAATGGATCCGTATCAGATCATTAACTGGGTTACACCTGAAGGCGGTGGTGGCCCAGACTACAAAGGCATGT
>JBKPAL010000118.1:0-4086 GCA_046726395.1 Acidobacteriota bacterium
TCGACTATCAAACTCAGCCGAGGTTGCTGCGAAAAAGCAGCCGCCACGGAAGACGTGAGTCTCAACATAGTCGAACCAGATTTCGCAGAGCTTTTGTAATCGTGGCAAGCCCTTATCAGCGTTAAATGCAGGCCTGATAACCTTCTCGATAAAAATGTTGCGGGCGGCGTCTATGGTTGCGAGTTGGAGATCTTCTTTGGAGCCAAAGTGCGCGAACAGCCCACTCTTGCTCATACCCGTTTCGCCGGCGAGCCGGCCGATAGTTAAGCCTTCCAAACCTTCAGCAGAAGCGACGTGTACCGCGACTTCGAGAATGGCCTTCCGGCTACGATCTCCCTGGGCCCGACGAGCTTTGCTGGCAGCAGTTTTCATGTGGAGTTTCGTAGAAATCGCCTTCAATTTAGCACGAACGTTCGTTTTTAGAAAAGGGGAAAATGTGAGGACATTAATTTGGACGTTCTTATAGGTTCAGTTGAACGTGGTGAGGATTACCGGTTCACAACGAGCGGCACATTTCCTTGCCCCAGGGAGCAGCGACCGCGCGCTGGTATGACGTTCGGATCTCTGCAAACTTCCAATCCTTACGTTGCCAGATCGAGCCGTCAGCATATTCCACGCGATTAATCACGACCTTCTCCTGCATTGGGTTTTTCGATTTCGCTAAGGCGTCTGCACTCACCACCTCACCTGGTCCAGATACATCGAACGCCTGAATCTCCTTCGCCTTCTCGGCTTTAATGTTCACTCCGCAAAGAAATTGCCGGCGCGTCATCAGATTTGGATCCGAGGCATCAATAAACTGGTATTCCCAGAAGACGATGTCTACATCTTTGGTACCACCATTCTGTACCTTCACTCGGTAGGCAAAGCCGTCGACGGCTTTACCCTGCGGTGTTCGCGAGTCTTGCACAGCCTTTTCTAACGCAGCAGCGCGTCCATCGGTTGTGTCAAGGTTTGGATCCCTTGCCCCTACCGGATCATTGATCCTCGCGTTCCGCGGATAGTTCTTGTTCTGAGGTATCATCGCCGCCGCAGGAGCAGGGTTAGGAGGCTCGACAGCTTTCTCAACGGTCTGGCGGCTCTTGGACCACTTAAAACTGAGCACAACGAGCGACGAATCATTCTGGGTGTTCTGAACGGGCAGGACGAACAATAGGATAAGCGGTAACAACAAGAATCTCATGCGTCACCTCCGTAGAAATTGTGAACTGCCAAACGAGGACACTCAAAGATTAGGTAAGTAAATGCGTGCGTGTCAACGAAATCAACGCGCAATAACAGACATTCATTATTAGCTGCGTAGAGAAGACTGCGACTAGTTTCGAAGAAGGCGAACATGTCAGCAAACGTGATTGATGTTGTACTTATCGTACTGATCGTTCTGAGTCTGCTGAACGGTTATCGACGTGGTTTCATTCTGGGCATGCTCGATCTGATCGGGTGGGCCGTAAGCCTCGTGGCGGCACTTCGCTTCTATCAACCTGTCGCGCAATGGCTCGGACCGCGAATTGATCTGTGGAGCGACGTCTGGGATCGGCCAGTTGCTTTCCTACTCGTCGCGATTACGGTTGGACTTTTCGTCCACTTGCTGGGCCATGCGTTTCTGCAGCGATTGCCAAAGGATGTGCACGAGGGATCATTTAATAAAGTACTCGGGCTTTTTCCGGGTTTGATCAATGGGTTGATAACAGCGGCAATTGTTTCCGCATTGCTGCTGGCCATGCCACTAAATGCTGGTTTGCGGGATCGCGTTCGCGATAGCAGGCTCGTGAACCGGTTGGCTGTGCAAGCGGAACGGCTCGAGGCGGCGCTCCATCCGGTGTTCAGTGAGGCAATTGCGCGGACGCTAAACCTCTTAACAGTACAGCCGAACTCGAACGAGCGTGTAGACCTGCCCTTTACTGTCGCGACACCTCGCGCAAGACCAGATTTGGAAGCACGAATGTTAGAGCTCGTGAATAAGGAAAGAGCCGCGGCTGGTCTGAAGCAACTCGCTGCAGATCCTGAGCTTACCCAAGTCGCGCGACGACATTCGGGCGATATGTTCGCGCGCGGTTACTTCGCTCACAACACACCGGAAGGGATAGATCCATTCGAACGAATGCATGAGGCTGGTATTCGCTTTGATACTGCTGGAGAGAATCTCGCTCTCGCGCCGACGGTGCAGGTCGCACATACCGGGTTGATGAACTCACCGGGCCATCGCGCGAATATTCTCCAGCCACAGTTCGGTCGAGTGGGAATCGGTATATTAGATGGCGGCGTTCGTGGCTTGATGGTTAGCCAGGAATTTCGAGATTGAATTTTGGAGTGCGGGGACTTGTCACCGCTTTCACGTGGTGAATGCCGTTCAAGTGGCAACCTCATTGTTTCGTGCCGCAGCATGTTCGGTTAGTGTGGTGATCCATGATGGCGACACTGCCGAGCCGCTCTCTTTCCCCTTAGCCGTTTGTGAGCCGATGCCTCCTGGTCCAGGTAGCAACCGGTCCATTATGCCGAGCAGTTCAGCCGTCAATCCGGGAAACACACCGTGGAATAGGACTGCTGCTTTTGCCTGGATGGAGATTATTAATTCCGCCTGACCACGCCTGCACGCTTCAACGATCTGTCGAGCAGCACGTTCCGCACTTATGGATGTCAGTGGTAGTGAGTCGAGTATGCTGAACCACGCGTACTCCGCTCGATGCTTGCCTTTGAAGTCTGCGTTCCTGGGACTTCCGGTCCGCATCAACCCGGGGCACACCGTGGTCACACAAATACCATCTTTGAGCAGCTCGGCCTGCAGTCCTTCGGAAAGTCCCACCAAAGCAAATTTGCTTGCGCTATACGGTACCAGATGAGGAACGCTGATCTTGCCGCCAATCGAGGAAATATTCACGATACGCCCTTCTTTTCGGCTGCGCATGTTTGGGAGTACCGACAGGATCGTATTCAATGGTCCCCAGAAGTGAACCTTCAGGGCATTTTCAAAATCCTCACGCGTCATCACTTCGACTGGTCCTACTTGAATAACACCCGCATTGTTAATAAGTACATCAACAGGCCCAAATCGATCGTGAATTCGGCGCATGAGGTTCTCTACCTGATCTCGCTCGGCGACATCGCATTTGACCGTGAGCACTTCAGCAGTGAAACCGTCCCGCGCCGCCCGACTCTCGAGATCAACCTGCGCGTCCGCAAGTTCCTCATCATCACGCGCGCAGATTGCAACTTTGGCGCGCTCGCTGATGAACTGACGCGCTAAAACCAAACCGAGACCGCGCGACCCGCCCGTTATCAAGACGACCTTGCCCGCGAAATCATAATTTCGACGTTTACTAAGAAGCCACGCCATTGCAGCCACACCGCCGGCAGCCGCCGCCACCACTCTTACACCTCTCACAGTAGCCTCCAAAAATTTGCCGAAGCAGAAATGGGAACTCACCGATTCAACATTCGATCTGTGGCGAAAGGATGTCGCGGCTTTCAAGTACCGCATGTATTTAGCAACTCTGATATTCCTGTTGTTTTTCAGTTATCTCACGTCTGCTCGTTGTCATAGGAATTACCATGATTGAATGAAACGATGTCCCACTTGCAATCGAACGTACGCCGACGACTCGCTTACCTACTGCTTACACGATGGAACGTCACTGATTCCGGAAGTTGATCCTGAGGCAACTGTTGTAGGTACTTCACGAGGGAACACACCGCACCAGCAGATTCCGCGCACTAGACCAGCGGGGCTGTTAGGTTGGCGAGCATGGACGATTCTAATCGTTCTCGCGATCGGCGCTGGTGCGGGTGCGGTTGTCATTAAGCATAAACTTGATGAGCGGAAGTCGGGCGCATCTACTGCGGCGCAATCCGCACCCACTGCGACAAATGAGGAGCATACACGGTCGCCGGTGATAGAGAGTCCGACACGATCACAAAGTGAAGCAAGTCCAGCACAAACGGCACCGGCAACGGTGGCTAACCTTAATGGACAGTGGAACGTCGCGAACGTAGTTGAGCAAACCTCGTTTCCGGCTTATCAGAATCTTCGTCTTGGCTATAGAGTTCTGATCAGCCAAACCGGAAATGAATTCTTCGCGCAGGGTGAGA
>JBKPAL010000119.1:0-21836 GCA_046726395.1 Acidobacteriota bacterium
CGATGTTGCAGCTGCCTTCTTCACTGAACAGGAGTTTCAGCGCGGTGGCTCCTTTGTCTACCGTGCTTACAAGGCACTTCTCGGACGGCAATTGAGTTATGCAGAGTTCACTGCCGACCGTGTTTTGATAGTAGAAGGACCAAATCTGGATGCGACGAAACTCGCTTATGCGAACGCCTTTGTCCAACGACCGGAGTTTCAACTGCAGTATCAGCATTTGAATACCGCCGAGTCCTTTGTCGATGCGGCACTGCAAAACATCGTCAATACGGAAGGTGTGAACCTGTCGAGTATCCGTACTGATCTGATCGCTCGCTATCGCACCGGTAGTAGTCTGACTGAGAGTCGGGCGTCGGTAGTTCGCGATCTAGCGGACAATCCAATCTTCGCACAGGCGGTCTTCAACAAGGTCTTCGTCCTGATGGAGTACTTTGGTTATCTGAAGCGAGATCCGGATCCAGGTGGCTATGCCTTCTGGTTGAACATACTGGAGAATCGAGAGCCCGGTAACTATCGCGGGATGGTGTGCTCGTTCATTACTTCAGCTGAATATCAACTAAGGTTCAGCCCGATCATCACACGCAACAACGGTGAGTGCCAGCAGTAATCAGGCGGATTAAGCTAAGGGCAAGAGAGAACGCGGCGTCACAACGGCGCCGCGTTTTTGTTTTCTTTCTCTGTGAGTTCTCTGTGATTCCGTGCCTCCGTGGTTCTCTTTTGGCTCGAGATTTTCCACCTAAGAAAACCACTGAGGCACGGAGTCACAGAGAAGTCACAAAAGAAATCAATACCCCCTAACCTAGATTCGCAATCGCAACCGGCTCCTCCAACTCACCTAATTCAAATCCAAATACACGTGAATAGAAGTAAAGCTCGCCGTCCAAGGCGCGCTTGATATTTGGCGCCTGTCGAAATCCGTGTTGCTCACCAGGAAACGAAACGTACGCGACGGGAATTCCCTTAGACTTCAAAGCTTCTACCATCATCTCAGCCTGGTTGGGAGGCACCACTCTGTCCTCTAAACCCTGAAAGAAGATCACCGGGCAGGAAAGGTGGTCCGCAAAGTTTATAGGTGAGCGTTCGTAGTAGATGCCTCGTTGCTCGGGATAAGGACCAAACAGTTGATCCAAGTAGTGCGACTCGAACTTGTGCGTATCCTTCGCCAGTGCCTCAGCATCGCTGACACCGTAATGGCTCGCGCCGGCTCTGAAGGTGTCTCGAAAAGTCAGCGCGCACAGAGTCGTGTAGCCACCTGCGCTTCCTCCGGTGATCATCAACCGCTGCGGATCAACCACGCCCTTTGCTACAAGATAACGAGCAGCGTTAACGCAATCGTCAACGTCAACTATTCCCCACTTGCCTCTCAGTCGCTCACGGTAAGCTCGACCGTAGCCGGTGCTGCCACCATAGTCGACATCCAACACTGCAATGCCTCGGCTGGTCCAATACTGAATGCTCGGACTCTGTGATGTACGAGCCGAGGATGTCGGACCACCATGACTCTTCACGAGTAGCGGTGGGAGCTCGCCTTCAGGCGCTCGATACTCTGGGTTCTTTGGTGCATAAAAAAACGCATGGGCGGTGAGGTTATCTTCGGTAGGAAATTCGATGGCCTGTGGTTCTGAAATCAGAGCGGGATCGATCTTCAAATCGTTCCCTCTACGTAAGACATGAATTTCGTCGCTCGCGAGATCTAATTCGACAATGGATAGTGGTTCTGAAGGTGAGCCACCTAGAAAAACTGCCTTTCCCGATTTCGCCCGCACGTAACCTACCTCGGTAAATCGATCGCTTGCCGATTTAAGCTCCCGCGTGCGCGTGTCGATTGTTGCGAGGCTGGCAAAACCCTGGTCGATATAAGAACAAACAATAGTTTCAGCCGATGCAAAGGCATAGGTGGACATTCCGAACCCCCACTGCGGCAATCCAAACTCAGCTTTCATCGGATGCAACGCTTCAATTGATTCTGCGTCACCATCAGTTCGGTAGATGTTCCACCAACCGCTTCTATCCGAAACAAAGTAGAGCACGCCATCCGGTGACCACTCTGGTTGAAATATCGATTCATTCGCGCCACCTGCGATGCGCGTTTTGCGGACAATTGAACCGTCACTCGCAAATTCACCAACCCAGAGCTCAGTGGCGTTCCATGGCATGTTTGGATGATTCCAACTTAGCCACGCGAGACGTTGCCCATCAGGACTCAAGACCGGACTCGAGTAAAAGTCGCTTCCCGAAACCAACACACGACCACACTCGTTTCTTTGGGCCAACTCTATGTCAACAAGCGTGTTTACCGCTTCGTGCAACGCGTCGGAATGATCTTCGCGAACACAGATCAGACGATTCCTCTTAACGTCGACAATTCCATCCGCGTAGCGCATTGCTGCGGGCCCGGTCACTGGTTCTGGCGTTCCCCTGGATCGCTTAACGTACAGCCGCTGGTCTGAGAAGTTCGAGAAATAGACAACGCCGTCGTGGACCAAATAGTCTCCACCGCCGTACTCGTGAACTCTCGTGCGCGCATTGAAGGGTTGTGGAATAACATCCGTGAGGCCCCCGGAGGAATCACGCTTCACGATAACGTTGCGGCCGCCCTCGTTCGGCCTCATCTCGATCCAATAGATGTCATTTCTATCGAGCCGTGGTTGAGTGAGACCCACCGACCCGCTTACGATTAAGTCGGAGGTGATCGGTGATTTCCAGGATCCAAAAGGACGGACTGTTGGACCAGCCATCGGAATTCTTTTCGCGATAAATTTGTCACAGCCTCGTTAAGGCTTTGTAAGCTGGATGCAACCCAGCGGGCGAGGTGCTTCTATAGCATTGCCCCATCGTTAATTCTCCATGGGAGAACTGAGATAAAGGCAAGGGCGTCGGTCTTGGGGGAGGTCGACGCCCTCTCTTTTTGTCCTGAGATTTGTTTGACACCTACCAGGCTATCCCATAATCCTCGCCATGATTACTGGAGCCACCCCACATTGTCCCATGCGCGCGATCAAATAAGATTGCGTTGATCGGACCAGATGTCCGGTCCTCAAACGTTAGCTCATAGCTCATCTTCCTTAACTCACTGCGTACCCAGGGAGACACTGAATCGGTCGCGAGCAGTAATCTTCCAGGCCGCGTGTCATGCTCACCGAAGGAACTGCGCATCTGGAAACTGTTGATGTTCGGAGCCTCCACCGCCTCTTGCACGGTCATCCCAAACTCCACCACGTTCAAGAAAAACTGCAGTAAGTTCTGATCCTGACTGTCACCACCCTGCACGGCGAAAGCAAGGAAAGGCTTGCCATCTTTCAACGCGAGCGTAGGGGTCAACGTGACTCGCGGATGTTTCCCCGGCTCGATCACATTGAAGGGGTTCTCGGCTTGATCGGTTACGAAGCTCTGCGCTCGTTGGCTCAAGCCAATTCCTGTGCGACCAGCAATGACTGCCGGTATCCAACCTCCGCTCGGAGTCACTGATACAACCCAGCCTTCAGCGTCCGCAGCCTCAACCGAAGTCGTCCCTGCGTAAAAGGACCGTAGAAAATCATCTGAGCTTGTCTGATTTTCACTTAACGGAGGTGTCGCATCCTGGCTTCCTGAACCTCCTGAAGTTCGCGACGGAGATGCAGGAACAGGCCATTTGTCCAACAGCGCTCGATAAGGATTGCTCTCGCTTTGGAATGGATAGGGATCCCCTGGACCGGCTTTTGGATCGTTGCGATCCGGATTAATTTGTTTGGCTCGTTGTTTCGCATAGTCTTTTGAGAGCAAACCACGGATTGGTTCCGCCGGAGGAAAGTAGGGGTCGCCGTAGTAGAAGTCACGATCGGCAAACGCAAGGTTCATGGTTTGATAAATCGTGTGAATGTAGCGAGTACTGTTGTAGCCCATCGAGCGCAGGTCAAAGTTCTCGAGAATGTTCAAGGCTTGCAGCATCGCCGGACCTTGCGTCCAGTGAGTTAGCTTATAGACTTCGATGCCTTTGTAGTTGACGCTGACGGGTTCCTCTGTTCTGACTTGCCACTTCGCGAGATCCTCCTCAGTGATCAATCCACCTTCTTCTTTCACACTGCGAGCGATCTCTTTAGCGATGTCTCCGCGATAGAAGCGATCGTAGGCGGCATAGATCGCCTCCTTGCGGTTCTTGCCCGCGGCTAATGCCTTTTGTTCTGCCTCGACCAGCTTTCGGAGCGTGCTTGCGAGATCCGGCTGTCGAAACATTTCTCCGGCGACGGGCGCTTCACGCTTTTCTCCCAAGTGCGGTAACAAGACTTCCTTTGAATAGCGCCACTCCTTCAGTCGCCTCTTCTCACGTTCGATTGTGTTCGCTAGCTGTGCTTCGATTGGATAACCATCGGCGAGATTTATTGCCGGCTCAAGTACGTCTTTCAAACTGAGTTTTCCATATTCGGCCAGCATCACGAGAATCCCGCCGGGCGTGCCTGGAGTTACGGCCGCTAGTGGGCCGTACTCGGGCGGGTGCTTCAGATTCTTCGATTTATAGAAATCAGCCGTCGCATTCGATGGAGCAACTCCCAGTGCGTTTATGCCGATGACTTTTCCGGTACGCGGGTTATAGATCAGGGCTTGAGTCTCGCCACCCCACGAGAGCGTGTCCCACATCGTGGACGTTGCGGCAATCATCGTGCATGCAGCATCAACGGCATTTCCTCCGCGTTGGAAAGTCATCGCTCCGGCGGTGGCGGCGAGTGGCTTGCCGGTTATGGCCATCCACTGTTTGCCATGGAGCGGCGGCTTTTGCGTTCGTTGGAGACTTACGCGCATAGGAAAGGTGAGTACCAATGCGCCAAGCAGAGCAGGAGCGAGAAGCAATCTTTTATTCAGCATGGGTTGTTGTCCTTTGGCCGAATGGCGTCGTGTGACTTTGCGCTACTTATAGCAAATTCACCCACAGATTACACAGACGACACAGATAAAGAGGCGGCTGTGCTCCGTGGTGTTCAGTGTGACTTCGTGGATCGATTCTTTTCCGCCGCACTCTAAATGCCGAGTCGAAAGCGAACCGATCCACGAAATCACACGAAACAGCACGAAAGGTCGAACAGCTCGAACACTGAATAAAAAAGGCCCGGAGGTGAATCCGGGCCCTGAGTCTTTAAGTGGGTCAGCTTCTAATCCGCCTTCTTGCGGATGAAGGTTGGTACATCGAGATCGTCGGCGCGTGGGTTAGCCATCATAGGTCGCGGTAGATCATCTGAAGGACGAGGCGTGAACCGCGGCGCGGTCGTCGGCACAGCGACCGGCGTTACTGAAGACGCCATCGCCACAGCCTCGCGTTCGAAACCAGTTGCAATGACAGTGATCTTCATCTCGTCGTGCATGTTTTCGTCGATCACCGCTCCGAAGATGATGTTGGCATCCTCATCTGCTGATTCACGGATGATTGTTGAGGCTGCATTCACTTCGAACAAGGTCAAGTCGTTGCCGCCCGTGATGTTGATCAAGACACCGCGTGCGCCCTCGATGCTCGCCTCTTCAAGTAACGGGGACGAGATTGCTTGCTGAGTCGCTTCGATCGCTCGGTTTTCACCGCGCGCGTGTCCAGCTCCCATCAACGCCATGCCCATTCCGGACATGATTGACTTCACGTCCGCAAAGTCGAGGTTGATCAGACCCGGCACCGTAATCAAGTCACTGATTCCCTGCACCGCTTGCCGCAGCACATCGTCAGCAACGCCGAACGAATCGGCTAACGAGGCACCCTTCTCGACCGTGTGCAGCAGTCTCTCGTTTGGAATCGTAATTACGGTGTCTACGCATTCGTGCAGTTCGCGCAGTCCCTGCTCCGCCTGATGCATTCGGCGTCGGCCTTCGAATTGAAAAGGCTTCGTCACCACTGCCACCGTCAAGGCGTTTAGCTCTGTAGCCAACGAAGCAATGATCGGCGCCCCCCCTGTGCCGGTTCCACCGCCTAGACCTGTAGTGACAAACACCATATCCGCGCCCTCAAGCACTTCAATGATCTTGTCAGTGTCTTCCAACGCGGCCTCTCGGCCAACGGAAGGATCAGCGCCAGCTCCCAGTCCTTTGGTGAGCCGGCTTCCCAGTTGAATTTTGATTGGGGCGCGAGATCGTTTAAGCGCCTGCAGGTCGGTATTGGCAACCAGGAATTCGATTCCTTCGATGCCTGCTTCAATCATCCGATTAACGGCATTGCCTCCACCACCGCCAATGCCGATAACTTTTATGCGTGCGCCGGTAATCGGCGGGTCATCATCTATGAAGATATTAATGCCAGTTCCGTGACGAGCGTCCGGTGCCATAGTTATTTCCTCTCTGCCGAAGCGTGAAGGCGTCCAGGGCCTCTTTCTTCTATATTGGGTTGCTCGTGCCATCGGCATCGATATATTGCGGACAATATCTTGTGCAGCCGGGCCGAGAGCATACAACAAATGGTTAAAAAATACTACTGAAACGATTTCGGAATCGGGAAACGAAATGCGTCAGCTTACCTGTCGATCCTCTGCGCGCAACGCCTGCACGCATTTCACTTGCTTGTGCGCGGTGTGCCACCAACGCGAGACCTGCTGCGGCAGCCCACGCAGGACTCTGAACATCTTCCACCAAACCTCCGAACCGATCTCTTTCAGGAAATCCGACCCGTACTGGAGCGTCGAAAACCTGCTCGGCAATTTCCGTCATGCCGTTCAATAAGGCCCCACCGCCAGTGAGCACGACGCCGCTGGAGAGTTGTCGTTCCCAACCAGCGTCTTTAATCTCATCCGCTACGTGCATCAAAACCTCTTCCGCACGCGGCTGTAAGATGTCGCAGAGTATTTGCCGCGAGAGTTGTCGTGGAGCGCGACCGCCAACTGAAGGAACATCAACAAGTTCGCCGCGCTGCATCTCGCTTAATGAACTGCTGCACGCACAACCAACAGTGCGTTTGATCCGCTCGGCCTCAGGTATAGGCGTACGCAAACCGAAGGCAATGTCATTAGTAAAGTGCGAGCCACCGAGGGGAAACACGGCGGTGTGTTGCACCGCTCCGCGCTGATAGATGACCAAGCCGGTAGTCTCGGCTCCGATATCAACTAATGCCGCACCAAACTCCTTATCGTCGTCAGTTAAAGAAGCTTCGGCGGCGGCGAGTTGTTCAAGGACCATGTCGGCAACGATTAGACCGGCACGATTGACTGCGTTGATAGCGTTCTGGCGAGCGGTGACCGGGCTCGTGACCATGTGCACCTTAACGGCCAACCGAGCGCCAATCATTCCGACCGGATCGTTAATGCCATCCTGATCGTCAACAATGAATTCCTGTGGCAGGCGATCCACAATCTCTCTGCCCGCGGGCAGCTGAATGGCACAAGCTGAATCGATAGCTCGTCGTACGTCGTCGGTTGTTATCTCGCGATCTCGTCCTGATACCGCGACGATTGCCTGTCCATTGAAGCCGAGGATGTGAGAACCAGCTAAGTTGATCGTCACCTCTTCAGCCTGTAGACCACTCATCCGTTCTGCTTCGTCAACCGCTTTCTTGATCGCATCTACCGCAGCTTCCGGATTGACGATCACTCCTTTGCGAAGTCCTCGCGCTTCTGCTTCACCAATCCCGACAACATTCAGCAGTCCACCCTCACCGATCTCGCCAGCGATACACGTCACCCTGCTCGTCCCGATATCGAGGCCGATTGTGTACTGTGAACGCTTAGCCATCTACGGTGCTCCTTCTGCGAAACGACTCGCCGACCGGCTCATCTCCGATCCGGTTTTTTCGATTTGTCGGGTTTAGGTTTATCGCTGCGACCTCCGTTCGAATCTCTACTGACAGGTTTTTCTCGCTCCTTCTTCGAACTCACCGCGACCTCAGGAGCGCGTTCGTTTTCAACTGTGTCCGCCGTTGGAGTCGAAACGCGAGCGCCAGATACAAATCCAATTACAGCCCGTTTCTTCTGGCTGAGGTCTATGTAACTAATGAACTCTCCATTGGGCAGCTTGCGTTGCTCGTCCAAAACTCCCAAACCCTTAATTAATTTACTGCCCGGATTCTGTCCGCCGAGTCGCATCTCAATCTGTGAATCATTGCCTGCAAGCTGGGCACGCACATCGCGCAAATCAGCGACGTTGATTTCACTCACTCGCTCTGAGACTCCAGCTGCGTCGCACTCGCGCTGCAACTGCAGGAAGCTAGCGACTCGTTCGACATTCTCTTTTCGTGCTGTTTCCGAATCGTCTTCGGTTAAGCCACGCAGGAAGAAGGTCGGCATCTGATCGCTCGAGCCCATCTCACCCAGCATCACTGCGTCTTCATCAATCCACCGAAAACGACCCGTCGATGTTCTGACCACTGCAACAGGAACACGCTCCACAATTCGTACGCGCACGCCGTCTGGCAGAACTCGCGAAACAACTGCTTTGCGAACCCACGGCAACTGCTGGAGCTTTGAACTCAACTGCTGAAGGTCAGCATTCCAGACTCCGATCTTGCTGACCTCGCGTCTCACTGTTAAATCAACCTCTGCGGCGGTTGTGTGCGAAATTCCCTGCACTTCAACTTTTCTGATTTCGAAGAAGCTGGCAGAGGCCGCAGCTCGATAGGCACTGAAAAGAAGCAGTCCGATGACAACCGCTGACGACAGTTTCAGTATTGCCGGCAGATACCGAAGCGCAGTCCGAAATCTTTCAGCGGGCTTTTCAGCACGAGACCGTTCGCGCCTCGCCGGCTTTTGTGAGTTTCCTGAGGAACGCCGGCCCGAAACCATGCCACTTCGATTTCCTACCTTTTGGACCACTGCCTGTTCTCTCATTGTTGCTCCTCTTCTGTCTGCGACTCGGGGTTCTTGTTTTGCTCAGCAGCTGGCTTGTTCGCGCGCCAAAGCTCAACCTCATACTCCAACTCAACTCCATGTTCGCGTTTGACGCGCTCGCGAATCTCTTCCGCTAATGACAACGCATCTTCCGCACGAGCGTTTTCGCCTTCAGTGACGATGAAGTTCGCGTGAATCGGTGAAACAACAGCCGAACCTTTACGAGTGCCTTTCATTCCCAGGTCGTCGATCATCTTGCCCGTACCCACGGTTCCCGCTGGAGGATTTTTAAAGAAGCACCCGGCAGAGCGAGCACCGTGTGGCTGCGTTGCGAGTCGCCGGCTCTTGGCGTCTTCCATTCGGGCCTTGATCTTTTCGGGATCGTCTGGAGTTAAGCGAAGCGTTGCGCCTAGAAGCAGCTCGCCTTCTTTGAACGATGTGTGGCGATAGTTCCACTGGACGCTGGTACCTGGTATCTCCACCACTTGTCCATCTCGAGCCACTCTGACGAACTCCGTCACCGTGCCTATCTCGTGGTCGTAAGCGCCCGCGTTCATCCAAAGCGCGCCACCAACCGTTCCGGGAATACCTCCGAGTCCCTCTATTCCCGACAAGCCTTGTCGTGCGACGTCGATGCACAAGCGGGGTAGTGAATAACCAGCTGAGACTGAAACGCGATCGCCCGAGAATTGAACGTCAGCCTTGAGTTCTTTCAAACTGAGAACGACATAGCGATGTTCGCCGTCATCAGCCAGCACATTGCTTCCGGAGCCGAGAGGCCGCCAACCAATTCCAGCCTTATCTAGCTCGTGGACTACGGCTGCAGCCTGTGCCTCAGTGTCAGGAGAAATAACCCAATCAATCGCGCCACCCACGCGCAGGCTGGTCAGATCAGCGAAGCGCTTTCCCCGTTCTGCTTGGACACCAAGTCGTGACGCGATTTCTTCGATCGCTCGGTCACGTTCCCTGAAGTTTTCGTCCGCAACTGCTGACATAATTAAGTCGCTGCTGTCTCTGATCGCTCTCGTAAGAGCGTCAGAAGTTGTTCACTGACACGATTCACCGTGCCTGCGCCCAAAGTGATAACGAGATCGCCCGGCTGCACTTGCTCTCTGATAATGGCAGCCGCTTCGTCAAGCGGACCGATGTAGCGCACATCCTTGTGCCCAAATCGCTTGATGGCTGCAGTCAGCGACTCGGCAGTCACTCCTTCGATCGGATCTTCACTCGCTGCATAAATGTCAGTAACGAAGAGTGTGTCCGCGTTGTTGAATGAACGCGCGAACTCCTCCATCAAATCATGTGTGCGACTGTAGCGATGTGGTTGAAAGAGAACGACGATGTGCCGCCCACCGGAACCAATCTTCGCAGCGGCCAACGTAGCTTTGATTTCTGTCGGATGATGACCGTAGTCGTCGACGACGAGAATGTCGTTCACTTCGCCGCGGAATTGGAATCTTCTGCCTGCGCCAGTAAAACTCGCGAGCGCTTCTGCGATTTGTGCGAACTGAACGTCGAGTTCAAATCCCACCGCGATTGCAGCTAAGGCGTTGTAGACGTTGTGCAGGCCCGGCACGCGCAATTCAATATCGCCAACCGACTCGCCGCCTCGCCAAACAGTGAAGATTGAACCAAAGCTTTGGTCATAACGAATGTTGTGTGCAGAGACGTCGGCCTGCGCACTCAAACCGTAAGTCATGCGACGCCGTTCAACTTGAGGAATAATCGCCTGAACGTTTGGATCGTCGAGACACAGCACGGACACTCCGTAGAACGGAACCTTGTTCACGAAGTTAGTGAAGCAGGTCCGAACGTCTTCCATGTCGTTGTAGTAGTCCATGTGCTCTCGATCGATGTTGGTCACAACCGCAATCGTAGGAGTGAGCATCAGGAAGGACCGATCACTCTCATCAGCTTCTACGACCATCAGATCGCTGGTACCGAGATAAGCGTTCGAGCCGAAGGCGCCGACGACACCTCCAACAACAATCGTAGGATCGAGGCCCGCGTGTCCTAGCACTGTCGCTACCATGGAAGTTGTCGTCGTCTTTCCGTGAGAGCCGGCAACGGCGACGGAATGAGGTTTCAGCCGCATGAGCTCGGCTAGCATTTCAGCGCGCGGGATTACGGGAATTGAGCGACGGTGAGCTTCTACAATCTCCGGGTTGTCGTCGCGCACGGCTGTGGATCGGACCACGACGTGAGCATCGCCAACGTTCTCTGACGCGTGGCCTTCAGCGAATTCAACACCCATTGACATGAGCCGATCGGTGACGTTAGAGCGCTTGAGGTCTGATCCGGAGACACGAAACCCGAGATTGATTAGGACTTCGGCGATACCGGACATGCCGATGCCGCCTATGCCTACAAAATGGACGTGCTGAATGCGCCGAAACATCTTTTAAATTTTTAAATTTGAAATTTAGAATTTCAAATTTTCGTTTTGGACTTGGGTCTTAGGTCTTAGGTCTTAGGTCTTTGGTCTTTGGTCTTTGGTCTTCGGTTTACGTCTTGCGTTTACGTCTTTTGAATTTGAAATTTGAAATTTCAAATTTCAAATTTCAAATTTCCTTCCCCACCAATTCTTCCAACAAATCAACTGCCGCCACCGCTGCATCACCTCTCGCCAATCTTCGTCCCGCCTCGGCCATGCTCGCCAACCTTTGTCTATCTTGCGCGAGCGCCACTATCTCCCTACTAAGCGTTGCTCCTGACAGGTTCTGCTGCAGAATCATCTTCGCAGCTCCCGCAGCTTCCAATGCTTCGGCGTTCTTCCGCTGGTGATCGTCTGCCGCTAAAGGAAACGGCACCATGATCGAAGCCTTGCCAGCTGCAATTAATTCCGCCGTCGTCGTAGCGCCAGCCCGGCAAACAACGAGATCAGCATTTGCGAATGCAGTCACCATGTCGTCTATGTAACGCCTTACCTCCGCTCGTCCGGTCCAACCAGCTTTGGTGTATCCATCGAGAACTTTATCGAAATCCAGTTCTCCTGTCTGATGAAGGATCCGCAGCGTTTTTTTAAACGCTTCGAGGTCTGGCAGCGCTGCAACCATAGCTTCATTTATTGCCCGCGCGCCTTGCGAACCACCAAAAACAAGCACTGCAAACTCGTTTCCGTTTTGGCTCCGCGGTTGAATCTCAAAGAACTCGCGACGTACCGGGTTTCCGATGACGACTCCCTTTCCTCGAAAGAACGGCAATGACTCGGGAAAGGTCACTGCGGCTTTATCAACAAATCGCGCGAGTACTCGGTTGGTCCAACCGGGAAACGCGTTTGATTCCATTACCATCGTGGGCACGTTCATTAATGCTGCGGTTAATACCACTGGACCAGAAACATATCCGCCAGCACCAAGCACAACATCGGGTTTGAAGTCTCGGATCAACTTTCGAGCTGAGCTGAAACTTCTTGGCAAAACGAAAACGCCCCGAGCTCGTGCGACCATCCCAACGTTTTTCAATCCCGTGCTTTCAATGAGCGAGAGCTGAAAACCCGCTTTAGGGACCAGCTTCGTTTCTAATCCGCGTGCAGTTCCAACAAACCTGACTTCGTTTTCCTTGTCACGACGCTCAAGTTCCTTTGCTACTGCAACTCCGGGGTAAATGTGTCCGCCGGTGCCACCAGCTGCTATCAATACCCGCATCGTTCAATTCGAAGGCGAGACGAGACGAGCTGCCTCGCCGGTTTTTTGGCCACGTTGTCCGAGCCTACATTCGAAACCGAACGCAGCGCATCCATGTCAATCGACCCGGAAGTGTGTTGTGAGATGTTCAGGAGAATTCCAACTGCGGCCAGAGTTGGTACCAGCGACGAACCGCCGTAGGAAATGAAAGGTAGCGGGATTCCTTTCGTCGGCACTAACGAGAGGACAACGCTGATGTTGAAGAGCGCCTGAGCTACGATCACTACAACGATCCCCATCGCTAGCAACATCCCGAACCGATCGGGCGCCAATAACGAGGTGCGTAGACCACGCCATAGAAATAACGCGAAGACAAAGACGATCGCCAACGCCCCAACTAGGCCCAGCTCTTCACCGATTACTGCAAAGATGAAGTCAGAGTGTGCAAACGGCAGAAACAGCATCTTCTGTTTACCTTGTGCGAAACCCAATCCATCGGCCCCACCTGAACCAATGGCAATCAGCGATTGGACCACCTGGAATCCGTTGTTCTGCGGGTCGGCCCAGGGATCTAAAAACGTAACCAGCCGACGCATTCGCCACGGAACAAAAATCAACAGACCGGCGATGCCTACAAGGGCGGGAGCGGCCGCTAATCCGAGGTGTAGCGGCCGCACGCCGGCTGTGTAAGTCACCACAGCGAACAGCACACCCAACATCAAAGCCGTTCCCAGATCCGGTTCAAGCACAATCAAAAACGCGAGTGCCCCGGTGATCACGGCACACGGCACAAACGTCCGTATGAGATTGCTTTCTTCTCCCGCTCTCTTTTCAAGGAAATAAGCGAGAAAGATTGCGAGAGTCAGTTTGGAAACCTCGGAAGGCTGTATTGAAAAGCCAGCCAGTTTGATCCAACGATGAGCTCCGTTTACTTTCCCAAAACCGAAAACTGCACAGAGCATTAGCACAGTCAGGACAAGCAGCCCGAAGACCACGCTACGATTTCTCCAGTGTCGATAGTCGATCTGCATCACCACAAACATGACGAGGAGTCCGATGCCCGTCCAGATACCTTGCTTCGCGAAGTAGTAGTACTGACTATGATTCTCTGCCTGAGCCAACATCGCCGAGGCGCTGTAGACCATCACGACGCCAAACAACGCGAGTCCCACAGTCGCTGAGAAAAGCCATTTATCTGGGTAAAGTTTCCGGGCCACGTCAATTACCAACCGATTGCTTAATCATTTTCCGTTCCGCTTCGAGGGCCCTAACCTCACCCTTAAAAACGCGACCGCGATGCTCGAAGCTTTCGAACATGTCGAAGCTCGCGCAAGCGGGCGCAAGTAAAACCACATCGCCGGGCACTGCAGACTCAAACGCGACTTTCACTGCTTCGCTCATATCGCGGGCCCGTCTGCTTGGCGTTTCACTTCCAAGCTCCTGGAAAATAGTTTCCGCATCATCACCGATGAGAATCATCGTTCGCACTTTCGTTCGCACGAGTTCGGCCAACGGAGCATACGGAGCCTTTTTCCCGAGACCTCCTAGAATAAGCACCACCTTCCCTGGTTCGTCCATGAATGCTTCGAGCGCCTTTACCGTGGCGTCAACGCTCGTTGCTTTTGAGTCGTTATAAAACTTTACGTCTTCCAAATCTGAAACGAACTCGAGACGATGCTCGACTGGTTCGAAACGTTTGATAGTTTTGCGCATGGACTGTGGGCCGGCGCCACAAGCAAGTCCCATCGCAAACGCCGCGAGGACGTTCTCAACATTGTGCAAGCCTCGTAGTTGCATTTCGTCTCGGTGTGCTAGCACACGCTCACCTTGTTCAGTGCGACAGACAATTTCTTTTCCGCGCAAGAACAACCCGTCCTGAAGCTCATGCGTGACGCTGAAACGAACAACATGCGCACGAAGAGCATTGGCCCAAGAAGAAACGATCGGGTCGTCATCGTTCAACACGGCGGCATCGTCACTTGTTTGGTTCATAAAGATGCGGTGTTTAGCCGCCGCGTAGTCATTGAGCGATTCGTAGCGGTCCATGTGGTTGGGGGTAACGTTAAGAACTGTCGCAACCGATGGTCGGAATTGGTTTATTGTCTCCAATTGAAAACTTGAAAGCTCTGCGACAGTCCATCCGTCATCCGTCGAACTCTCAACCATCGATATCAATGGCTTGCCAATGTTGCCTCCAACTTGAACTGGCAAACCAGCACGGCGTAACAGCTCCCCAACTAGAGTAGTAGTCGTGGTTTTTCCGTTTGACCCGGTAATGGCTGCAATCCGTCCGCGCATGAATCGCGATGCCAATTCCACTTCGCCGATTACTTCAGCACCAGCTCTCTCTGCGTATCTGATAGCGATGGACTTGGTGGGAACTCCTGGACTCACGACGACCAGCTCGATTTGGTCGAGCAACCAACCCGGAACTTCGCCCGACAGCAGTCCGACGCCGGATTCTTTTAAGGCTAAGGCTTCGCCACTCCATTCCTGCATCGGCTTTCGATCGTTTAGGGCGACAGTTGCACCGCGCGCGACGAGAAATCGCGAGCAAGCTATCCCGCTGCGCGCTGCTCCTAACACCAGAACTTTCTTTCCCTTGAGTTCCATTACCTTCGATGGTCTTTGGTCTTAGGTTTTAGGTCTTGGGTCTTTGGTCTTGGGCCTTTGCTCTTAGGGCTTTGGTATTAGCACACCTACAGCTGTGACGACTGACCACGAGCCACGAACAACTTACAAGACCAAAGACCCAAACCCCTTACCGCAACTTCAGTGTGGACAAACTCAGGAGCGCAAACAGTATTGCCAGGATCAAAAACCTAAAGACGATCTTCGATTCCTTCCAATCCTGCATCTCAAAATGGTGATGTAGCGGAGTCATCTTAAATAGCCGTCGACCAGTACCCGTGGTTCTCTTCGTCATCTTAAAAACGCTCACCTGCAACATTACTGAGAGCGCTTCAAGCACAAACACTCCACCAACCATCACGAGCATGAACTCCTGCTTAGTGAGTACAGCAACAGTTCCGATTGCGCCGCCTATCGCCAAACTGCCAACATCTCCCATGAATACTTCCGCCGGTGGCGCGTTGTACCAGAGAAACCCGAGACTGGCGCCGGCCATCGCGCCACAGAACACGGTTAACTCCGCCGCTTCGGGTCTGTGTGTCAAATCCAGATAGCTTGCCCATCGAGCGTCGCTACTGAGATACGTCAATGCGGTTAATGCCGTCATCGCGATGAATGTCACGCTAATCGCCAAACCATCCAAACCATCTGTCAGGTTTACCCCGTTCGAGAACCCCAAAAGCACTATGACGATAAAACCAAGATAGAGAAACGGGCCGATGTACGTGACGCCAAAAGGTCTGGCGGTCCACTTCAGGAATGGAATGCTGACATTCCAGGTGTAGTCACTGGCCCAATACTTCGTAGAGATATAGAGCACAGCCCAGACTCCAATTGCGATCAAGAGTTGGGCCAACAACTTTTGTTTTCCAGTTAGCCCCAGGCTCCTCTGTTTCGCCATCTTTGCGTAGTCATCGAGAAATCCAATCGCCGCGAAACCCAGCGTCGCCAAGATGATGGTCCAGACGTAAACACTCGATAGCCTGGCCCACAACAACGTGGAGATGATTACGGAGCCAACGATCAGAACGCCCCCCATGGTCGGAGTGCCTCGCTTCGCCATGTGTGCTTGCGGACCCTCTTCGCGGATCTGTTGACCAATGTTCCATTTCCTTAGGGCCTCGATTAATCGCCGCCCGAAAAGTAGGGAGAGGAGAAGAGCGGTTATCGAAGCGTAGGCGGTTCGGAAGGTCACATATTGAAAAACGTTGAGGGCTTTAACGAGATACCATTCCTTGTCCTTGAAATGCCCGTAAATTAATTCGTAGAGGATGTAGTAGATCATTTCGGACGCGCTTCAATCCTACCCAGTAAGGTCAGATCCAGATTACGAAATCAATCGGGTGTACACAAAGTCTTGCCCTGATATTCGATGTAAGACGTTCAAACTCTCTCATCCTCACCAAGCAACGCGTAACGACGTTTTAGTTCATTGACGATCATGTCTGTCGCTACGCCTCTCGATCCCTTAACTAAAATGAGATCGCCGTCCTTGACTTCATTCACGATTGCCGCAGCCGCAGCGGAAGAATCTGGAAAGAATGTCGCGTCCTTCAAGCCCGCCGCTGCTGCTCCTGCTACGACCTCCTTGGCCAAGCCACGCACTCCCCATAAAACATCAACGCCGGCTTCAGCGATCTGTTCGCCGGCTTCGTAATGCAACTTAGCCTCGTCTTTGCCAAGCTCAAGCATCTCACCGGCAATTACGATTCGCCGATTTCGCGAGCGACTTCCCTCAACCACAGTTCGCACCATATTCAACAAAGAACGCGGATTTGAATTGTACGAATCATCCACCACAGTGAAGCCCGCTGCGAAATCAAGAATCTCACCTCGCATCTTCGGGGGCTGTGCAGTTTTCAATGCGTCCGCGATCTCCTCGGGGCCTATGTCGAAAGATGTTGCCACTGCTGCTGCTGCCAGGGCATTCATCAAGTTATGACGACCACTCATTGGCAGCTCCGCGGAAGCTTTTCCCAGAGGCGTGTGCAAAGAAAACCCGATGACTCCAAGGTTGCCGCTGTCGATATCCTTCGCTGACACGTCAGCAGTTTCCTCAATGCCAAAAGTGATTATTGGCCCATCATGCTTGTCGCGCATCTTTATTACCCAGGGGTCGTCAGCATTCAGAACCGCTGTGCCGCCCGCCTTAAGTCCTTCAATCAATTCAGCCTTTGCTGCGGCAATGTTTTCTATCGAACCAAGGTACTCGAGATGCACCGGCGCAATCATGAGCTCGACTCCAACGTCAGGCGGTGTAATTTTACAGAGACGCTGGATCTCGTGCGTCGGGGATGACATGCCCATCTCAAGTACGGCCACATCGAATTGATCAGGTGACCTTCCCTCGCTGACCATTCGCAAAACCGACAATGGCAAGCCAAGCCCATTGTTATAGTTTCGCTCACTCTTGAGAACCCGTCTGCCGCTACCCGAAAGCAAATGTGCCGTAAGCTCCTTTGCCGTTGTTTTGCCGGCGCTACCGGTGATGCCCACAACCGGTCGATTCCACGAGTCGTAAACTCGCCGCGCCAGTGTCTGAAGAGCCGCGATCGCATCGTCGACCAGCAACAGCCGGTTCTTGATCGCTTGTAACTCCTCAAGTCTGTCTTTTCGTGCTACCGCAGCAACTGCTCCCCGATTGAATGCGTCAGGTATGAACTTGTGAGCATCCACGAACGTTCCGTTGAATCCGGCGCGGGCGTAGTCTTCCTGCGACAACGCGAAGAAGAGCTCGCCCGCTTCAACCGAACGAGAGTCGATGGAAAAGTCTCTTATCTGTTTGTCAAACAACTCGACGCTTGCTGGTTCAACAGTAGCGCCCATCAAACTCGCTGCTTCTCTTACCTTCACGTGATCTCCGCATCCTGCGTCATTGCTCCAGCGAGAAGTAACAAATCGTCATTGTTAGCGGCGAACGGCTGGTCCGGATGATTACCTGATCCCAGTTTCGCTGGAAATAGACTTTCAAGCTCTCCGTCCTCATCCATGTCGATATAGGTTTTGTGGGTAGCTCGAATCGTGCGCAATCGTTTTCTGCACGCCGCCACCCTGTATCTTAATGCATTTCCGGCATTCTCCTTGGTGGAGACTCGATCGGGGTTCATGTCTGGGCTCGCTCTCTTAGGGTTATTGGTTCTTTGTAGCTCTAACAGACTCACTTGGCCCGGTTAAATTCCACGTACACGACTTGCCCTGGCTGTACTTCCAGACCAGCCTTCGGATTCTGCTTGGTGACTCGCCCTTCTCCGTGAGCTTCGAGTTGCAGTCCTAACTGAGTGCAAGCGCGAGCTACGTCACGCACGCTGCGACCTTGAAAGTCAGGCATCACGATCGACTTTTCCGTGGCGACTGCGTACACGACTTCACCGGCTTGTTGGTCGGTGGCGGCTATGCGAGGAATTCGTGCATTGCGCATCTGTTCTGCTTCTGCCTGAACTTCACGCGCAGTCGCATCGCCCACAGCCACCCGCGCTGTATCTTGTGCGATCAATTCAAAGGGTGATTTGAAGTCGGTATCGGGAACCACACCCAGGTCGGGAAGGATCTGCTCGGCGATCTCACGAAACACTGGCGCGGCGACGTCACCGCCATGATAGGCCCCGGCGGGTTCATCAATCACTACCACAATGACTACTGCGGGATTACTCACAGGAGCAAAGCCAACGAATGAGGCAACGTGCTTTGTCCTGGAATAAGCCTTCGTCTTCGGATCGATCTTCTGGGCCGTGCCTGTCTTTCCTGCTGCCGAATAACCGTCCAACTGCGCTTGTTTAGCGGTGCCATTTAAGGTCACGCTCTCAAGCATGCCGCGCAGAGCCTTCGCCGTCGCTTCAGAGATTACTCGCCTGTCGTCAGGATTCGCCTGGTAGACGGCAACACCGGACGAGGTTCGTATTTCTTTGACGAGGTGAGGTGCGATACGAACCCCATCGTTTGCGATAGCAGCGAATGCGGCTGCCATCTGCAATGGAGTAACCGCGACTTCCTGACCGATCGCGATGGACCCGATGGAAGATGGCTGCCATCGTTTGACCGGACGAAGCAGGCCTGCAGTCTCGCCGGGTAACTCAACTCCTGTTCGAGCACCAAAACCAAACCGAGTGATGTAGTCATACATCGTCTCGTCGCCAACTCGAATACCCAACTTAATCGCTGCAACGTTGCTCGATTTCGCCAGCGCTTCTGTGATGGTCAAAGTGCCGAAAGCGTGATGATCGTGAACGACGCGTCCAGCGACTGTGATGGCGCCCATTTGGCAATCGATCTTGTCATCGGGTTTCGCGAGTCCCTTTTCGAGTGCAGCGGCAAAAGAGACGATCTTGAATGTTGAGCCAGGTTCGTAGACGTTCTGTAAGGCCCAGTTTGATCGTTGAAGTTGCGATGAGGCACCCACGTTGTTCGGATCAAATGTGGGGACGTTGGCCATCGCAAGGATCTCGCCGGTGCGAGGATCAAGGACAATCGCGCTTCCCGATCTCGCGCGTGTTTTCTGAACGGCTGTCGTGAGGGCTTGTTCGGCGCGATACTGCACGGACTGATCGATCGTAAGAAGGATCGTCTGTCCGGGATGCGAAGGAATCTCGAAGCTCTCGTAAGCTTTTCCGCCGGAGTCTTTCTCGAGAAACAATCGGCCCGGTTCACCACTAATCTTTTGGTTGTAGACTTGTTCGACTCCACCTAGTCCTACGTTGTCGAGACCAACAAAACCGAGCACGTGAGCTGCCAACGAGCCGTTTGGATAAAAGCGCTTAGGCTCCTGCTGAATGTGCACTGCTGCAAGTTGTTGTGAATGGATTTTCTCGCCAAGCTCATGAGGCAGACGGCGAGCAACCCATACGAACCGACTTCCCTTGTCGACACCTTCCGTTAATTGTCGAGAGAGCGCTCGTTTATCTAAGTTGAGAGTTGACGACAAACCTTCCGCGGTGCGTCGAACCTCGTTTGCAGTTGCTTCTACAGTTTCTTTCTTGAGCTCATCGGGTGCGACGAATATAGAGTCGGTGTCGATGCTGCGTGCCAACTCGCGACCATTTCGGTCGAGTAACTGACCACGAACCGGACTGGTCTCAATAGCATCTTGCTGCTGCTGCCGCGCTCGTTCCGACAAGGTGT
This sequence comes from Acidobacteriota bacterium, assembly GCA_046726395.1. GTDB lineage: Bacteria > Acidobacteriota > Blastocatellia > Pyrinomonadales > Pyrinomonadaceae > PSRF01. The sequence continues at coordinate 20,135 of JBKPAL010000119.1, forward strand.
CGTGTCGCGAGACCTGCAGGTAGACCAGGCGCACGCTGATCGCAAACATCCAGAAGACAATAAAGGCCGCGACAAACAGCGCGCGGCGTGATGAAGCATCGGGTCGTATTTTGGTTTGACTGGAAACCCTTGCGAGCATTTACGGCAGTATCCCTTCATGCGCGTGCTGGGAAGAGGACAGCACAAGCCGCTTAACGATGAGCGGCCAAAACGTAATTATCGGCGAAGTGCGGTGGAGGCGGTCGCGATAGCCGAAGTGGATGGTTGTATCGACGGTTTCGGTGAGGAAGTCCCGACCTGACCTGCAACGATCGGTTTCAGCCCCAGGGCTCGAGCTGCGGACTCCAAACGTGCAGGCGCTGATGCTTGCTCTTTCTGTAACGACAGTTGCTGCTGCTCACGCAGTAACTGCTGACGCTCCACACGGAGCGATTCAGTGTCATATCCGTATTGGACAGCGGCGAAATGCTGCTGGGCTGCGAATACGAAGCCGCCTGCCAGGACCAGCGCACAAAAGAGTAGCCATGCCAATCTTGAAAGAGCGCGCCGGTCGCGTTCGCGACGGACTCTGGAATTAGGTTGGTTAGTTGGGAGTCTCATATCACCGTTTTATTTCTCCGCCAATCTTCTGTGCGGCTCGCAGTTTCGCGCTCCGTGCGCGCGGGTTTTCTTCAATCTCTTCTTCCGAAGGCGTTACTGGGCGTCGAGTCAGTATTTGAACTTCCTTCCGTGCGCCACACGAGCATAGCGGCACTCGTGGTGGACACTGGCACTGACCCGACAGTCGCCTCAGTTCCTGCTTGATGATCCGATCCTCAAGCGAATGAAAACTGATGGAGACAAATCGACCGCCTACTTGTAAAAGATCGATTGAGTTTTCGACGAAATTACTCAGGCCTTCGAGTTCGTGATTGACGGCAATTCTGAGTGCCTGAAATGTTCGCGTTGCCGGATGGAGCTTAGACTTCTTAGAACCAACTGCTCTGGCAACAAGATCAGCTAGTTTCTTGGTGTTGGTTATCGGCTCCCCTTGTTCACGCTTCTCAACAATCCACCTCGCGATCTTCCTTGACTGTCTTTCTTCACCAAACTCAAAAAGAATTCTTGCTATCTCTGCTTCCGGAAGTTGCGCCAGAAGATCCGCTGCGGTGTTCTCTTCGCCCGATGGATCCATTCGCATGTCCAACGGAGCATCGAAACGAAAGCTAAAACCACGTTGCGGCGAATCGAACTGCAGCGAAGAAACGCCGAGATCTACGAGTATGCCCGCTGCATCGCTCTCGCGAAGCTTAGTAAGCTCGCTCTTGATATGGCGGTAGTCGGCATGCACTGCTTGAAATCGCTTGGCGAACCTTGCGAGCCGCTGAACTGCGAAGGAGAGAGCCTCGGGATCCCGATCAAAACCGATCACGCGCGTTTCGACGGACGACTCGAGAATTGCTTCACTGTGTCCGCCTAGACCCAGCGTGCAGTCAACGAAGAGACCGCCTCGAGTCGGCTCGAGGAACTGCAGTGTTTCTGTTAGCAGCACGGGGCGATGGGGCGCGCCCATGCCCCCCAAAGGCGCCGCCATCACCACCGCCCCGTGATCTCGTTCAAAGAACGATCTTTAAGTGTCGAGTGCTGAGTACCGCGTGCCGAGGAAATAACCGATGTTGCTTGAGTGATTAACACCACTCACCTTGATGCCGTCAGTGTGTTT
>JBKPAL010000120.1:0-7992 GCA_046726395.1 Acidobacteriota bacterium
GCGCCTCACACCGGGCGGCAAGCCGGATGCAACCGTCAATGGTTCCGCCGGTAAGTCAATCAGCGGCGCGGCAGAGAGTAAGCCGAGAAGCCAACCCGGCCGGTAGCCCTTACGAAACGGACCGTGTCAAGAAAAACGTAATTAAGAACTTGCTATGAAACACGACTAATAAGGAGCACCTAAATGGCCCCGGCAAACTTCAACTCATTTGAAGAATTCTGGCCGCACTACGTCAAAGAACACAGCCTGCCTACAACGCGAACACTTCACGCACTCGGCACCACAGCAGGCATGGCTTGTGCTCTCGCACTCATTGCCAGTCGCAAATGGAAATGGCTGCCACTTGCCTTGGTACCGGGTTACGGTGCTGCATGGATCAGTCATTTTTTGATCGAACAGAACAAGCCCGCTACGTTTGATCATCCACTCTGGTCTTTGATGGGTGACTACAAAATGTTGAGCATGATGGTCGCTGGAACTATGGATGCAGAGGTTGAACGAGTACTACGCCTTTCTGATCAGAAGTTAGCCGCGGATTAACGCGGATGACACGGATCCGAAGTCAGACAAAATTTTAAGTTTGAAATTTTAAATTTAAAATTTTGTCTGTGATAGAGTCTGGGTTCGTGAGAGGCAATATTCCGATTCCTGAAATTCCTCACGCTGAAGACTTGTGGTTGATCGTCTTAATTACCTCAATCCGCCAGCGCCGCACACAACAAGGAAGGCCCTACTACGACCTTCAAGCGAAGAATGCTACCGGAAAAATCAGCTTAAGAATTTGGTCCGAAACGCGAGAAACCCAAAGTGAAATCAAACCCGGGCTTTGGGGGGTAACGGGTAAGTTAGAAGCTTTCCAGGATCGATCTCAGTTTGTCGTAGCGGAGTATCGACCAATCACCGTTGAGCAGTATCGTGAGCACCAGGGAACTGACCCCGCACTACCCCGCGCTTACACCTTAGACATCGAGACACTTGCTCTACCTGATTTTCGCGAGCGAGTCGGCTTACAACTCGAACGCACGATGCGTCTCGGCAACATGCGCGTGGAACAGCAGCAACGTTATTTGGAAGATATTGCTGCGGAGGAGGAACGCTGCTATCAACTCGGCGGATTAAATGCTACGTCAGGTCGCGTGCTCAGCATTGCTGTTCATGTTGGAGCAGTAGCCGGCCTGGACTTTCCTGACCTTCAACAATCAACAACTGAATACGTCTTCGGCATTGATCCTGATAACGAAGAGCAAGATGAGAAGCGAGCGTTGCGCGATTTTCTCGAACTGTTGAAAGACTTCGATTCCGACACAGACGAGTTGGTAGGACACAACATCATCGGGTTCGATCTTCCTTTCATTTTCCAACGCTGTCTCGTCAATAGCCTCTCCGTCCGGCGCTTTGTCAATCTGGCGGACTTTAATGTGCGCGGTGTGTTCGACACGATGCACCGCTGGTGGCTTGGTACAAAACGTACTGTGAGTCTGGACGACCTTGCGTGGGCACTTGGAGTTGAATCAAGCAAAACATCTGAGGTCGAAGGCAGCAAGGTTTTCGATCTTTATCAGGCAGGCAAGCTTGCCGAGATTCGTGAGTACAATCTGAAAGACGTTCGAGTCACGCGACAGGTCTATGAGCGCATCGTTCGAGGCTTCGGTCGATAGCTAAAGATAGACTCTCTCGGCAGTGATGGAAATTCGCAGTTCGGAAAGTGGCAGTTGACGGTAACTAGCAGAGGAAGGGGTCAGGAGGTGGGATCCAAGCTTCCCTAGCGCAGTTGGGAAGGGGGCAGTCGCTACATTCAAGGTTCGCTGGATTCAATGCGCCCCCGCTCAACTTTCATAAGCTTCATCATTGACTCAACAAGGAAATGGCAATTGACAGAAATACCAACTATAGAGAGTGGGGTTCAATGTTGAGCGGGGGCGCATTGAATCCAGCGAACCTTGAATGTAGCGACTGCCCCCTTCCCAACTGCGCTAGGGAAACTTGAACCTTCTTCCCAACTGCGAATGTGCTTCACTTGAGTGGAACCTGGCTCGTCAATAACGTCATCTGTAGCATTTTCTCTTGGCCCGTTAACGCGACGCTGTTTCATTTTTGCAACACTCACTGCTACACTGAGTCGGCCGATCGGCGTGTGGTAACTCATCTTCAAGTTATAGGACCGTCATAACCGTGACTCTTGAAATGATTTTCATCCTGGTCATAGGAATCGTCTTAGGCGCAACTGCGATTTGGTTAGTGCTCCGCTCGAAGCTCGGTCATGAATACAATCGCGCGAAGGCTGAATCGAAAGCCGAACTCGCGACGTTGACCGAACGACTGGCCAGTCGAGAACTCGAGTTACGAAAACTCGGGGACGCTTTTGATAAGGAACTCGATACCCGTGAATCTCTGCGGGCCGAGAACACACATTTGCGAGCGGCGCTTGAGGGTGAACGGCGAGCGGCGAGTGAACGGAAGGAAGCATTCCAACAAGCAGCTGAGGAATTGAGTCATAAGTTCAAGGCTCTGTCCCGAGATGCGCTGAAAGATAACAATCAATCATTCCTGGAACTCGCACGTTCAACACTCGAACGTTTTCACACCACGGCAAAAGGTGATCTCGAAGCACGACAACAAGCGATCGATCTGGTGGTTAAGCCGCTCCGTGAATCTTTGGACAAGGTGGATGGAAAAATCGGCGAGATCGAAAAAGCTCGTGCCGGAGCGTACGCCGAATTGCGCGAACAGGTGAGGGCCCTGGCAGGTGCTCAATTGCAGCTGCAGGCTGAAACGGGAAATCTGGTTAAGGCGCTGCGCGCACCGCACGTCCGCGGACGTTGGGGCGAGATCCAACTGCGTCGCGTTGTTGAGTTGGCCGGAATGCTTCAGTATTGCGACTTCACAGAACAGGAAACGCTGGCAACTGAAGATGGACGCATTCGACCTGACGTAATAGTTCGTTTGCCAGGTAACCGCACTATCGTTGTCGACGCAAAGGTGCCATTCGACGCGTTCTATGAATCCATCTCAACAAACGACGACGAGATTCGCAGCGGCAAACTGAAAGAGCATGCGCGGCTGGTGAGGACTCACATCTCTTCATTGAGTCGCAAGTCTTACTGGGAGTCAGTGCAGCCCACGCCCGAGTTTGTTCTGCTGTTCCTTCCCGGCGAAACCTTCTATAGCGCAGCTCTCGAGAATGATCCAAAGCTGATTGAAGATGGCGTGGCCCAGGGCGTAATCATCGCCACTCCAACGACACTCATTGCTTTGCTTAAAGCCGTTTCGTACGGATGGCGACAAGAACAGATGGCCGCCAACGCACAAGAGGTCAGCAAGCTCGGCAAGGAGCTGTACGACCGCCTGCGAGTGTTTACAAACCACTTCGCGGAGATTGGGAAGGGTTTGGATCGAGCGTTGGATTCTTACAACAGAGGAGTCGGTTCACTGGAAGCGCGCGTCCTTGTTACCGCACGAAAGTTCAAAGAGCGAGGCGCGATATCCGGCGATGGGATCGAACTCGAGCCGATCGATAAGACAGCGCGGGCTTTGGCTTTAGACGAAGGTGGATTGTTTCCAGATCTCGTGGCTGGCGAAGATCCAGTTGAGGAAGACGCAACTCCGCTTCTAACATCCAGCGCGCATGGAGAGGGGTAAAGGGGTTTATAGGCTAGGTATGAACCATCCACCGACTGCGGTCGGTGGAATTTCAGTGAAACATTGGAACGTAATTCAAAACAGATCTGGCTAGGTCCATTACTCGGAAAGAACCGATCGCGTCTGATAGAGCGATGTGCCGCACTCGTCACAGAAGGCCAGGCCGACAGTTTCCTTTACCTGGCTGCGTCACAACCCCTCCTCGAAGTCGTCACTAAAGGCATACTTGATGGCGAGTCAAACCGCGGAGTTTGGGGTGAACTTCCCGTTTATCTATTCCGCGGCTTCGTAAGACATGTTCTTTCGACCGCAGTTGATGAAGAACGCCTCACGAGCTTTCCTCCGAGAATTCCCATCGACAGAGAAGAGCTGCCTCTAAAGCGAAGTTTAATATCGCAAATACTTAAGCAGCTCGCTTCACAGGGAAAGTTAAAGGCAATCGGACCGCTTGCTCAAAGCGATGGTTGCGTCAATACGCTCGCGACATTGATTGGTGAAATTCAACGCGCAGGAAAAACTCCCGTGGAGTTAAAGGAAATAATCAGTGAGCGCGCTGCCGATCAAGAACCCGAAGAAGCGGATAAGGTTCCGACAAGTTTATTAAGCTTCGAACCGAAGATTTTTTTGCAGCAAGAGTATGACCATGAAGTCGCACTGGTTTATGCGACGTACTACGACTTGCTGGAAAAAAACGGGCTCACGGAAGACGATGCCGATGGGCTGCGAGCGCTGACAATACTTAGGGGCGAAGTGGAAAATCGGCAAGTTTCTTTGCCGTGGTTAAGCAACGCGAAGATCTTAATCCTCGATGGCTTTTTCGATTTCACGCCCGTTCAAGGCGAGATGTTGCGATTGCTAGTCCCGCGCTTTCCGGAAGTAATAGTTAATCTCAACTATGACGGCAGCAATCCAGACATTTTCAAACCCTTCGAAGAAACAACTAATCAACTAAGGGCGATCGCAGAATTTGAGGTTAAGCACGATCTCGAAATGGAGTCGGTGCGAGGTGCGCTAGCGCCACTACGAGCCACTCTTTTTAATCCTTCCAACAGTCAAAACCGCGAAGAACCTTCCGAACCTGTTGAGCAAAGCGAGATCCGATACTTCGACTGTACGGATCGTGAAACAGAAGTTCGCGCCATCGCTAAGGAGATCAAGCGCCTCGTCTTACTAAAGCACTTTCCACTTTCAGACATTGCCCTAGTCGTGCGCGAACGAGAGTCGTATGCGGAGACGATCGTCCGTGTCATGCGTGAAGAGTCTTTGCCGTGCAATCTCAATCGACGCGTGGTCGCTGCAGAGATTCCCGCCGCGCGAGCAGTGTTGAAATTGGTGGCGGTTCTGGATGACCTGGCCCGCGCTGAATCGAGGGCGCTGAAAATGCCGCAGGTGGCGGATCAGATCAAATCAGGTTACTTCCGCTTACTACCAGAAGAGGTCGATGAATTATGGCTCGAGTTCCTGGATAACTACTCTCATCTGCTAAGCGAGAATGGAAGTTCTGGTTCCGAGCCTGACGACCGAAGAAAAGCCGAACTACGTATTGGCAGGTGGGACGCAGATGCTCTCGAAAACATAATCGCGTACGTAGGAGCTGAACTGCGATTGACTGACTGGTTGGACCGCTGTCGCAAATTGGTCGAACAGCTTCCGGCCGCCACAGCAACGAAAGAACTATTGAACATCGAAAGCACTGATATTGCGGACGAGGATGAGGATGCGCAGGTTGAAAGTGCCGAAACAGTTTCGAAGAGCGACTCAAATGTTGAAAAGAAGCGTCGCACACAAACCGACGTGCATCCTGCAGCGCTCGCCTGGTCTGCTTTGGTGATCAAAAGCTTCGCCGCACATCTCGAGAAGGTGCCGCGCGAAGGTAAACCAGTTGAACTGCAAGTAGCCCTGATGAAGCTGCTGCATCAGTTTCAATTTCGCAGGCAAGTAAATCGACCCGTCCGGCGCACCGAGGAACATGAGCTGCCGCGAGCAACTCTGGATCTACATGCGCTTGAAGCGTTGCGTCGCGCGCTTCTGACCACGGTAAAGAGCATTCAGCTGATTCACGACGAGACTGCGTCTGTATCGCTACCAACATTCATAGAGGAATTGCGTCGTTGTTTAGGCTCGCAGACCGTAACGCTGGGAACAGCTCAACGTGGTGGTTTGCGAGTGCTTGAGGCTACAGACGTTCGCGGTCTGCGTTTTCGAGCTTTGTTCATTGCGGGCCTTGTTGAAGGTGGCTTTCCACTCAAAGCCTCGCGCGATTGGATCTATCCACACGAAGAACGTGAGCGACTGAAGCGATATGGACTGGTGCTCGAGGACATCTCACCTGAAACGCTTCTAAAGGAGGAACACTATTTTTATCAGGTTGCCTGCCGAGCCACTGAGCGCCTTTACCTGACACGGCCACTGCTCCTTGAAGGTGATAACGAAACCGTAGCCTCGTACTACATCGATGAGTTACGACGCGCGATCGCGCCAGCAGAGATTCCAACGGAGCAGGTCGTTCGACCCGATTACGATGGGAAACAGATCGAAGCCGCGTCATCTGCACGTGAACTCACGATAAGCCTCGTTCGACAAGAACAGCGACATCTGACCGGTCCTGATCGTGTGCGGTTGCGATCTCAACCTCAAGTCAATCGGTTCTTAACGCTCGCTCGCAACGACAGCCTGGTCAGCGAATCTGCGTTGCAACGAATTCTAATTGAACGGGAGCGCAGCGGCCCGAGCTTCGGGCCTTATGACGGTGCGATTACCGATCCCGAACTCTTGCGCTTGGTCAGTCGCAGATTCGGATCCGATTTTGTTCATAGTGCAAGCGGCCTGGGAACATTCGGCAACTGTCCGTACCGCTTTTTTGCTGAGCGAATGCTGAAGCTCGAACCACGGGGCGAAGCTGCGCTTGATCTACATGCGCTCGATTCAGGCAAGTTGCTTCACGATATTTTGAGACGCTTCTTTGAGAAGCACCGCGATGAGCGTTTCCGTAAGGAGCAACGTGCGCAATTGACGGATGAGCTTTTACAAATTGCTGATGAAGTCTTCGACCAGCATCAACGAGTTGTACCGCCGCTGAACCGGCAGATCTGGCAGCTCGATCGCGCGATTCGCAAGATCATTCTGGAACAGGTGCTGCTCTTCGAAATGGGAATTCAAGAAAAGACGGAGGAAATGCAGGTTGCGCCGTCGCGATTCGAATTAGCGTTTGGAATGACACAGTCGGTAGCAAAAGATCCACATTCGATCAGCGAACCACTCGAGCTACGGCGTCCGGGATTTGTCGGCGAAGAGACGATGAAAATCAGTGGTCAGATCGACCGAGTTGATATCGCTGCTGACAACACGCTCATCGCCTACGACTACAAGCTTTCGAAAGGTGCGAAAAAACCGGACATTCAAGAAGGGCGCAGTTTGCAGATTCCTATTTACCTCGAAGCACTCGAGCAGTTGTTCTTTCCTCAACAGCAGATCGCCGGAGGTGGCTATTACACGTTGCGCGGCGGAACTGATCGACGCAACACCGGGATGTATCGAGCAGAGTTCGATGAGTATTTAGGACTAGGAAAGGTTAAGTCCGTTTATTCCAGCGACGAGTGGAATCGGTTTCGTTCGGAAGTGATAGCGCGTATTTGGGACTTCCTCGACACGATGCGTGCAGGACAATTCCACGTCGAACCATCAGAAGGTTACAAGACGTGTAAGTACTGTGACTTCATAGCGGTTTGTAGATACGACAAGTATCGGATTGAAAGAAAGCGCAGGCATGACTAATCGATAAGCTGATGAATCCCAGCTGCGCGACAAACTTCGAAGATTGAATCAAACGAATCTTGAAGCGGGGGTAAACCACCCTTCCGAACTATGAGACTCCTCTCTTGAGTTTGAGGTCGATGCTTGAAAGCCGTTCAACGCGGGATGTCAGTCATTCAAGATCAAGAGTCTCTTGGTTGGGAAGGGTGGTTTACCCCCGCTCAGAATGCAGCACACTCGACTTTAGAGTTTCCACACGGAATTGATAGATAAGTGATAACTACCAGGCGTGATTTAAAACCCGAGCAGGAGAGAGCGGCGCACACGCTCGACCGTCACGTCTCTGTGACTGCTGGCCCAGGTTCCGGCAAGACGACCGTACTTGTCAAACGCTATCTACATATCCTTCTCGAAAACAAAAACCTCAACATCGATCAGATCGTCGCAATCACCTTCACTAATCGCGCTGCGAATGAAATGCGCGAACGACTAAGAAAAGATCTCGATCGAATTCTCAGCGAATGTGATCACCGCGAACGCCAAAGATGGATGCGTTACAAACGAACGCTTGATAGCGCGGTCATCGGCACAATCCACGGA
>JBKPAL010000121.1:0-5295 GCA_046726395.1 Acidobacteriota bacterium
GCTTTGGACAGTGCTTGGGTTTCAACTCGAGGCTTCAGACATCACACAACCATCCAAAGCGGTGTCGTTGCTTCGCTCTGCCACCGCACTCCAAAGAGTTGCTTGTAACTGAACCGTGAAAGGCGGTATAAGTGCGCACCGCTTTTTCACTCGAACAAAGGAGACGCTTCGGGCTTGCCTCAGAGCAGACACCGTAAGACTGCAAAAGCAAAGAAGAGACCGAAAGGGTACATGGCAGGTCCAGCTCCTCGGCGAAGCCAGGCTTGGCCAATTCGGACGATCGCGATTCTGATCGTTATTGCCTTGGCAGTTTCGATCGCTGCGTACGTGATCACTCATCGTGGGCCGGAAGAGATCACCACTCCATCCGGATTGCGTTATACCGACTTGCGCGTAGGAACTGGACCAACACCGCAAAGAGGTCAGACGGTAACCGTCCATTACATTGGCACACTGGAAGATGGAAAACAGTTTGATAGCTCGTACGATCGCGGCGCGCCAGCTGATTTTCGCATCGGCGTAGGCCAGGTAATCAAGGGTTGGGATGAAGGACTGATGTCGATGAAGACAGGTGGCAAGCGAAGACTGGTCGTTCCTCCGAACCTCGGTTATCCACAAGGCCGGCCTCCCGACATACCTCCAAACTCCACGCTCATATTTGAAGTTGAGCTCCTTGGCGTTAAATAGATCGCTTTGCTCAGGAGAACCCCCATGAACATGAAGAGGCTCGTATTGACAATCATCGTGGTCTTCGTGCTGGCAAACCTCACCGGGTTTTTCATACATGCTATCTGGCTGCGAGCCGATTACATGATGGCTGCTCAGCTGTATCGTCCTGAAGCCCAGGAAAAGATGGTCTTCATCATCCTCGCCTATCTCTCGTTTGCTATAGGATCAGTAATCGTTTACGCCAGGGGAGTTGAGAACAAGCCCTGGTTGGGCCAGGGCGTGAGGTTTGGAATCTTGATATGGTTGATTCTGACTATACCGTCATTCTTTATTGACTACGCGGTACAGCCCATACCGGCGCTTCTTATGGCTAAACAGGTGATCTGCGAAGGTGTGGACAAGATCTTTCTCGGCATAGTCACCGCATTCTTATATCGGCCTTAGTTAGATCAGCCTATCACCTTCGAACGACACGGAGTCCTGACGGTAGTGGCAACCTCTACTGTGCCTGTTGTGTTGGGCGGCCTGAGCAATAATCAATGCGACCTCGATAGCATTGCGAAGTCCAATCAATCCGTCCGATAACTTAGTGGTTCGGTAAAACGTCTCGATCTCATTCCAAAGATGCCGCAGCTCGCGAATCGCACGCGAGAGTCGGTCAGCACTTCTAACCAGACCCACGTAATGCCACATGATGTTCTGAATGGTCTGCAGGTCACCCTGGATAAGTGCCGGGTCAGGCTCAGCGGTAAGACCACCTTCATCCCAGGGTGGTACTGAATCGAATGATGGCCGATCACTTGATGCATTAGTAAGGTCTTCATCAATTCTCTTCGCCGCCCTCGCTCCCCAGACAGCTCCCTCCAGCAAAGAAGTTGACGCCAGACGGTTCGCGCCGTGCACGCCGGTACAACTGATCTCGCCCACGGCCAAAAGATTTTCAATACTCGAACGTCCCCACTCGTCGACGAGGACGCCTCCACAGAAGTAATGCGCTGCTGGTACTACCGGGATCGGTTCTTGCGTGATGTCGATTCCAGCTTTCAAACATTCTCGATAGGCGTTTGGAAAGCGAGTACGAATCGCGTCAGCAGGCATTCGCGATGCTATGTCCAGCAACACATACGTGAAATTGTGCTTCTCCATTTCGTGATGGATCGCACGCGCAACGACATCGCGCGGCGCCAACTCTTCCCATTCGGGTGAATATTCCCGCATGAACCTCCGTCCATCTGGAGTGAGAAGTATTCCACCTTCGCCTCTGACAGCTTCGCTTATCAACAAACCTTCAGCGCCCGGGGCCGCGAGCGCTGTCGGATGAAACTGAACGTACTCTGCGTTCACGATTCGGGCCCCTGCTCGATTAGCCATGGCAAGTCCATCGCCGCGAGCCCCTGGAGGATTCGTAGTATTTCGATAGATGCGTCCGAGGCCACCAGTGGCGAGCACAACAGTGCTGGCGAGATAACGATGAACAGTCTTCTCCTCACGGTTGAAGAGATACGCGCCGTGACACGTGATGGGTCGATAGTTGTCCAACGGGTCTCTTGAGTGGTGAGGAAAGGTGATGAGGTCTACAGCGGTGACATTCGACTCTATCTTGATGTTTGGATAGCGACTAAGGGCAGCCACCAAGCCCTGCATGATTGCCTTTCCCGTAACATCGCCAACGTGCAGAATTCGGCGTCGAGAATGTGCTGCTTCACGACCCCAGACCGGTAACCCCTCCTCATTCCGATCAAACTGAACTCCAGCGACTTCTTCCAGAATCTCGTGAAGGACGAGAGGGCCCTCTTCAGCAAGGATACGTGCGGCTTGTGGAGAACTTGCGCCAGCACCAGCTTCGAGTATGTCCTCGGTTAGTATCTCAGAAGTGTCGTCTGGACCACGGCCGATGATGCCTCCTTGGGCATAAAGAGTGTTTGATTCGTGGATGTCTGGAGCTCTTGTTACGACGGTGACTTGCCGTGAGGGATTGCGTGCTAACCGTAATGCTGCAGTAGCGCCGGCAATGCCGCAACCAATAATCAGGACTTCGGTTTCAGCCAAGGGATATCCTAGTTGAGTTGGATCAGGATGAGCCGATTGCGATCATTCTTTCAACGGCGCGGGCGGCCCGCACTCTAATATCTTCTGGAATCTCGATCACATATTGGTTCTTCTCGAGCGAAAGAAGCGTATCTTCGAGGGTGATCTGATTCATGTGCGGGCAGCGAATACTGCATAGCCGCAGCATCTCTTTGTCCGGGTTCGCAGCTGCCACGTTTTCGCCCATTGAGCATTCGGTCAGTAGCAGATAACGCGGAGCCTCCGTCTTCTCTACGTAATTGATCATCGCTTTAGTGCTACCTGAGAAATCCGAGGCGGCGACAACTTCAGGGCTGCACTCAGGGTGGGCCAGAATGACCACATCCGGAAATTGCTTCCTCACATTTGCGATGTCTTCTACAGTGAACTTGTCGTGAACTTCGCACCGACCAGGCCAGCCTATCATTTGGTAATCGAGAGTGTCGTCGCTGGCTTTTCTCGGGTCTATTGTCGGAAAAATAATCCGGCGACCTGTTTCGCGAGCGACGTTCTTTGCAAGGTACTCGTCGGGCAGGAAGATCACAGTGTCTGTATTCAGCGACTCGACAACTGAAACTGCGTTGGATGATGTGCAGCAGATGTCGGATTCAGCCTTCACATCAGCATAGGTGTTCACGTAAGTCACAACCGGCACACCGGGAAATCTTCTCCTCAGTTCGCGAACGTCTTCTCCTGTGATGCTCGCGGCAAGTGAGCAGCCGGCCTTCTCCGATGGGAGCAAAACGGTCTTGGTGGGATTCAACAGCTTGGCCGTCTCTGCCATGAACCGCACGCCGCAAAAGACAATTACGTCTTTGTTCGTTTCTGCGGCGCGTCGTGATAGATCCAAAGAGTCTCCTGCAAAATCCGGAATCGAGTAGAACAACGCTGGTTCCATGTAGTTGTGCCCGAGGATCACAGCGTTCCTCTTGATCTTTAGCTGATTGATCTTGGCCGCAACCTCGGATTTCATCCGCAGTTCAAAGTCCGGCATGACGTCGGCCAGCAACGATTTCAGCTTGCGATAAATCTGGTCTGCAGAAGTCTCTGATGTAGTAATGGCTGACATGATATTCACTTAGTTGAATTTGACGATGATTAGGTTTTCTATCTTTCGCGAACGTCCAAACTCACGTCCAACACTTTTGGCGAATGGGTGAGGGCTCCAATTGAGATGAAGTCCACACCAGTTCTGGCAATCTCCGCAACGGTGTCCAGCGTGACATTCCCGGAAGCCTCCAGCTTAGCCCGTCCAGCACTAAGTTCCACAGCGCGACGCATCGTTTGTGGAGACATGTTATCCAGCAGTATTCGTTGGACTCCTAATTCCAAAGCCTGCTGCACGTCGTCTAAGTTCCTCGCCTCTACCTCAATCTCCAGATTAATACCTGACTGACGCGCTCGTCGCACGGCTTCTGACAGAGAACCAGCATGATCGATGTGGTTGTCTTTTATCAAAACCATGTCGAACAAGCCTACTCGATGGTTTGCGCCTCCTCCTCGTTTCACTGCGAGTTTGTCGAGTAGGCGTAAGCCGGGGGCAGTCTTTCGAGTGTCGAGAATTGCAGCGCGTGTTCCGCGAACAGCGTTAACAAAGCTCCGCGTCAAGGTAGCAATACCTGACATCCGTCCCAAGAAATTGAGGGCCGTGCGTTCACCCGTAAGTATGGCGCGCGCATTACCTGAGATCGAAGCGATGAAAGTGCCCTCCGTTACTTCATCGCCCTCGCCGATTTGTGTCTCGAAATGTACGTCTGGACTAAGCAACTCGAAGACGGCGGCAGCGACATCGAGGCCTGCTATGACTCCTGACTCCTTTGCGATGATCCTGCCTTCGAGAACGGCATCGCGAGCAACAATGCTGTCTGTAGTTACATCGCCGGTGCCAATGTCTTCCGCGAGAGCGAGCCGGATCCGGTCGATAATCTCAGGCGGCAAAGTTTGAGATTCAATCTCTTGCATCGCTTCATCCAACCGAGCTTTGGGTTATTAGTCAACGATAGACGTTCGAAGTGGTCCGCGCAACCTCATTTTGGAGTGCAGTGGCACAGGGAGCGCGACACCGCTTTGGATCGCATCTTTAGCTCTTACTCAATGTCTGTAGTATCAAGCAACCATCCAAAGCGGTGTCGCGCTGCGCTTGCCACCGCACTCCAAAGCGCTGCGCTTGCCACCGCACTGCAAACGGTTCTCCAGCGTTTGGTAACCGCGCTGCGTCGGCGTTACTCTGATTTGCAATCCGGATAATTAGGCTGAGGAGACGAAGCGATGAGCGCAGACAGCTTAACGATTACTGACAATCGCACGGGAAAACAATATGAATTGCCGATCGAGTATGGGGCCATCAAGGCGATGGATCTCAGACAAATAAAGACCGGCGATGACGACTTTGGATTGATGACTTATGACCCTGCCTTCATGAATACCGCTTCGTGCAAGAGCCGCATTACGTTCATCGACGGAGACAAAGGCATTCTCGAATACCGGGGTTATCCGATAGATCAACTTGCAGAACAGAGCACATATCTCGAAGTAGCTTACCTTTTGCTTTACGGGGAG
>JBKPAL010000122.1:0-18800 GCA_046726395.1 Acidobacteriota bacterium
GAGGACCTGCGTCAGGCACAAGCCCCGATGCGCGAATGGCAGCGCCTGGGCCATCCACTGCCTGTTTACTTTACGGTGGAGGAACTCGCTGACGCTGTGGACGTATTTCCAATAGAGTTTCATCAGATGGCCACAGCGCGAGTCATTTTGTATGGTAAGGATCCATTTGAATCGGTTGTGATCGACGAAGAATTGTTACGTCATCAGACTGAGTATGAGTTGCGAAGTAAGCTCATTGAACTCCGTAGGTTGTACATCCCGGCGTCAGTATCGATCGATAGACTTTGCGATCTGATGAGCGATAGTCTGGCGAGCTTCGTCGCACTCTTTCGCGCTGTTTTGATTCTGCATGGACAGGAAGCACCGGTGACCAAACCTGAAATAGTGCGCGCCACGGTACGCCTCTTGAAACTGGATGGTGCACCTTTCGAAGCAATCTTTAGAATTCGCGCAACTGGTGAGCGACCGCGAACAGATAAAGAAGCAAACGATCTATTCGCGGCTTACATGTTTCAAATCGAACAAGTGACGGAAGCCGTTGACGAGCTGCATCGTCAACAACAAACCTGAACCTCCAAGTTGATTTCGAATTGACAGCATTTGCCAAGGGAGATAACTAATGAACGCAAGACGAACCTTACTTTTAACCGTTGTTGTTTTAATAACACTGACAGGTAGCGGTTGCGGCTATAACACGCTCACCACCAAACAGCAGAACGTTAAAGGCAAGTGGGCCAACGTAGAAACTCAGCTCCAACGCCGCTCAGACCTGATCAACAACCTGGTCGAGTCGGCAAAACTCGCCGGTGTTCAGGAGCAGGAAGTATTCGGGAAGATTGCGGAAGCCCGATCTCGTTTACTGAATGCGCAACAACAGGCTCCCCAGGGAGAAGGTGGCGACAAGTCACCTGAACAAAAAGAGGCAGTGATTAACGCCGCGAATAGTTTCGGGGGAACCATTGGCAGGTTGCTGGTACTGCAGGAGAACTATCCGCAGTTGCAGTCAAACCAGAATTTTCTGAAATTGCAGGACGAGGTGGCTGGAACTGAAAACCGTATTGCCACGGCGCGCAAGGATTACAACGATGCAACGCAAGACTACAACACAACTCGGGCAAGGTTTCCCACAGTAATCTCAGCAAAGTTGTTTGGCTTTAAAGAAGAGCCGTACTTCAAAGCTGAGGAAGGCGCGACGCAACCTCCGCGAATAGACTCAGGCTCCTTGCGATCGAACTCGAACAAGTAACTACTACGCCGCTACTTTACTTCCAAGGAAAAAGGCCGCAACTGCGGCCTTTTGATTTTCATACTTTAATAAGCTTTAGAATCCTCTGGTACTGCACATCGCACAATGATCACACGGTTTGCCTCCGGGCTCCATCGTGCACGTCTTCTCTTTCTCGAAGAAGTCCACTAACTCAGTAACAGCTGCTTCTTCGACACCGAACCTCTCCTGACTGGGATGTGCGAACCCGGCGTTTACTCCGGCGAGCCATGGAGAGTGCGTCAATGGAACGGGTCGGGCTGATGCACTAGGCGAGCTATGCGAATGCATCGGCTCCGCTTTGGCTGAATTCATACGCGCTTCTATCTGGACCAACTTTTGTTGAAGCTCGCTCAACGTCGAACGTACAGCGGCTAATTCGGCTGACACCTCAGTCGCCGTGGCACGGGGTTGCGTTGACGGATTGTTCGAAACCCGCTTGGCAACTCTCTCGGCAATCTGTCGTGCGTGATCTGCTTCAGTGCTCATTGTCATTAACTAATTCAGGAGATCTATGCGGTCTACAACTCCGACGATGGCCGAATCGATCGCTGCACCAGGCTCCCCTGTGGCGACTGTGGATGCGCTCCAGCCTTCCTGAACAATCAGAACTGTATCGCCTACGCCCGCGTCCACGGCGTCAAGCGCCAGAACAGTTGATGCAGTCTCTTCCCCTTCCGGTGTGATCTGCTGGCAGAGCATCACACGTGCATTCTCGTATCGCCGGTTCTTCTGCGTGGCAACGACGTTTCCAAGAACTCTGGCGAGAATCATAAGTCAGAAGTCAGAGATCAGAAGTCAGAAATCAGTGGTCGGAAAATCAGAGGTCAAAGGTTGCATCATGTGTCGCATTTGCAAATCAACTCTTGTGACTGACTTCTATCTGACCTCTGACTTCTGTTCTCCGGGTCACATGCGAGTCGGAATCGACTATTCCAACGATCGTGCAATCAGTCGGTGTGTCTTCGCGTTTGAAGGGAAAGCTTGCCTCTTTGCCACGGCACCAAAACACGAGCTCACCAATCCCGGCGCCGACCGAATCAACCGCCACCATCGGCCGTCCTGAAGGAGCGAGGTCCTTATCCAATGATTGAATGACCATCAGCTTGCGACCTTGAAGTGAGTCGTTCTTGACGGTGGCTACTACTGTTCCTATTACGCGAGCGAGCTGCATACGTCTTTGGACTTGGGTCTCTTAAATTTGAAATTTGAAATTTCAAATTTCGCGGGGAATATCAACCGTATCGATCACGCCGACAATTGCCGCATCCACCGGAACGTCCTTCATGCCCGAGGCCAAGCGAGCACTTGAACCAGCAACTACCAGCACTCGCTCATGAAATCCAGCACCCACCGTGTCGACAGCCACAACATAGCCTGTCGTGTCAGTCCCATCCACGTTGAGCGGGCGAACGATCAAGAGCTTCTTACCGTTAAGTCGTTCGTCTTTTTGCGTCGAGACTACTGTTCCGAGAATACGCCCAATGATCATGCTTAGCCGCGGTTACCAATTGGAAGGGCGTCGTCAACACTGCCATGAGGACGGGGGATTACGTGCACGCTAACCAATTCGCCCACGCGTCGTGCTGCAGCGGCGCCTGCGTCGGTGGCGGCTTTCACTGCGGCAACGTCACCACGGACGATAGCAGTTACAAAGCCGGCGCCGATCTTTTCGTAACCGACCAGAGTGACGTTCGCAGCTTTGACCATTGCGTCTGCTGCCTCAATCATCGCCACCAATCCTTTGGTTTCAACCATGCCAAGTGCTTCTTGCATTCAGATGCTCCTAATCGGGTAAATAGTAAATCGTAGATAGTAAGTGGTGATTCACTGACCAAGTCACCATTTACCATTCACCATTCACGATTTATCTGATACCGCTTGACTCAATAACTCAACCAACTCTTCTCGAGTCAACATGATCTTCCCAGTGCCGTTAGTTGTTTCACCTGAATAAGATGTTCGCGCCGGACGATCACCACTTCCACATACGAGCTGAGTGTCGTGCAGATAACCACACGCCTGACAACGTGCTGTTTCACCCAGATAGCCCGCAGCTTCGCGCACGTTGATAAGTTTCTCTATCGCATCGGCAGGTAAGTTTTTCGACCCACCGAGTATACGCGACAGGATCGCTATCTTCGCAGTGTGCTCCAAGGTTTCCAAACGATCGAACGCTTGCCACAGATCACCACCATAAGCGACCGCACCGTGGTTGGCCATTAACAACGCATTGTGATGCTTAACCAGAGGACGCATCGCTTCAGTGAGCTCGTCCGTGGAAGGCGTGCCGTACGATGCAAGTGGCACACACCCGAGCGTGAGTATCACCTCAGAGAGAATGGGCTGATCAATTGCCAGCCCAGCAACGGCGAAGGCTGTGCCGTGGGGCGGATGAGCATGACAAACCGCCTTCACGTCAGGACGCATTTGATAGATCAACAGATGCATCGCCAGTTCACTCGATGCTTTTTTATCCGACAAAGGCTTTCCGCTGAGGTCGGTTACCGCGAGCGACTCCTCCGTCATTCGACCTTTGCAAGTCATCGTTGGAGTAGCAACCACTCGACCATCGTCCAAACGAACACTGATGTTGCCATCTGACGAAACGACGTAGCTCCGCTCGTACATTAAGCAGCCGATGCTAATTATCTCTCGTCTGGCTGTTTTTTCGTCCATCGCGGAATTAGAGTTCGCGCTCTTTGGTCTCGTTCAGAGTCAGTGATCGCGTCTTTCGACCTGGGTTTGTAACTGAACGTGGTTGGGGTCGTGCCAGGAAATAAGAAAGTGATTCGAATGATGTGGTGAGGTCTACCGTCTTGACCTTGACTCCCAGTCTTGTACTCAACGAAGCAGGTGCAAAGTTAAGGACCGCCCTGATTCCCGCAGTCGTCACTTGATTCAGAACTCGCTGTGCAGCTCGCGCTGGTACTGCAATTACTGCCACATCGATCTCTTCCGCCTTAACCACTTTTTCGATCTTCCTCGCGTCATGGACCAGAATTTCGCCTGGCCCAATTCGCTGTCCGACTTTCGCGGGATCGTTATCGAATAGAGCTACGACTGTAAAGTTTGAGCCACCGAATCCCTGATAGTTGGCGAGCGCCGTTCCCAGTCTCCCCGCGCCGATGATTCCTACACGATGCGGCTTGTCCAATCCCAAAATTTTTGTAATGTGCTCTCGCAAATCATCGACGTAATAGCCGACACCCCTCACTCCGAACTCACCGAAGTAACCGAGATCTTTGCGGATTTGAGCCGAGTTGAGATTGAACTGTTTCGCCAGCGCTTGTGATGAGATGGTCTTGATTCCTGCCGCCGCAAGCGTATTCAGACATCGCAGGTAGACACTTAAGCGATTGGTTGTTAACTCTGAGATTTTTTCTGACTTCATCTGAGGGAAACCTGACTAGTTAAGTATAGCCTCGATTCCGTGTTATGGGTACTTGGGCATTGAAAAACACGATCGGAATAAGAACTGAAACTTGGTTAATGCAGTTCTCATAAACTACAATCAACCGCGTCACGCATTCATGATTGCACACCTTTCCGGCACTCTTCTTTCAAAGCACGCAACGTCAGTGATTCTCGATGTCGCTGGTGTGGGCTATGAGGTCACGATTCCGTTATCGACCTTCTACGAGCTCGAGGATGCGGGATCGAAAGTGCAACTGCGCATCTACACTCACGTGCGAGAAGATGCGCTTCAGCTCTATGGTTTTAAAAGCGCACGAGAACGAGAACTTTTTCTAAGATTGATATCGGTGAGTGGTGTCGGACCAAAGCTGGGAATCACGCTGCTCTCTGGAATGAACGCCGACGAGATCATCGCATCGATTCGCACCAACAACCTGGCTCGCCTGACACTTGTTCCTGGAATCGGTAGAAAGACCGCAGAACGGCTCGTAATCGAGCTACGTGACAAGGTAGCTTCGCTGTCTTCTCCTGAGCTTGAAGAAGAACTCGGTCCAGAATCCGGATCGCCTGCCGTGTCTTCCGAAGACTCGATGCGCTCGGATGCGTTGTCGGCGCTGCTAAACCTTGGATATCAACGAAGTTCAGCGGAGAAAGCGGTAACAGCGGCTATTAACGAAGGCGGAGACCTTTCCGTCGAGAGCATCCTTCGCAATAGTCTTCGCAAATTGGCAAAGGCGTGAGCCAACTCAATTAACTGATGAGATCAACAATGCCAGACCCCAAACCAGCTCAGATTCGCGACGCGCCGCTCGACAACGAAGAACGTCAGTTTGAATTAACTGTTCGGCCCACCCGACTCGAGGAGTACATCGGGCAGAAGCAGATAAAAGAGAATCTGCGCGTCTACATGAAGGCGGCACTGCAACGACGTGAGGCTTTGGACCACGTGCTGTTAACTGGTCCGCCAGGTCTGGGTAAGACAACGCTCGCGAACATCATCGCAAACGAGATGGGGGCCGAGCTGCGCTCGACTGCTGGACCCGCGATCGAGAAGGCCGGCGATATAGCCGCACTCCTGACCAACCTGCAGGAAGGAGACGTGCTATTCATTGATGAGATTCATCGCTTGCTTCCCGCTCTCGAAGAGAAGCTTTATCCGGCGATGGAAGACTACAACCTTGACCTACTCATCGGTCAGGGACCTGCTGCTAGATCAATCAAGCTCGATTTGCCAAAGTTCACGCTCGTTGGAGCAACAACACGCGCCGGCTTGATCACAGCGCCGTTACGAGGCCGGTTCGGCATCGTGTTCCACCTGGATTTCTATCCGCATGAAGATCTCGAAGTCATTTGCAAACGTTCAGCAGATATTCTTGGGGTTGAAATGGACGCTGATGGGGCGCGCGAGATAGCGCGGCGAGCACGCGGTACCCCGCGCATAGTTAATCGTCTCCTACGACGCGTTCGCGACTATGCGGAAGTTGACTACGAAGGAAAGATCACTCAGCACGTTGCAAACGACGCTCTTAATAGGATGGAAGTAGACACCTTTGGACTGGATGAGATGGATAGAAAACTCCTCTTAACCATTATTGAGAAGTTCAACGGTGGTCCAGTAGGCTTGGGCACCATCTCTGCCTCAATCCATGAAGAGAAAGATTCAATCGAAGAGATCATCGAACCTTACCTGATCCAGATTGGTTTCCTCGATCGTACCCCCCGCGGCCGTATGGCAACCCGGCTGGCTTACGACCACTTCGGAATTAAGACCCCCGGCACACAAAAATTGGGCCTGTTCGATTCTCAATGAGAACTCTGTTACGGTGGAATACGTAATGTAGGCCCGGGTTAACAGTTCATGCGAAGACTGCAATCGTTCAGTCGTCACTCGTTTGGTGTGCGCAATCGCTCGCCTTGGCTGACCATGATTGGCCACGCGCTACACTACTTTCATGAGAACGATCTTTTTACTTCGGCAGCAGCGATGAGCTACTTCGGGTTGATGGCGCTCTTTCCTGCGCTACTCTTGATGTTGGCGATCAGTCAGCAGATCGCAGCTGCAACCGAGCTACTGACTCACGTCGTAGAAGTTTATCCAGGCTCCAGCAAGTTTCTTCGCGAAACCATTCAGACGCCCTCGATCGGAACCGGAGTAATTATCACCTGTATCATTCTTGTGCTTTGGGCAGGTTCCTGGGTCTTTTCAGTTATAGAGCGCGCACTGAATCGTATCTGGGGTTCGACTTCGAGAACCTTCTGGCACGGTCGAGCTATAACGATCGGCATGATAGGAATTGTCGGTCTTCTCCTTTCCTCATCTGTTCTCGTTACTTCAATTCTAGTAGCACTGAGAGATGTCGCCGCCAGACTCTCTCCTCGACAGCTGCAACGCTTCCCCGTTCTTCTCTCGGTCGGTAGCGTTTTCTGGCAAGGTGTTTTCGCCACATTGAGCTTCCTTGTAACAGTTGCGTTGTTCGTATTGGTCTATCGCTTCATGCCAAGAGCAGAAGTGACCCTGCGCGACACTCTGCCGGGCGCCTTCCTCGCTGGTCTATTGTGGGAAATCGCCAAGTATCTTTTTGCGTTGACCCTGAGCTACTTACACTACGATGAGATCTATGGTTCGGTTGGAGCGGTTGTAGCAGTGTTGACCTGGAGTTATGTTTCGAGTTTGATCCTTCTGTTCGGCGCGCAACTAACCGCAGTCTTTCACCGCGAGCATCCCGCCTGAGTTTTACTCGCGATGCATATCTCAGAGTTTCATTACGACCTTCCCGAGGAGTTGATCGCACAACATCCTCTTGAGCACCGTCATGATTCGCGGATGCTCGTCTTGGATCGTGAAAAGCGCAGTTGGCTCGATTCAGCCTTCGTATCTCTCCCCGATTATCTCGGGAGTAATGATGCGTTGGTGCTGAACAACACGAGAGTTTTTCCAGCGCGACTGCCGGCACAGCGAGATCCCACAGGTGGACACGTCGAAATCTTGCTGGTCAGAGAGATTGAGCCTCTGGTGTGGGAGGCGCTGATTCGTCCGAGTTCAAGGTTAAAAAAAGGAGCCCTGCTGCAATTCGAAGTTTCGTCCTTGAAAGCAGAGATTTTGGATGAACCTGGCAAGGAAATCCGCTTGTTGAAATTCAATTCGCAACAATCGTTGGAAGCCGCTCTCGAGCAAATCGGAGAGATGCCCCTGCCCCCGTACATCAAGCGATCGCAACGTGGATCGACCGAGGATCGAGAGCGATACCAGACGGTTTATGCTACTCAGCGGGGAGCGATTGCGGCACCGACTGCCGGACTTCATTTCACGTCAGCCGTCATAGAAAAGATACAAGAACGCGGCACGGCGGTTCTAGAGATTACCTTGCACGTAAGCTATGGCACATTCGAACCGGTACGCGTCGAGCAGGTCGAACAGCACTCAGTCAGACCAGAGTTCTTTGAGATCAGTCCCGAAGTTGCTAACGAGATTAATGCTCGAAAGGCTTCAGGCGGACGCGTCGTCGCAGTTGGTACAACAACAACTCGTGCCCTTGAGTCCGCCACTAATTCGGACGAGTTACTAGAGGCGACACGCGGCAATGCTTCGCTGACTATCACACCGGGTTATCAGTTTCGAATCACTGATGCGCTACTGACGAATTTTCATTTGCCGAGTTCTTCGTTGCTATTGCTTGTGTCAGCCTTCGCAGGGACAGAACTAACGCTTGATGCTTATCGACATGCAGTCGACGCTCGCTATCGTTTTTACAGCTACGGTGATTGCATGTTAATTATTTAGGTAATCGAAAACGGGATGGTAAACTAATACCGCTTTCCGAACGTTCATATACCCAAGATCATGGCAGTATTAAAAAAAATTCGTTCCCGCTGGTGGTCTCCGTCGGATTCGGACGAGCCATTCCCCACACCGTCAGAAAAAACCGTAAGACCCGTTTCTAGTTCTCGCTACGATATTCGTTCTCTCACAATCTCGCAGTTAGATGAGTGTTGGAGACTGGATCAGCGTTGTTTCGTTGATGGTGAAGCCTATAGTCGCGAGACGTTCGAATATCTGCTCACCGCATCCGAATCTGTTTCCTTCCGTGCAGTTACGCCAGGCGGGATCATGGTCGGTTTTGTAATCGGTTTAGTCGAACCCGACCACACGGGCCACGTCACCACTGTGGGTGTTGCCCCGGAGCACCGTCGCAGACATCTGGCAAACCGCCTGATGGCCGAAGTTGAACAAGGCTTCCGTAGACGAAATGTGCGGCTCGTCCGACTGGAAGTCAGATCAGTAAACACTGCTGCACAGAAGCTCTACGAAAACCTCGGTTACTCGGTTACGCAGCGACTACCGAAATACTATTCGAATGGTGGCGATGGATTATTAATGCTGAAGTCGTTGACCTAGAGGACCCGCCTAGCCCTTCCGCAATTCAGTTAAGACCTGCTTGGCCACAGCTTTCAAAGTGTCAAAAACCCCTGCTCCCGTGGAGGCCACGGCCTCAACCACCGGCTCGCCTTTTCGTAAAAGCTCAGCTGACATATCAGCTACGGGTACGATGTTGGGCAGATCTCGTTTGTTTAGCTGAAGCACATAGGGAAGCTTCATCAGATCGTAACCCTGCGACTGGAGATTCTCTTCAAGGTTGTAGAGAGACTCGATATTCGCGTCCATGCGCTCTTCTTGCGAGTCGGCGACGAAAACCACTCCGTCGACACCCTTCAGTATTAGTTTGCGCGATGCGTCGTAGAAGACTTGGCCGGGGACCGTGTACAGGTGAAAACGTGTCTTGAAACCACGGACGGTTCCTAGTTCAAGAGGCATGAAGTCGAAAAACAAAGTTCGATCGGTTTCTGTTGCCAAACTGATGAGCTTGCCTCTTGCCTGCGGTGCAGTTGAATCGAAGATGTGCTGGAGATTAGTCGTCTTTCCACACAGTCCTGGGCCGTAGTAGACGATCTTGCAGTTAATCTCTCTTGATGCGTAGTTGATGAAAGTCATAAGGCGCTTCGTTAACTGAAGAGACTATCGATGTCTTCGTCGGTAATGCCTGCGAACGGTGAGTCGAGATCCTCATCTGACCGCGTAATTTCAGAAATCATGGCTTGGAGTTGGTGCGAAACCTGTTTGCTTCTGAGTTTTACGAGGCCCAGGCTGGAACGCTCATCGAACACGACAATCAAGAGCAATCTTCCGACAACCGATATGTGAATGCTTTCTCGTTCACCTTCGTGAGAAAGAGTGGGAAATTCTTTCTCACCGATCAATTGCGCCATACCTCCTGTGGCGGCAACGTTACCGGCAGCAAGAGACGCCAAACTGGTCGTGTCAAGATTACCCACCTCGCCTTGCACTGCTATCTCTTGGCCGTCCTTGTCTACGAGGAAGACGACCTTGGCCGCTGCGTCCAACCGCAGCCGCGCCAAAACGGCCTTGATCTGGTGGTACTGCTGTTCGCGAAGCAGGATCGGAGCGTCTGCCATTAATACAGCTCTCTTGAGTTAAGGTTCGGCAAGGAATCTGGAGGGGTGCTGGGCTAGAAAGAACGCTCGCGACGAGAAGCGGGCTGAAATTCTATGCGCTCAAGGATTTCAGCTGTCCAACTCAGCGGTGGAGATCGTTATCCCCGAGACCGATGGCACTGTAACATAGCCAACAATGACCTTCAAGTGTTTTCCTTTGTTTATTCGAGCGTAAGCAATTGAGTCGATGTGGGCCAGTCAAATAGACCGCAACTGCCCTTAACTCGTTGATTTACAAGCGCAACTGTGTTAATCTAGCGTGAGTTTTTGGCGGACATTTCAGCTGCAGCGGCTCTCTTCAGATCTTCAAATGAGTAGTCCCGTTACAAAGGGGTTAAGAAGGACATCTGGTTCCAGAAATTCTTCTGCGAAGACAAGGGTTAAGAGCCGAACACCAAAACGTGCGGCTGCTAAGCCGTCAGCAAAACGTGCTGTTGCCGC
The DNA here is from genome assembly GCA_046726395.1 of Acidobacteriota bacterium. GTDB lineage: Bacteria > Acidobacteriota > Blastocatellia > Pyrinomonadales > Pyrinomonadaceae > PSRF01. The sequence continues at coordinate 10,634 of JBKPAL010000122.1, forward strand.
GAAGAAACCTACAAAGCGACTGAGCTCCCGCCCGACGAAAGCGGCTCCAAGAAAAACATCAGCAAAAGCATCGACAAAGCAGAGGGCCGTTTCGAAAGCCAAACCTGCAAAGAAGGCTACCCCTCGGAAGCCCCTAACTCGGAAAGCCGAGCCGGTGCGAAAGAAGATCGCGGTTCCGAGAGTCAAAAAGACCCAAAAACTCGCCGCAGTTCGAGCTCCGCGTCCTGTACCGATTGCACCTCCTCCTCCGCGTCAACCCACGCTCGATGAAGCTGCGGCATTGCGCGCATTCGAAAATGCTCACAAAGAGTTTACCCGTGGCAGATTTGGTGAAGCGAGAAATCAATTTCGTGCTCTGCTTGACAAGCATGCTCAAGTTTCAGAAGTCGCCGCGCGCGCTCGAACGTATTTAGCAATCGCCGAGTCGCGTTTGCGAACAGAGAGCATGCTGCCGCGCGACGCTGACTCGCTCTATGACCGTGGCGTAATCGAACTCAACCGTGGCGAATACGTTGCGGCTCAGGAGATGTTTGAGCGAGCGCTGAAGCGCGAACCTGAAGCTGCTCACATTCATTACGGGTTAGCTGCGACCCGCGCACGTCTCGGCTCAGTTGATTTGGCGTTACAGTCACTCCAACGGGCATTGGATCTACAACCCAACTTGCGACTTCGCGCGCAACACGATCAGGACCTGACCTCCCTCCGCAACGATCCCGATTTTGATCGGCTGGTTTTTCAAGCTCGTCTTTAGCTCGCCTGACTGGTCCGTTTGCGTCAGGCGACCTATCCTCCAGTACAACAGCTCGGTTTTAAACCGATCCTCTTTTTAGGTATCATTCTGAGTCGCTGACTTGCGACTTCGACGAAAGATTCCTGAGTTGACATATCCAGTAACAACCGATCACGGACTGAATTTGGTAGCCATTGGTGGTGGCACGGGTTTGTCTACTCTGCTTGCCGGGCTGAAGCGATTGGTGGGGCGGCGAGATAGTGAGGAGACCTGGATTGAAAACCTGTCGGCCATTGTCACAGTTTCGGATGATGGAGGCAGTTCGGGCCGTTTGCGTGAAGAGCTGCAGATGCTTCCGCCAGGTGATATCCGAAACTGCATGATTGCATTGTCGGAAGACTCCACGCTTTTAGCTCGACTCTTTCAGTATCGCTTTCGAGGAGCGGGAGGTCTCGGCGGACACAGCTTTGGTAATCTTTTCCTGGCCGCACTTTCTGAGGTCACCGGTGATTTCGTCGAAGCCGTTCGATTGTCATCTGAAGTACTCGCGAGCAAAGGCCACATCTATCCGGCTACCATCAACGACGTGAGACTCGTAGCTAGTCTTAATGACGGAACAATAGTCCGTGGCGAGACTCAGATCACAGCATCACGTTCAGGCATACGTTCTCTTCATCTTGAACCAGAACAGTGCCTGCCGCTGCCTGAGACTCTTGCTGCCATTCGTACCGCGGATTTGATAACGGTCGGTCCCGGCTCGCTGTACACGAGCATTTTGCCGAATCTGCTTGTAGCTAAAGTTGCACGTGTGATCGGTGAATCAGCCGCAACGAAGATTTTTATTTGCAATTTGATGACGCAGCCAGGTGAAACCGATGGGTATACTGCTCGACAACACCTGGAAACAGTGAAGAACTACGCACCAGAGATTCACTTCGACTATGTGATCGTAAACAACCGCAGAATTGAAGCCGATCAGGCAGCCCGTTACGAAGCAGAAGGAGCGCATCAGATTGGTCTTGCTGACGACTCGTTTGATAGTTCGATCGCTGGCGATACCGAGATTGTCAGAGCCGATCTACTGGACGCCGGCGAGAAAGTACGGCACAACTCAGAGCGTCTGGCGCAGGTAGTCATTGCCTGCCGCGAACACGTGCAGTTTGCTCCCTCCATCTCCACATAATTCATGGAGAACTCTCAAACGCAACCCAAATCACAGGACAATCCGATTGACGTGCTGATCATGGCTGCCGGCCTTGGTACCCGAATGAAGTCGGGAAAGGCAAAGGTGCTGCATGAGCTGGATGGACGGCCATTGATTGCGCATGTATGTCGGACTGCTCGCGCGCTTCAACCGCGCATGATCTATGTCATCGTGGGTCACCAGGCCGCAGAGGTAGAAAAAGCTGTTTGGAATTACGCTGGAGACGATGGGATCAGTTTCGTAGCACAGAAAGAGCAACGAGGTACTGGTGACGCAGTCATGGCGGCTAGAGAGGCTATTGCAGATAAGAATTCGACATTGCTGATTTTGTCTGGAGATGTGCCGCTGATTAGCGCAGCCACACTTGGAAAACTGCTAGAGCTTCATTCTTCAAGTGGAGCCGCATGCACGATTCTTAGCACGCGTCTCGAGAATCCCACTGGATACGGCCGAATCATTCGCGACAGCCAAGACAGCTTTTCAAGGATCGTCGAACAAAGAGACGCGAATCCGGATGAGCAGAAGATCAAAGAAATCAATGCTGGGTTCTATTGTTTCGCAACTAACAAACTATTCCCGGCGCTTGAACGCGTGCGACCGCAGAACGCCCAGGGTGAATACTATCTGACGGACGTACCGCACCTTCTACACGACGAAGGCGAGCGAATAGAGATTTACCTCCATGATGACTCGCGAGAGCTTTCAGGCATCAACACACGAGCTGAGTTGGCTGAGTTCGAGAATCTCATTCGAAGGCGCACTGTGCGGCGGCTAATGGTGGAAAGCGGTGTTACTTTTATTGATCCATCGCGTGCTTACATCAGCTCAGAAGTTCAGATTGGTCGCGACTGTGTGATTCATCCCGACGTGACCATAGAAGGACAAACTGTCATCGGCGAAAACTGTGTAATTAGAAGTGGCACGCGAATCTCCAACTCTGAGATTGGTCATGACGTAACCATCAAGGACCATTGCGTAATCCTGGATTCTCGAGTTGAAGCTAACTGTTCGGTAGGTCCGTTCGCCCATCTGCGAATGAATGCTCAGATGAGGGAAAATTCTGCTGTTGGTAATTTTGTTGAGATGAAGAAGTCGATTCTTGGTCGAGGCTCAAAGTCGATGCATCTCACTTACCTCGGTGACGCGACCATCGGCGATGAGACCAACATCGGTGCGGGCACAATCACTTGCAACTATGACGGTCGTCAGAAGCATGAGACCCACATAGAAGATCGCGTGAAGATTGGGTCTGATACCATGCTCGTCGCGCCTGTTACTGTGGGCAGTGGCTCGGTTACCGCGGCCGGCTCGGTTGTCATCGAGGACGTACCACCCGACTCTTTAGTCGCCGGAGTACCAGCAGTAGTGAAGAAGAAACTCAAGTAATTGACTATTGACTTTGACAATTGACGATTGGTCTTAAGCACAGCAGCAATCGATGACCAGCTCTCGAATAAACCAGAATTTGCGACAGTCAATCGCCCTGTAAATCGTCAATAGTCAATCGTCAATAGGCGATCAAGGGAGAATGTATGTGTGGAATAGTTGGCTATGTAGGAAATAAGCAGGTCGTGCCGCTGATCATCGACGGTCTGCGTAAACTCGAATACCGCGGATACGACTCCGCGGGCATCGCAGTTGTGAACGAAGGCCATGATCTCGAGATCCGCCGCGCCGAAGGCAAGCTTCGTAATTTGGAAGAAGCAATACGACTCAATCCGCTCGATGGCACTTACGGCATTGGTCACACTCGCTGGGCTACGCATGGTCGTCCGACCGAAGAGAATGCACATCCGCACCGGGACTGCACGGGTCGCATTGTCGTTGTGCACAACGGAATCATCGAAAACTACCTTCAGCTTAAAAATCAGCTCAGCAAGAGTGACCACAAGTTTGTCACAGAGACTGACACTGAGATCATTGCTCACCTGATTGAAGAACACCTGAAAACCGAGAACAACTTCGAAACAGCAGTCCGGAAGGCAACCAAGCAGCTACGAGGTATTTTCGCTTTATCAATAATCAATGCAGACGAGCCCGATACCGTGATTGCAGTGCGGCAGGGACCTCCCGTTGTTATTGGGTTAGGTGATCGAGAGTTCTTCGTCGCTTCAGACATTCCACCCATTCTGCAGCACACTCGCGATGTCTTTTTCTTAGGAGACGGTGAGATTGCGATTCTCACGCGGGACGCAGTGCGCGTGACCGACTTCGAAGGAAACTCGGTGCAGCCCGCCGTTCAAAGGATCACGTGGGATCCAATCATGGCGGAAAAAGGCGGCTTTAAGCATTTCATGCTGAAGGAAATCTACGAGCAACCTCGGGCCGTCAGAGACACAGTTCAGGGCCGCATATCTCTCGCAACAGGTAAGGTCTTTCTCGACGAAATGAAGGACATCACCGAAGCGGACTTCAAACGTATCACTTCAATCAAGATCGCAGCCTGTGGCACATCGTGGCATGCCGGTATAGCTGGAAAGTACATGATCGAGCAACTCGCCCGTGTACCGGTTGACGTCGATTACGCATCGGAGTTCCGCTATCGCGATCCAGTAATGGACGAGAACACGCTGCTGTTAGTCATTTCGCAATCAGGTGAAACCGCCGACACGATCGCGGCGCTGCGTGAAGCAAAAGAACTTGGCTCAAAAGTGCTGGCGATCTGCAATGTGCAGGGTTCCATGATCATGCGCGAAGCGGACGGAACAATTCTGACTCATGCTGGGCCGGAGATTGGCGTTGCTTCAACCAAGGCATTCACATCCCAGATGGTCGCTCTGTATTTACTCGGACTCTATCTCGGCGAACTGCGTGGTGCACTCTCGCCGTCCGAGGCAATGCATCACACGCAACAACTGGCTGAGCTTCCCGTCAAGCTCGAGCACTTGTTGAATGAGTCAGATAACATTGAAGAACTCTCCAAGGAATTCTTTCGCTCGACGGACTTTCTTTATCTTGGTCGTGGGATAAACTTCCCGGTCGCGCTCGAGGGCGCACTTAAGCTGAAAGAGATCTCCTACATCCATGCTGAGGGCTATCCTGCTGGAGAGATGAAGCATGGACCCAACGCACTGATCGATGAACGCCTGCCCGTGTTATTCATCAATACACGTGAGGTAGGAAATCGATCATCCGAATTACGCTACGAAAAGACACACTCCAACATCGTCGAGGTAAAAGCTCGCGAAGGCATTGTGATCTCGGTATTGACGGAAGGCGACACGATGTCGTCAGTTGTTTCCGACGACGTGATCGAAATACCGGCAGCGAGTGACCTGCTTTCACCGATTCTCTCCATCGTTCCATTGCAGCTGCTGGCGTATCACATAGCCGTCAGACGAGGGTGTGACGTCGACCAGCCACGGAATCTCGCCAAGTCAGTAACAGTCGAATAGACACCTCCTTAAGGAGATTTTTGTTTGACGGCCTAGTATGCATCTGCATAATATATGCCTATGACATATATCGGATCAAAAGCTCTCGCCCGGGAGTTGAAGAAAGGCAGTGCCGAGCTGCTGATACTTTCGCTTCTCGAAGATCAGCCGCGACACGGTTACGACATCGGTAGCTTAATCGAGCGGCGCTCAGACGGAGCGTTACGTTTCAATGTCGCCTCGTTGTACCCACTGCTGTATCGGCTTGAGAAACGTGGATGGATTCAAGGTCGTTGGGTCGAAAAGCCAAAACAAAGACGGCGGCGCTATTACCGGCTTACGCCTGAGGGAAAGAAAATTTTGAAAGCTCAACGTGACGGCTGGCGCGAATTTGTCGAGGCCATCAATCGCATTACAGGAATCGAACATGCCTAATTGGAGAAAAGTTATACGAGAGCAGTTGTCAGGGTTACGGCTATCTCCCACCAGGGAAGCTGAAATCACCGAAGAGATCGAACAACACCTGAACGATCGCTATCAACACTTGTTGTCAAGCGGTGCCAACGAGCATGAGGCGTATATCACCGCGGTACAGGAGTTAGTTGAAAACGATTCGCTGTTCAAAAGATTGCGTCGCGTCGAGCGGTCGACTGTACAAGAGCCGGTCGTGCCGGGGGCGCAGAGTAAGAGAAATTTTCTCGAAGATTTTAGCCAGGACATTCGTTACGGGCTCCGGACGATGATGAAGAATCCCGGGTTTACTGTTGTCGCGGTTATTGCGTTGGCACTCGGCATTGGGGCCAACACTGCAATCTTCAGTGTGGTTAATACCGTGCTGCTCCGACCTCTGCCTTACAAGGATCCTGATCGGCTCGTGATGGTTTGGGAAGACGCGAGTCAACTGGGCTTTCCTCACAACACACCTGCACCGGCGAACTACATCGATTGGCGCGACCAGAATCAGGCGTTCGAAGGAATGTCAGCCCTCCACCGCATGAGCTTTAATCTCACCGGAGTTGGAGAACCAGAAAGGCTCGATGGGCGACGCGTGTCAGCAAACCTCTTTTCCTTGCTCGGTGTCGAACCTCAACTCGGTCGCAAGTTCCTGCAGGAAGACGACACACCTGGTAAGAATCACGTCGTGATGCTCAGTCATACATTATGGCAAAGACGATTTGGCTCCGACGCAAGCATTATCGGCAAATCGATCGACCTGAATGGTGAGAGCTTCACCGTTGTCGGTGTTATGCCATCAGAATTTCAGTTTCCCAGTCGCGAGGATGAGCTGTGGGTTCCGATAGCATTCGACTCAGCAGAAGCAAGTCGCAGAGGATCACACTACCTGGAAGTCCTTGCTCGAACTAGACCGGGGGTCACTCTGGAACAAGCGCAAGCGGAGATGAACACGATCGCGGCGCGATTGGAACAGCAGAACCCACAAACCAACGCTAAAATTGGAGCTAAGGTCATTCCGTTACACGAAGACGTTGTTGGCGACATCAAACCGGCTCTGCTGCTCTTGTTGGGCGCCGTCGGTTTCGTGCTGCTGGTAGCATGCGCCAACGTAGCGAACCTGTTGTTGGTGCGCGCGGCAGTCCGACAGAAGGAAATTGCGTTGCGCGTTGCGCTAGGTGCGAGCCGCTCGCGCCTGATACGTCAATTCCTGACTGAGAGCGTTTTATTGGCTGTACTCGGCGGTATCGTTGGATTGTCGCTTTCGTTCATTGGGCTGTTGGTACTGAAGACTTTCATTCCGGAGAACATATCGCAAGCAAAGTTCATCGCGATGGATGCGCGAGTACTCCTCTTCACGGCCGGCGTCTCCCTCATAACTGGTCTCATCTTTGGTTTGGCTCCCGCAACTCAGGCGGCGAACTTTAATCTGAATGAAACACTGAAGGAGGGTGGTAGAGACTCGGCCTCGGGAAATCGAGGCAACCGAATTCGTGGCCTCTTGGTGATTGCCGAAGTTGCTGTTTCGCTGGTGTTGCTGATCGGTGCGGCCCTATTAATCAACAGTTTCCTGCGGCTGAGAAATGTTGATCCCGGCTTTAGGTCAGACAATCTTCTAACGATGCGAATAGTGTTGCCCGAATTGAAGTACTCGGATCAAACGCGTCGCTCAGCCTTCTACAGCGAACTCGTGAATCGAGTTGAAGCTCTTCCGGGCGTTCGCGCTGCCGCAGTAACTAACTGGATTCCTCTCGTCTTTCAAGGTGATTCGGTTGGCATCAGTATCGAAGGTCGAACTGACCCGACAATGAGTCAGCGCCCGAATGCGGTAACGAGAGTTATTAGTCCTCACTATTTTCGTGCAATGAGAATTCAGCTGTTGCAGGGACGAGAGTTGGATGAGCGTGACAAAGCCGACTCGCCCGGCGTGGTCGTCATCAGCGAGACGATGGCGCGTCGCTTCTGGCCCGGTGAAAACCCGATCGGCAAGCGGCTCACACCAGGTTCGCCCCAATCTTCTGATGGATGGTTGGAAGTTATCGGAGTTGTGCGGGACGTTAGGCAGTTTCAGTTGAGTGCTGAACCAAAACCCCAGATGTATTTAAGCTACCGGCAGGCTGAGTTCTTCGCACCACGCCATCTCGTCGTATCAACAAATGTAGCACCGCTAAGCCTAGCGGAGACTGTGCGACGAACCGTGTGGGAAATAGATAAGGACCAACCGGTGTCGCACATTCTCAGCATGGAAGAGGTCGTCGCAGAGTCCATCTCTCGGCAACGATTCAGCATGCTGTTGCTCGGAATCTTTGCTGCCGTCGCGCTCGTGCTTGCAGCGGTGGGAATCTATGGTGTGATGAGCTATTCGGTCGAGCAAAGGACACACGAGATCGGCATTCGTATGGCGCT
>JBKPAL010000123.1:0-15295 GCA_046726395.1 Acidobacteriota bacterium
ACAACTGATAAACGCACGCGGTAAAGTAATCTGGCCGCTAAAGGGAAAGATTTACTCAGCCTCCACTATGGATCAGGTAGGCGCTGAGATCGTTCATGACCTGCTCGCCGATACCAATCTGCATCAACGACGGTGAGGTCAGTACCGAAACGCAGTAGCTGATGGATGGGGCAGCTACAGAGGTCAACGTTAAATAGCGCAGTCGGGAAGGGGGCAGTCGATACATTCAAGGTTCGCTAGATTCAAGACGCCCCCGCTCAAGGTTGAGTGCCAATCTCCATTGTTTGTTACTTCAGAGTTGGGCGGGGGCGCGTTGAGTCTGGCGAACCTTGAATGTATCGACTGCCCCCTTCCCGACTGCGCTATTTAACGTTGACCTCTGGGCGCGTTATCTTGGCTCACCTTGAAGCACAAACGCTGCCCAGTAGTAAGGCGCGCGCCACCGTTCTTGCCTCCATAGAGCTATCTGGGCATTTCTCAATGCGGCGGCCGGGCTCAACCGTTCTTTTCCCAACATCCCTTTGTAGAATTCCACCATCAGTTTTGCCGAAGCTTCATCAGACACATCCCACAGACTGACCATTACGCGCGCAGCTCCCGCGTACATGAAGCCACGCGTCAATCCCATCAATCCTTCGCCTTTTATCTGCTTTCCTAATCCTGTTCGACATCCGCTGAGGACTACCAAGTCCACAGGCAGCTTTAAGTTGAATATTTCGTGAACTCGCAGGTAACCGTCCTGTTCTCTAGCTTGTCGATCGAACAAAGATAGAACTATTCCTGACAGCTCCGGATGTTCGGTATCCAGAACACCATGCGTCGCGAAATGCACGAAGCGGTAATTACCGAGTTGAGGGTTCGTGGCCATCGCTCTGTTTGCCTCGAAGTCCAGTGCTTTTAGTCTTTGTTGCTCCGGAACCAGTGCAAGTATCTCCTCAGCTTCACGTCGGGTGAACGGCAATCGCTGAATGCGTAACGGTGCGAAGCCCTCATCAGGATCTTGCATTCTGTCTGGCAACGTGCCACGCAACTCTTCGGTTTGTCTGTGGGAAGACTCTGTCTCCGGACCACGCGTACGAGACTTAACGTAAGTCTCCCTTCGTTTTATATCTTCCTTTTCAAAAACTGGATCCGCTAAAACAGCCAACGTTTTCGGAGCTCGTTTACGACCCGCTGTTTCCCGCCTTAGCACGTCAAGAATAGAAGCGGATGGCAAGCTTACAATCTCGTAATTCACGATGAGAGGAGTACTTTCATCCTCTGGTGTCGGCAGCGCGGCGAAGGGTACGTAGTTCAGCGCGCCGTCAGCGACGATGAGTAATCGCTTCGTCAGTGAGAGTTTCAATTGCTTTAGGGCTGGACCAAGCACCTTCCCACTAAGCGCAGCTGCTCGCTCAGCGTATTCCTTGTCGGCTGTTCTGATACGTGCCTGACGCTCTGCCGAGGTTTCGAATTTCACAAAACGCTTTCGTTCGGTCAGTAGCTTGTAAACGGCGAGAGCCGAAGCCTCGATCTCTTCGCGCCCCGGCAACAGCACGCTCGTTAAAGAATTCGAGGTTACGATCCACAGATAACTTCTTTCAGCAGCGATTGAGTATTCGAGTAGCACAGTATCGCGATCAAGTAGTCGCTGAATTTCTCCCAAGCTCAGTGGCGAAGGCTGCGTCAGCGCGGCATACCGCGGACTATTCAGCCTGATCTGAGCTTCGATTTCTGTGTATTCCGAAAGCACGGCCTTGATCTCGTCCTTTACAGGGGCCAGTTTGTCATCACTGGAATTGGCCTGCATCAGGCGATCATAAGTTGCAGCTTTGGCATTGAGCTTTTGCTGCAAGGTCCGTTCGCGTAACAGGAGATCAGGCTCAACCCCTTCGCGAATACCTGCGCCAGCTTCGATCAATAAGTCCAGCAGACTCCGCGCTCGAGCCCGCTCGCTTGCTTGCAAGGCTACGCCGTCAAATCCGTGTCCAGGCTGCCTGTTGTGCAGCTGCATCAGCACATCGATGTAGGTCTCAAAATACTGCTGTGCGGAAGCGAAGTAAGACGCGCGCAGTTCCTGACTCGCAATCTTGGTTCGAACGGTCTCGATTGCTTCAATGGCGTTTTCAATGCGAGTTTGCGCTTCAACCAAATTGCCCTGGTCGCGCGCTGATAATGCAATTCTTCGAAGGATCGACGCCTCAAGGCTCCGATCCTCAACCGCCTTACTGAGAGGGAGGGCACGATTGTAGTAATCCAGTGCCTTCACTAGATCGCCGGATGAAGCAAACGAGTATCCTATGTCACTAAGTGTAATTGCTTCACCTTGTCGATCCCCGACCGCCCGTCTGAGCTTCAGTGACTGGTTGAAATGTTCAACCGCTTTCTGTTGGTCACCTAATGCAGCAAACACAAGTCCTATGTTATTCAGCGTGATGGCTTCAACACGGCGCTCACCGGTTAACCTCAAGATTGGTAACGATTGATTAAAGTGCTCAAGAGCTTTTTGTCTTTCACCGAGCGATTCATACACGTATCCAATATTGTTGATGGTGATTGCTTCCATGCGGCGGTCTCCAACCACACGAAAGATCGGGAGAGCTTGGCCAAAGTATTCCAGCGCTCTTTCTTTCTCACCCAGTGAGTTATAGACAAAACCGATATTGTTGAGGGCAGTGGCTTCAGCTCGGCGATCGCCAACCAGCTGTAGCATCTGAAGTGCTTGCTTGTAATTGTCCAGCGCTTTCTGTTTCTCGCCTAAGGAATCATAGGCCAGGCCAATGTTGCTGAGCGTATACGCCTCGACGCGCTTCTCACCGATGTTGCGCAGCACTGGCAGCGCGCGATTGTAATAGTCGAGCGCTGTCTGCCGTTCACCGAGGGCGTCGTACACGAGACCAATATTGTTAAGCGTCGCACCTACTCCAGCATTGTCCTGAATCGTCTCCAGCACGGGCAATGCTTTGTTATAGAAGTCGAGTGCTTTTACTTTCTCTCCCAGCAAGTCGTACGCTTTGGCGATTTGGGTGAGCGTAACCGCTTCCGCCCGTTTGTCTTCGACAAGCCTCCAGAAGGGAAGGGCAACTCTGTAGCTTTCGATTGCTGCGTTCAATGAAGCCGCAGTCCCCTCAGCGAACAACTGTTGGCCGGCAACAAAATTTTGGAAGGCATTAACACGGTGCCGATCTCGCTGCAGGGCCGGACGCCGCTCCTCGATCCTTATTGTGTATCGCCCAGAAGGTTTCGCTCCGTCGGGTGAGTAGACCGTCAAGAAGTAGGTCTCATCTACATCGGCAACAAACAGGAGTTGTTCGGACCCGTGAGTTCCCCTTGAGGTATCAATCCTCTTAATTTGCGCACTGTTAGCTTGAAAGAATTCGATGGCTACGTTGATCCCTAGTTGATCTACAACAATGTGCACGAACTCATTGGCTTTAAGAGTTATTTGATAAGAGTGCCTTTCGCCGTTTTTAAGTTCTCGATTAACAACCTTGCCGATCTCAAGAGCGGCTGGGTGTTCGGCTTGAAGCGATCCATCAGTAACTGCTATGAGCGCGGGCGAGCGCCGAGCCTGCAGGTCGACGCTGACAGTAAGGACTTGAGACATGAGCGCCGAAAGAAGAATCACCCGACCAGCGACTCGTGGCCGATTGAAAGCACCTCGAGGTCGTCCCCAGACATCTATGTCCTCGTGTGAACAATAAAAAGACATTGTCTAAAAGCCTTGATTTGTGCTCTTGCCGTCTCGAACTTAAAGTTTTTTTTACTAGGTTTGGGGGTTATAATCCGGAACCAATTCAGGCAGTTATAATAACACCCCGCAACTAAGACTCTGGCCGTACGGAAAACTGGGGTAACTCGATGTTCCTCATGTGGTACAGGTCGTCCCCGTCACAGATAGTCGTCGGGATCTGTCTGTCTTTCCTGATCGTCGCTACAACTTATCGTCAAAACAAAAATTTATTCGCTCAGTCTCTCGTATCGCCACATAACTTCACCGCGACGCTCGCTGGCAACGTCGTAGACGAGCGCAATGCTGTAGTAACCGAAGCGGACGTACTAATTACTGATCTCGATGGTTCGGTTACGCGAAAAGCCAAAACAAATGAAGACGGGCGATTTGTGGTTGAGCTGCTTGCTCCGCGTAACTACACAGTGTCGATCCGTCACAAAGGCTTTCGTCCGGCAGAGATTAAGAACTTAAACCTAAATGTTCATGATCAGATCGCAGTTACGATTCAATTGCGAGTGGGAGGTATTGGTGAAGTCGTAACAGTCGATGCTGCCGCGGGTTCTCTGCAACAAATGGGTGTCGCCACGAGTATTGATGGGAGGTTTCTAGAGAACTTGCCACTCAGCGGTAAAACTTTACAGCCCTTGGTCCTGCTCACACCGGGAACGGTGTTGACGAAATCAACCTTTACAGAGCAAGGACAGTTTAGTGCGAATGGTCAAAGGGCGAATGCCAACTATTTTCTCGTCGATGGCGTCAGCGCCAACATCGGCATCGCAGCCGGAGCCGGACTGGGCCAATCTGGCGCAGGTACCTTGCCAGGGTTGAGTGTTTTCGGTACCACCCACACTTTGTCACCGGCGGATGCAGTTCAGGAGTTCAGGATTAACGCCTCCTCGTATGCGCCTGAGTTCGGTCGTACGCCAGGCGCTCAAGTCTTGATTAACACGCGGTCTGGAACAAACGAAATACGGGGAAGTGTTTTCGAACATTTCAGACATGACGCACTACAGGCCAACGACTGGTTTGCCAACCGCGATGCCTTAGGCAAACCAAACTTGCGTCATCATGATTTCGGAGGTGTCTTGGGTGGGCCGCTAATTAAGGACCGGGTCTACTTCTTCTTGTCCTATGAAGGAATTCGGTTTACTGCGCCACAGGTAGCAACCAGAGAAGTTCCATCAATGGCAGCCCGGCAGTCGGCGCCAGCGCACATGAAATCTTTTCTCGAGGTTTTTCCCACTCCTAATGGTGAAAACACGAAACGCGGTCTGGCTAAATTCACTGGGAGCTACGCGGATCCAGCGACACTGAATACGACCGCTTTTCGTGCCGACTATAAAGTGAATGAATCGCTTACGTTGTTTGCAAGGTATAACCATGCACCGTCCTCAATGACTCAGCGAGGTCTCGGCAGTTCACTTAACACATCTGCTATCACTCTTTTTAAAACACAAACTATAACTACAGGCGCAACACTGGCCTTGTCATCTCGCATCCAGAACGACTTCAGGATCAATTACAGTCGGAACAAGGCTCTTAGAAATTTCTTGCTGGACGAACTCGGCGGGGCTGTAGTTCCCGATGATTCAGCATTCTTTCCTGCCCCGATCTCGCATCGAGATGCCATGTACGGGTTCAGCTTGGGTAATGGGATCTCTTTTTTTATTGGGAAAGATATCGACAATCTTCAGCGGCAAATAAACTTAGTCGACAGCTTTTCGATATGGAACGGAAACCATCAGCTGAAATTCGGCATTGATTATCGACGACTTCTCCCCGTTTACGGCCAGCGACGGTACAACCAAATTGCCAGTTTCAACGGCGTAAGAGGCGCGCTTGATGGAACTGCAGCATCGGTTTCGATTGTCACTCAGGATCGGGTCAGCTTGGATTTCTCAAACTTCTCCGCGTACGCGCAGGATACCTGGCGAGTCAAACCTCGACTGACAATTAACTATGGCCTCCGCTGGGAAGTGAATCCTGCACCGTCTGCAAAAAACGGGGAAGCTCTGTTGACCGCGGTGGGGCTAGACCATCCTGCGAGTCTTTCGCTCGCTCCTCTTGGCACGCCGCACTACGAAACAACCTATGGCAACCTTGCACCCAGAGTTGGAATCGCGTATCGAATGTTTGAGGGCGGTCGAAATGAAACAGTTCTGCGGGCGGGTGTCGGCGTCTTCTATGATCTGGGTTACGGAATGATTGCTAATTCAGCCAGCTACTTTCCCTATCTAAGACGGAAGAACCTAGCCAATGTTCCGTATCCACTTGACGCTGCAGCGGCACAAGCTCGTTCGTTCACTCTTGATCCACCATTCAGTACCGTTCGTGTTTTCGCGCCCCAATTCAAACTTCCGGTCACATTCCAGTGGAACGTTGGAATGGAGCAGTCGCTCGGCTCCAGCCAGACAATCTCTGCGTACTATGTAGGTGCTGCTGGACGTCGGTTGTTGCGCTCGGAAGGGTTTGTTAATCCTAACCCGAATTTTCAACAGGTCTTTCTTGTTTCGAACGAGGCGACATCTGACTATCACGCGTTGCAAGTTCAGTTTCAGCGACGTTTTGCTAAGCGACTGCATGTCCTGACTACCTACACCTGGTCTCATTCAATTGACATCAACTCCAATGATTCATTTACGAATACGCCTTCGAGCAAAATCGAACCCCGCCTAGACCGTGGTCCGTCGGATTTCGATGTGCGTCACTCTTTTGCTGCTGCGGTCAGTTATGATCTTCCAACAGTGAGAGTGCCTGGCTTCGCGAATGGTCTACTTCGCAATTGGGGGCTCGACACGATGTTAATTGCGCACACAGCGACACCTCTCGATGTCTTTATCGGACGAGATTTTGGCTTCGGTCTTTTCAACTTTCGTCCAAATCGGATCGAGGGTGTTCCTCTCTACTTGAAAGATTCGACCGCTCCGGGCGGTAGAATTATTAATAGAGCGGCCTTTGGTATTCCGGAAATTCCTGGACACGGCACGTTGGGACGTAATTCACTACGCGGCTTTCCGGTCTCTCAAGTTAATCTCGCTTTGCGCCGTCGCTTGAAATTGAATGAACGATTCAGTCTTCAGCTTAGAGCTGAGTTTAATAATCTTCTTAATCATCCGAACTTCGGAGATCCGCTCGGCGATCTTAGCAGTGGGCTCTTCGGACAGTCGGTATCAATGTTAGGGAAAAGCTTAGGAAGCGCTGGAAGTAATGGAGGTTTAAGTCCACTGTACCAGCTGGGAGGACCGCGGTTTATTCAACTCGGAATGAAGTTGCAGTTTTAAAGCTTCGAGCGCGCTGAAGCACAACCGTCACACATCAAACGCTAATCACGCCTGCGGAAAAAACCACGCTAATTTATGAACAAAGCTTAGGCGTCGAATTTGATCAGCGCCTGATCATGAGTTGGTTTGCGTCTTTAAGATTAAGTCTATGACATCGTTTCAGATCGAAGTATGGGGACCCGATGAACAGACCCTGGCGACAGACACCAGAATGCTCGGTGATCTCCTGCATGACTGCGTTCATGCCGGAGCTGCTGTCAGTTTTGTTCTGCCGTTCTCGCGCGAGAATGCGACTACTTTCTGGCGCGATAAGGTTTTGCCTGCAGTCAAAGCCGGAACGTGTGTTGTGCTTGTGGCCCGGCGAGAGAAAAAGATCGTCGGCACGGTGCAGTTCGATCTCGCTACTCCTCCCAACCAACCCCATCGCGCCGAGGTGAAGAAGCTTCTGGTCCATCCTGATGCACGGCGAGACGGAATCGCGCGCGCCCTGATGTTGGCACTGGAAGAGCGGGCGCGAGATGTAGGTAGGACTCTGCTTACGCTCGATACTGCGAGTGAAGCCGCCGAAAAACTTTATTTGTCCTTGGGTTACGTTAGCGTCGGGATAATTCCACGTTTCTCGGTGCGTCCGGATTCGCCCGAGCTGGAAGGAACCACGGTGATGTATAAAGAGGTCGGTATTGCCTCGCGATAGCAGGGTGGATCGAGTTCGTAACGGATGAATAGGAGGGAACGATCAATTAATGCCGATTTCCATAGAACTGGAACGCCGTCTTCGGTGGGCCGATGCAGACGCCGCGGGGCGTCTCCACTTTCCTCGTATCTTCGAAATTATCGAGGAGGCCGAAAGCGAGCTAGTGCGCCGGATTGAGTGGCCGATGAACCGAAGCATGGGATATGACTTTCCGCGTGTTCACCTGGAGTGCAGGTTTCTACGTGTACTTGCACTCGACTCTCCTTTTCGTCTGCGACTGACGGTCGATAAGTTGGGCCACACCTCGATTGGATACCTCTATCAAGTATTTGACGCTGATGAAGAGCTTGCGATTGAAGGCACTATGACAATCGTGGTGGTTCAGAATGGCAAGCCAACAGAGATTCCTTCAACACTCCGCACGGCACTCAGTCAGGAGAGAGTAGTTAAAGGCTAGGGATTTTTGGTCTTTGGTCTTTGTCAGTGGTCAGTGGTCAGTTGTCAGGCTTTGCCTTTTGGACTTGAGGAAGTGGCTTCGCCCTTCCAGTAAGAGTGGTTAAAAAAGAGTTGGGCTATGCCCTTCATTGAATGGGGCGGGCGTAGCCCAACAATTATTTTTGCAGTCTCAACCGGAAGGGCGACGCCACTTCCTCAAGTCCAAAGGGCAAAGCCCTGACGACTGACAACTGACGACTGACCACTGACGATTGACCACTAACCACTGACCACTGACGACTGACCACTGACAAAGACCAAAGACCAAAGACCAAAAACCTACCACCACGCTACGCCTGTTTATCGGGTCTCACCAAAGAAAGCAGCGGGCCAGTCATCATAGTCGTCACAAACGCCATCAGGACCAGCATCGCGAACAAACGGGCCGATAATATCCCCAGGTCGTAGCCGATGTTCAGCACGACGAGCTCAACCAGACCACGCGTGTTCATTAGCGCTCCCAGTGCAAAAGAGTTTCGCCAATTCATGCCAGTCCATCTTGCCATCAACATGCTTGCGCCCAGCTTGCCTGCTATTGCAACCGCCACAATAGCTAACCAGATGGCCCAACTCTGCCAGTCATTCATCAGATTGATCTGCATTCGAAGGCCAGTGAATGCAAAAAAGAGAGGCAGCAGGGCAGCGGAACTGAACGTTTCAAGCCTTTCCTGAAGCGGCACTCTAATCGAATCGATCTGAGGCATAACCACTCCAGCGAGAAACGCTCCAAATAGAGCGTGAATCCCTATAACTTCGGTTATAAGTGCGCAAGCGAGTACAAAGACCAAAACTCCTGCGATCAGACTTCGACTCTGCTCGTTCCCCTTTGGTCTCTTGGCCAGCCTGGTAAAAAACCGAGCCAGCTGAGGCCGGATGACAAGAAGCATTATCAGAATGAAGGCCAACGCAAGCCCTATCGTAAGAAAGGATGCACTAAGACTTCCTGAATCCGCGATTGCGATTACCAGTGCCAGCAGGCACCACGCAGTAACGTCATCAACCGCGGCACAAGTAAGAGCAATGCTACCAAGCTCTGTCTGCGACATTCGTCGGTCTTCGAGGATTCGTGCCAACACCGGAAATGCGGTGATGCTCATGGCGATTCCGATGAACAGCGCAAATGCTGAAAAACCAATGTGAGCCGGGGCGAGCGAGTTATAGAGCCACAGTGACAGCGCCACTCCCAGGAAAAATGGAACGACGATACTCGCATGACTGACCATGATTGCCGTATTCGCCCGCTGTCGAAGGTGCGTCACGTTCAGCTCCAATCCGACCACGAACATGAATAGTGCCACTCCGATTTGACTGAGCAGCTTCAGAGTTTCAAGCGAAGGGACCGGAAACAGAAAAGCCATGGTCTGGGGCAAGAGCCAACCAAGTAGAGATGGGCCCAGTGCAACTCCCGCAACAATCTCTCCCAACACAGCAGGCTGGCCCATTCTCTTGAACAAATTTCCCACGACGCGTGTGGCAACGATGATGACAACCAGTTGCAGCAGCAAGATGCTGAGCGAACTTCTTAAGTTATCGCGAAAAATACCGCCGAGTGACTCTGGTTGACTGGGTTGAGAGATTGAAGACGAGGTTGGGTGGGTCGAAGCAGGAACGGTGCGCGAGGAGTACAGTCGAGAACCGGTTGATAGTATCAGCCAAATTCCAAAGCCAAGTACCACGAGTAAAGCTGCATAGGGCAGGTAGTGTTTGATCGTAAGTGATTTGGGGTTCGACAATCTCGGCCCTCGAGTGGTCCTCTATTTAATTGCGTCGATCAAATGCTCATACCATCAATTCGAGGGTGTGGCAAACGGAGTAATCATGCAGTCAGTACGACCGCTGGATCGATCAGCTAAGCGCAACAGTCCGGTCATGGAGTCAGTACCACCGCGCGGTAGCGGGTGGACCGATCGGCTAGGAGTAAGACTCGGGTGATGGAGTCAGTACCACCACGCGGTAGCGGGTGGGTCAACTAATTGCCAATTGCTGATTGTCGATTGCCAATTGGCATTATGGGATAGATCAATCGAAAATTGGCAATTGGAAATCCGCAATGGATCGATCCACCCGCTACCGCGCGGCGGTACTGACTCATGAATCGCCTTCACGCGCTAACGCGAGGGGGAACTGACCCTTGCAGAAATCGCCCCAAGCTCTACCAAATTGCCACCGTGTAATGGTGATGCTAATTTGATTAGGCGGTGCAATAAAGACTTGGAGCCGCGCTTAACAATATTCGTCTTCGAGAAGCGCCAATTACGACCGCAAAGAACAGAAATGAGCGAAACCGCAAAAACGGGAACGGAAGTAGGCAATTACTTCGTCTCGAACTATCCGCCCTTCTCGCAATGGAAACCCGAGTTCGTTGATGAAGCGCTGGCGGTGCTCGAAAAGCCACCGCGCAAAACCGATCCACTTGGTCTGTACATCCATATCCCTTTCTGTCGTAAACGGTGCAAATTCTGCTACTTCAAAGTCTATACGGATAAAAATGCCTCGGAGATTGAGGTCTACCTGGACGCGCTCATCAAAGAAAACGAGCTCTACAGCCGATGTCGAGCGTTTGAGGACCGGCAACTTCGGTTCGCATACTTCGGTGGTGGTACGCCGTCCTACATCAGCGAAAAGCAGCTACATTACTTAGTGTCCGGCCTGAATCGGCACGTCAGTTGGGCCAACGCTGAAGAAGTCACCTTCGAATGCGAACCGGGCACATTGCACAAGGCAAAGCTACAGGCATTGAAAGAAATCGGAGTCACGCGACTCAGCCTTGGTATCGAGCACTTTGATGATGAAGTCTTGGAGTTGAACGGGCGCGCACATCTCTCTCCCGAAATTTATCGAGCTTACGACTGGGCCCGAGAAATCGATTTTCCGCAGATAAACATCGACCTCATCTCGGGAATGATGGGTGAAACCGAGGAGAAGTGGCGCGACACAGTGCGACGCGCGATCGAATTGGAACCAGACTCGGTAACCATCTATCAGATGGAGCTGCCTTATAACACGATCATCTCGCAGGACATGCTCAAGGCTGGAGTGCCGTCACCAATTGCCGACTGGGACACAAAACGACGTTGGTTGAGCTACGCGTTCGATCAATTCCAGGAAAATGGATACAGCATCGCAAGCACGTACACGCTCGTAAACAGCAAAAAGGATTGTCGCTTCATCTACACTGATGCGCTCTGGCATGGTGGCGACATGATCGGATTAGGAGTCTCATCGTTCTCACACTTCGACGGCGTCAATTTTCAGAACGCGCACAACTTTGAAGAGTATGTGCGCATCCTTAGCACTGATAAATTGCCGCTCTTGCGTGCAGTTACGCTGACACCCAAACAGCGGTTGATACGCGAGATGATCCTGCAGCTCAAGACCGGCTCGCTTGATACAAATTACTTTCGCAATAAGTTCGGCGTCGACGTTTGGCAGGAGTTCTATCCCGTGTATGAGCGGCTCAGTAAAGAGAGGTTGTTGGAACGGAACAACGGAACGATCACGCTTACTCGACCAGGCCTTTTGCAAGTCGAGCATTTCCTACTGGATTTCTTTGAACCTGAATTAAGGACTGTTCGTTACGCTTAATCGGCATGCAATCGAATACAAATAATTACGACGTCATCGTGATCGGCGGCGGTCCCGCCGGCAGCGCGATCGGAAGCATTCTCGCCCGTGAAGGACGCAGTGTCGTCCTCTTTGAAAAGGAAGAGTTTCCGCGACATCACATCGGTGAGTCGCTGATGACTGACACGTACTGGACTTTTCAGCGCATGGGATTGCTGGAAAAGCTGAAGTCGAGTCCCTTCGTTCGTAAGTACAGCGTGCAGTTTGCCAACTCCGCAGGTAAAGAGTCCCGTCCGTTCTATTTCTTCGAGGCCATGCATCACGAGAGCGCCGTCACTTGGCAGGTAACACGTGCCGCTTTTGACAAAATGTTGATAGAGCACGCAGCTGAACAGGGAGCAGCGGTCCATCAGGGAAGCGCGGTCAAGCAGGTGCTGTTTGACGGAGATCGAGCCGTTGGGGTCGAGGTAAAGATGAAGGACGGCTCTCTGGAGCGCTTTCACGCAAATGTCGTCGTTGACGCGACGGGACAAAGCGGGATGCTGTCCAACAGGTTCGGTTGGCGCGTGCGGGATCCAAAACTCAAGAAGGCGGTCCTTTACTCCTATTTCAAAGGGGCGCATCGCGAGCCCGATCTCAACGGCGGAGCGACACTTGTGCTCCGGACGCAAGCAGGCAGTGGCGGTTGGTTCTGGTATATTCCGCTCGAAAATGACATCACGAGCGTGGGTATTGTCGCTGATCCCGGATATCTCCTGAAGGATCGCGGGCAGGATTTTGCCAGAATCTTTCACGAGGAGATTGAGAGGTGCGAGGCAGTGCAGCGCCGGGTCGCGATAGGCACGCGTGTCGACAAGATCTATTCGATTCGTGATTATTCCTACCGGTCAAAACAAAACTCGGGTAACGGCTTCATTATCATCGGGGATGCCTACGGTTTTCTTGATCCGATCTATTCTTCCGGAGTGTTGCTTGCATTCAAGATGGCTGAGCTGGCCGCTGATGCCATCCATGATGCTTTTAAGAGCAACGATTTCTCCGCGGACCGGTTGGGCCAATTCCAGGCCAAGTTGGATCAGGGCTTCGAGTCGATGCGTAAGCTTGTTTATGCCTTCTACAACGATGGTTTCAGCTTTTCGCAATTCCTGCGCAAGTATCCAGATCAGCGTGTAAATATCATCAACCTGCTCATTGGCGATGTGTTCCGCGACGGAGTGGATGAGGTCTACGGGCCTATGTCCGATTTTGCAGAGATTCCGCCGCCGCTTTATGAACAGATTGGTGGGTCGCTTACAGAGTCGGATCCGGAAGAAGAGCTCACCGCCAAATACGCCTACTTCGAGGATCGGTAGAAGAACCTAAACTGAAAAAGTGCAGTTGTGAAGGAAGGGGGCAAGCGGTCCAAAGAAGAGCCCAAACTGCATTTCAGTTTAGGTTCTTCTATGGACCGTTTGCACCCTTCCTGACTGCTCGTTCCTCTAGAGATTGTCTCAGACTCTTCTTCTCTACGGCCGACCAACGAAATCAGTCGGTAACGGTGGTGTACTCGCTGGAGGTTGTCGATGTTTCGTTGCTTGCTCGTATGCGAATGACAAAGCAATCAGTCTCGGTTCGCTGAAGGCGCGTCCAGTAAATGTCACGCCGAACGGTGCCGGATTGATCACTGGAGCAGCTGGCGGCATAAACCCACCGGGAACGACAATGCTTGGATAACCGGCTTTAGCTGGCGCCGCCGCACCGCGATTCTGCGGAAACAGGATCGCATCAAAGTCGTCATCGTTACCCTGAATTCCGTCTGGGCCATTAAACACCGCATCTAAGCCAGTTCTCGTAAGTGACAGGTCCAACGCACGATCAGCGAGGTAACGCTGTGTGTCTGCACTACCCGGGCTTACGTCTAGCTGTTGAGCCGCGAGAAAGATTGCCTGTCCATACTTCAAGGCGACAGCAGCATGCGCGTTGTTGAATGCGATAATGTCAGCCAATGTATGAACCGGTGCGTTCGGCCGACTCGTTAGATAGATATTGAGGTCATGTTTCTGACCATACATCAACACTGTCGAACAGTTCGCTGGCGCTGGAAAGCTCGTACAGATTCCGAATGCCGAGATCGCGGCCTGGTTTGGAATCTCATAGGGATCGGCAACAAACGCTCCTTCTTCCCGAAGAGCTGCGATCGCGTCCAACATCAGCTGTTGTTGCGCAGCAGTGAAACCATTCCAGTACGGCACACGAGGAACGGCGATGCGTGCGCCGCGGAGTGCGTGCTTGTCTAGAAACCTCGTGTAATCAGAAAAGCAATTGCCTGGAATTAAACATGGGGCCGTTGCTGAATCACTCGGATCATGACCCGCAATCTCGCTAAGTAAGATCGCAGCGTCCTCAACGGTCCGCGCGAGCGGGCCGGCAGTATCCTGATCAGCAGTGATCGGCAGGATTCCTCTGCGACTCACCAATCCCAATGTCGGTTTAATACCGACCACTCCGTTTGCGGAGCCTGGACTTAGGATCGATCCCGACGTCTCTGTACCGATCGCAACCGCAACAAGGCTTGCTGAAACCGCAATGCCAGACCCCGAGCTTGAACCACCTGGAGTCAGAACAGGTCGACCGTCACCACCCGGAAGCGGTCGAGGATCGTATGCATTGAGGCCATACCCTCCGAGTGAACTGTATCCAGCGGGCATGCCGATCGCGATGAAGTTCGCAAACTCAGTAAGCGTGGCTTTACCGAGGATGATCGCACCTGCTTCATGCAACTTCTGAGTAATGAGTGCGTCGTTGGGAGGAATTGAACCCTCTAGAGCAACCGAGCCGGCAGTGGTCGGCATGTCTGAAGTATTGATGTTGTCCTTCAGCAAAACTGGAATTCCGAACAGTAGTCCGTGAGCACGGCCCCGATGTCGATCACGGTCACGAGCACGCGCTTCTTCCAGAGCATTAGGGTTGAGGTGAATAAAGGAGTTGAGCATCGGCCCTGCATCATCGTATGCAGCGATCCGATTGAGATACATCTGGACCAGTTGCTCGGAGGTAATAAGGTGTGTGCGCAAAGCTTGCTGCAACTCAGGAACAGAAGCTTCTACGAGTTGTAGGCTTCTTGGTACGCCGAACGGCTGTTGTGCGGGGAGTGGGTGAGCGAAAATAGCGATTGCGACGATCACAATCAGTGCAACTTTTTTCATGGCTAAGCTCCCTTCAGGTAGATGGACGGCCCAGAGGAGGGCGGCGTGCGGAACTCAACGCCTTTGGTTCTGGTTTGGAGAACACGGGGGACCACAGCGCTTAAGGTGAAGGACTGGAAATGTCGATTGGTTGTGTCGGGTGGTCGGAGGTTATGCCTGATCTTTGGTGGTGTCAATAAACTAATTTGAGCTACACGCAAGACTCGGATGATGGAGTCATTATCACCACACGGTAGCGGGTGGATCGATCCATTGCCGATTTCTAATTGCCAATTTCCAATTGATCGATTGGTGACACCGCCAATCGGCAATTGGCAATGGACGGATCCACCCAGTACTGCAGATAGTACTGACTAAATGCCCG
>JBKPAL010000124.1:0-6450 GCA_046726395.1 Acidobacteriota bacterium
AATCGTTGATAGAAGATGAGCGAAACAAAGACCGGTATGAGCACCATCCGAAAGACGGTGAGCATATTGGGGACGGTAACAATGCGGGAGGACATCGATAGGATCGGGGCTGATTGATCTTAAACGTGCCGGAGGTCGGAACGGCGAGCGGAAATTTACGAGGGAGAACGCAATTCCAGCAGCGATACTTCCGGCGGGCATCCATACCTGATAGGCAAAACGACGGTCCCAATGCCACGAGTGACGTATATCTGCGTGCCGCCCTGACGGGCCAAGCCTCTTAACAGTCTTCGGCGGGGTTTTCCAGAAGCGCTCTTCTCACTGCGCAGGGCCACTTGTCCGCCGTGTGTATGGCCACTGAGCACAAGATCCACCCGGGCTCGAGCTGCACGTCGGAGAATAACTGGATTGTGGGCCAATAGAAGCTTCATCTCATTCTCACTGGAACCTGCCAGCGCCAGCGAGAGATCCTCGAGACCGACCATCGTATCGTCGACACCTGCCAGCCAGAACGATCCGCCTTGCTGCTCGAAGCGCATTCCCTCATTTATCAAAACAGTAATTCCTTCGGCGCGAAACAAGTCAGTAATCAGTGCTGCATCGGTCCAATGGTCGTGATTGCCCAACACCGCATACACGCCGTAACGCGCGCGCAGACGCCCGAGGAGTTCGGCACATGGCGCCGCGTATTGTCGCTCCTTTGAAATGTAGTCACCGGTAAGTGCAATGATATCGGGCTCCAAATCGTTGGCTGTATCAACAGCTCGAGCGATCTGGTCTCGACTGGTAAAGGCACTGAGGTGGATGTCCGATAGATGAACTATTCGTAGGCTGTCTAACTCCCTGGGCAGGCGACGAAGATGAATCTCGTGGTGCTCAACCGTTAACATATATGGCTCAGTTAGAGCTGCCCGTGCTGCTTGAGTGAGATTCAAGGCTAATGCTCGCAGAGGAGTTTGAGGTCGGTTACTGCCGGAAGGCATCACACGACTGCGTTGTTTCCTAATTGGAGTGGCCATTTGTGAGCGGTTTCTGCTTGATATCCGGTTGAAGTATGGCGCGCCCTTGTACCTGCCAGCGTCTGGGCGCTTGAAACGTCCGCGCATTATAGGGAGCCTCAGCTTTCGGAAGCAACCTTGCAACCGAAAAAGAACGTGTTTTGTGAGGCTTGAGACGTTTTCCGGGCAGATCCAGCACTACTAGCAAAAGAGAATAGCCCACTGTGCCATAATCTCCGGCCCCTGAAGATGACCTTCTTAACCAGAACAGCCGGCGCCACCACATTCTGCCTTGTCTGTCCATTATCGGTTTTCGCCATGGACACGACTGACAGCGCCGGGCACCGTCTTGAGCCGCTGGTTTTGGTTGGGATTGCCGCAATGCTGATCGTGGCGAAGCTCTGCGGCGAGATCTTTGAAAGGTTGAAGCAGCCGGCCGTTCTCGGCGAACTCATCGCCGGCATTCTCATTGGAAATCTTGCACTCGTAGGTATTGAAGCTGCAGAGCCTTTGAAGACGGATCCTGTTATTGCGGCGCTCGCTGAGTTGGGCGTGATAATCCTGCTCTTTGAAGTGGGACTGGAATCAGACCTGCGAGAGATGCTGGAAGTGGGATGGTCCTCACTGGTGGTGGCTGTACTCGGAGTCGTGACTCCGTTTCTGCTCGGGTGGGGAGTGTCTGCTTATTTTCTTCCTGATGCCCCGCGACTGGTACACATCTTCATAGGCGCCACTCTCTGCGCCACGAGCGTTGGTATCACGGCTCGGGTCTTCAAGGACTTGGGAAAGCTCGCAACAAGGGAAGCGCGAATTATTCTCGGCGCAGCCGTGATCGATGATGTACTTGGACTCGTAATTCTGGCGGTTGTAGCAGGCATCATTACTGCGACGAGCACCGGTGGAGGTCTGTCAATGATTGATGTGGGACTTATCGCCGGCAAAGCGATCTTGTTTCTTCTCGTGGCTATCATCGCAGGTCAATTTCTGGTGCCGCACGTACTTAAAGGAGCCGGTCGACTCGAGACCCGCGGCGTATTACTGACGATTGCTCTTTCAATCTGTCTCCTGGCGGCCTGGGCCGCGGACTTGGTCGGTTTGGCGCCGATTGTAGGGGCCTTCGCCGCAGGACTCGTGTTGGATGAAGTGCACTACAAACCTCAACAAGAGCGCGAGGAACGAGAACTCGGCGAACTCTTACAGCCCGTGAGCACGGTGCTCGTCCCGATTTTTTTTGTGTTGATGGGAATGAAAACTGATCTGAGGTTTTTTACTCGAGCTGACATCATCGGATTTGCTGCAGCGTTAACCGCTGTCGCAATTCTCGGGAAACAGGTTTGCTCCTTGGGAGTGGTTGAGCGTGGCACTAACCGACTGGCAGTGGGTCTGGGAATGATCCCTCGTGGAGAAGTAGGATTGATCTTTGCCGGCATCGGCGCATCTCTATCATTGCCGACTGCCAGCAGCGTTGAGGGGAAGGTCATTGACTCAGGCACGTTCAGCGCAGTTGTAATTATGGTTATCTTGACAACACTCGTGACACCGCCAGCGCTGAAGTGGGCGCTCAATAGAAGTGTCAGAAAGCGCAGGTCATCGCCTGCGCCTGGGTGATCACGGATCGCTGGAAACATCAGTGGAATCGAACAAGGGAGGAGTAGCAATGGCAAGCAGAAGAGATCAACAGAAGGCGGGGATCCCCCGCAAACGGAGGGGCCAACAAACAGGGTTTGGCGGCAATCCTGATCAAAATCGAGAAGAGATGAAAGACACTCCTGCGCTACGTGGCCGGCGCAAGGAAGCAAACAAGATGTTCGCGGACAAGTCCAAACAGCATGTGGCGAGCGACGCGACGAAGCCCAGCAGCAACTCGCCTTCAACACCTGCGATGATTGATCCAAAACGATCGCGCGGGAGTGGAGGCGAACGAGTTTTCAAGCAACGGCTCGCGCGTCAGAGAAAAGCTGAGTAGTTCTCAATATAGTCTGAATAGCATCCGTACGGCTTGGCCGCCGAATGTGAGGTGGCAAAGCCGTACTGACCGTCTCTCAGACTTTTGAGGCAAAGCCCCCTCTCGACAAACTACAGTTTATCGGACACAATCCGCTGCTTCAGAGAACAAGCCGTTAGTCTTTCAGTTCCAATTACAACCAGACTCAACTTCATCGGATGAATAGGAGATTTCCCATGTCGAAGCTGACTAAGGGCATCGGGATTTTCATCGTCTTACTATGTCTTCTTGCGGCTATTCAGGCACAGCAATCAAACCGCGACATCACCGGCGCACTGCGTTATCGCTACATCGGACCTGTTGGTAACCGCCTGACTTCCGTCGTCGGCATTCCCGGTCAACCGAACATCTATTACGTCGGGGCAGCATCAGGTGGAATTTTCAAAACCACAGACGGAGGTGTTCACTGGGAACCGATATTCGATGATCAACCTGTCTCGTCGATCGGCTCGCTTGCTATCGCGCCTTCCGATCCAAACATCATCTGGGCCGGCACAGGAGAAGCTTGGATCAGAAGTCATATCTCGGTTGGTCAGGGAATCTACAAATCAACCGATGCCGGAAAGACGTGGACTCTGATGGGTCTGGAAAAGACTGGTCGCATCGGTCGCATCGTCATCGATCCTAAGAATCCGGACATCGTCCTAGCGGCAGTGCTGGGTCATGCGTATGGGCCACAACAAGAACGTGGAGTGTTTCGGACGGTCGACGGAGGCAAGACTTGGGAAAGAGTTCTTTTCACCGACGAGAACACTGGTTGTTCAGATCTCGTGATGGATCCAAGCAACCCGCGGATCTTATTCGCGGGCATGTGGCCGCTCACCATTCGCACCTGGGGAAGGGAAAGCGGTGGGCCCGGAAGTGGTCTTTACAAATCTACCGATGGTGGCGTTACCTGGAAAAAACTCACTGGTCGAGGATTGCCGACTCGCACTACCGGCAAGTTTGCGTTGGCAATTCCGCGCACGAATCCAAGTCGCATCTACGCTTTGATCGAAACAGGTGATGGTGTGCCTTTGAATAACAAGGAGACTGATCGGGGCAAGCTGTGGCGTTCGGATGATGGTGGTGAAAACTGGCGGCTCGTCAGCTATGACCGCAACTTGGGTGGAAGAACGCACTACTATTTCCGCGTCATCGCTTCGCCGGAAAATGAGAACGAGACTTATTACCTGACTTCTGGTTACGCGGTATCTCTTGACGGTGGTGAAACAGCGCGCATGTCAACCTTCGCGAATAGTCCGGGCGGCGACAATCACGACATGTGGATTGATCCGACTGATGCTAATCGGATGGCAGTAGCTAATGATGGCGGCGTTTCAATTTCAGTGAATCGTGGCAAATCGTGGGATCGCATTCAGCTTCCGATAGCGCAGATGTATCACGTAACAGTGGATAATCGAATTCCTTATTACGTGTATGGCAACGAACAGGACGATCCATCTTACCGCGGCCCAAGCCGCGTTTCTGGCGGTGGTTTCGGAGGAGGAGGAATTCCGCGCAGCGCCTGGCATGCAGTTGCCGGCGGTGAGAGTGGTTGGGCCACCCCTGATCCTGTCGATCCAAACATCATTTGGTCCAGCGCTTCAGGCTCGGGCAGCGTAGGCGGCATCGTCGAACGTTATGATCTGCGTAACGGACAAGCGCGTAACGTTGAAGTTTGGCCGGACCAAACGAACGGATCTCCTGCCGGCGATATCAAGTACCGGTTCGTTTGGACCTTTCCGCTGACAATCTCGCCACACGATCACAAAAAGCTTTACGTAGGCAGTCAGTACGTCCACCAAACTACTGACGATGGTCAAAGCTGGCAGATCATTAGCCCCGACCTAACGACAAACGATAAATCCAAACAGGGATTCTCAGGCGGTCTTACCGGAGACAACATCGGAGTTGAATACTTTTCGACGCTTTTTGCGATTGCCGAATCACCGAAAGAGAAGGGTCTGATCTGGGCCGGCAGTAACGATGGCCTCGTACACGTCACTCGCGATGGCGGGAAGAATTGGACCAACGTCACAAAGAACATTCCCAATCTTCCTCCACTCGGCACAGTGAGCAACATCGAACCATCGCGGTTTGAGCCAGGGTCCGCTTATCTCACTGTTGATCTGCATCAAGTGAACAATCGCGATCCGTTTATTTACAAGACCAAGGACTATGGTCAGACCTGGACTGCTATCACAAATGGAATCCCGCGCAGCATGCTGAGTTATGCGCATTGCGTGCGCGAGGATCCAACTCGCCCGGGGCTGCTCTACGTCGGCACTGAAAACGGTTTGTATGTTTCTTTCAACGATGGCGAAAGCTGGGAGCCGCTGCAGTCTAATTTACCGCGAGCACCTGTCTACTGGATGGTTATTCAGGAACACTTCAACGACCTCGTGGTGGGCACTTACGGTCGCGGGTTCTGGATTCTTGATGACCTGACCCCGATTCAACAGATGACTCAAGCTGTAAAGGATTCAGATACTCACCTGTTTCCTCTTCGAGCGACGTATCGCTTCAGACCGGGAACAGTGCCCGTCAATATGTCTGATGATCCGACCGCAGGACAAAACCCACCTTACGGAGCGGCAATTAATTACTATCTAAAAACCGCGGCGAGTGGCGACGTCAAGATTCGCGTTGAAGACTCCAAGGGACAAACAGTTCGGACTTTGAACGGGACCAAGACTGCTGGATTGAACCGGGTGACTTGGGACCTGCGCGGTGAACAATCGAAGGAGGTGCGGATGCGAACCAGTCCAGCCTATGCCCCGGAGATTGGTCTAAATCCCGAAGGCTGGCGGCCTGCGCCCGGCGCGGCTCGAATGTCAATACTGCTTCCGCCAGGAAATTACACGGTGAAGCTTTTGGTTGGCGGCCGCGAATTAAGTCAGCCGCTTACAGTCAAGAAAGATCCAAACTCAACGGGAACAGAAGCTGACATTGCCGCGCAAACCGAAATGCTGTCTGAGCTGCGGCGTAATCTCGACAGTGCGGCAGACATGGTGAATCGAATCGAAATCATTCGGAGTCAGCTCAACTCAATCACGACAATCTTGAGTGCACCACGAGTTGATTCGACGCCCTCAGACGGATCTTCAGAGCCGGGCTCATCAACACAGTATGCTGACTTGAAATCCGCGGCAAACAGTCTTGATACGAAGCTTATCGAGATTGAGGAAGAGCTTATCCAACGCAAGCTGACGGGACAGGGGCAGGATACAGTGCGTTGGCCGCCGAAGCTGATTACTAAGATCAGTTACCTGGCTTCCGGTCTTTCGGGTGCGGACTTTCCACCAACCAATCAGCAGCGTGAAGTGCACGGCCTCTTTAAGCAACAGCTCGCTAGTCTGCGGACCCGGTTGGATGAAGTGTTGAGTAGAGATGTGAGTGCATTTAATCGACGACTTCAGGAAAATCGGATCCCGAACGTCATCACGAGCATCCGCTGAAGCCATG
>JBKPAL010000125.1:0-19172 GCA_046726395.1 Acidobacteriota bacterium
ACCGTGGGCGAAGTTGAAATACTTCATGTTCAGCCGCAGTGAGCCGTCGTCGCGGAGCTCGAGCACGTCGTTCAATATTTGATCGACATATCGTGGCTCGCCGTACGGAGCTAAACCCATGACCTTGTATTCACCTGAATTAACTTTGAATCCGGTGTAGTACGTGAAGGCGGAGTACAAGAGTCCGAGGCTGTGCGGAAAGTGAAGTTCAGCTAATAAGTGCAGTTCGTTTCCGCGACCATAGCCGTAAGAAGATGTGGCCCATTCTCCGACGCCATCCATCGTCAGCACAGCAGCTGATTCAAAAGGCGAGGGAAAGAATGCCGAAGCCGCGTGCGACTCGTGGTGCTCCGTGAACAAGACCTTGCCTTCGGAATTCAAACTCTTCCTAACTTGATCGCGAATCCAGATCTTCTCGCGTAGCCAAAGCGGCATCGACATCAGAAAGGAACGAATACCCGCCGGAGCGAAATCTATGTAGGTCTCAATCAGACGCTCAAACTTCAATAAGGGCTTATCGTAGAACGCCACTAGATCGACCTGCTCACCCTCTATACCGGCCCGTTCAAGGCAGAACCGAACGGCATTCGTTGGAAAGCGATGGTCATGCTTCTTACGGGTGAAGCGCTCCTCCTGAGCAGCCGCTACGATTTCCCCGTCTCTTACCAAGCACGCAGCTGAATCGTGGTAGTAAGCGGAAATTCCCAGGATATACATAAATGTTGATGGCAGGACCCTTGACGTGGGTGAAATATACTACAGAAATTCCGGACTCCTACACCGTCCTTGGAGGGGCCTACTTGAGACACCCGCACTCTATGTCAGACAATTAAAGGTACGGTTATTCCGGCGGCAGCAATGGTTTCAGGAACGGCAAACCCCCAGCGTAGTCCGTCTAAAACTGCTAAAGGCTACCAAAATAAGAAGCTGCCACACCGTGCTGTAGCAGCTTACGACATCAATTGCGATTATTGGAAACTATTGGTCAGATCACACCGAAACCTCTTCGTTCTCTGACGCAAAGACAAGCACCTTCACTCTCGCGCGAAGAGCACTCTCAAATCGCCGAGCTTCTTCCACTTCACCAAACGACAGTTCACGCAGCTCAGTCTCAATCCGGCGACGATAATCAGAGACTAATGAATCCGATACACCCAAGACTGCCGCGACTTCCAACTGAGTTGTATTCTCGGAACTCAAGTAACAGTGCCACAAAACACCAAGAATTCGATTGTACTGCTTTACCTTCCCTCTAACAGTTTCATGCAGGTTCTTTAGAAACTCATCCACATACCCAGCAGCTTCATTTTCTGATTCGCGCCTTAGAAGTCCTTGCTCCGGTGTTTCTCGTTTATCTACTGGCTCGAAGTGACTGCCGTCCCCATCGCTATCGTCCGTATCGAGCGGTACAAGGTAGATATCCATTACCGGTAGACGCGACATGACCAAGCTTCGCAACGTTCTAACGTCAGCTGGTGAATCAACAGCATCAAGCACCGAAACGATCAGGTCTTCAAGATCAGAATTGCTGATAACGACCTGTGAATCGCCGGTACAACCGACCATTCTCGTGTCCCGCGGTCGCACAGGAATGATCTGGACACGCTGCTCGAGGTCGTGTGAATCGCGCCGCCGTTTGTCGTTGTCCCATTCACTGAGCCCATAGACGCGGTCAGCCAACCGGCGATGCGGTTCATCACCGATCCCGCTTGAGTCGTATCTGCGGAAATGCGAGCTTGATTGAATTAGCGTAGAGATGCGACGAGCAAGACGGTAGCTTTCCGGGTGGCGCTTTCGCAGTTCCGCGGTAAGCAGATTGGTCAGCTCGATCTGGCTGATTTCGCACTCGATCTCGTAATCAGTCATCTCGCTCTCGAGATAGTGTTCGAACCGGTTCTTACTGAGCAGTTGAACGAACAGTTCCTGAGTGAGATCTGAGTAAGCACTACTTGCGCCCTCTTCAATCAGCAAGCCAGCGCTCCGGGAGGCGCGAACCAATGGGTGGTGTGACACAACCCGGTGCAACTCGGTCCACAGCCGGGTAACGTCCGACGAGCGCAGACTTTCCACCCACTTTCCGCTCCTCGACAAACGATCCGAAGGGCGGCGAGCGCGTGGTTGGTTTTGGGCGTCGGCAGTTGCTGACTGCGGCTCTTTTTCCAATTCCTTACTTGAAGATTTCACAGGATTCTTTGCGCTGTCTGGTCACGCAATCCGTCTGGCTTGCAAGGTTTCGATTGGATCACTTACTTCGGTCGCGAAAGACTCCGGTCTAAAGGCGGCAGGTGAAGCATCCGAGCGGGCGCCTGTTTTCATACATGGCCGCAGGCCTTCATTCCGTATTCGGGGCGCTGGGGTTCAGAATGTTTGATTTATCCCGGTTTTTACTCGGAAACGGAGTGGCTGACCTGGAAAAGGGCTCAGAGAGCGGGAGCCCCCTGAACTAAATGCGAGAAGATGTTACCAAGATTTTTAAACACCGGCAACAGGTTTTTACATAGTGAGGATCTGTACACTTTCCTTAGGAATAGCGCAAGATTCTGGGGGCTTGATTTGTGGAAAGAGGCCAAGATTGTCAGTTTGATGTTGTTGAACAATTAGGTCTCGCTTGCCGCTCCACGAAGCTGACTTTGCCCTTGGCTTTTCCGACCGCGCGGCGAAGGAAAAGCTCTCACATATTTGTGGATGAACCGGACACTGCTGTGCGGTAGCTGGAGGTTCAAATGAAAGCGTCGAGCTTGAACAACTTTAGAAAAAGGTCCGATTGCCCTTCGTCATCTCTGCTTCTCGCGTTTCGATCGGCCGGGCTTTCTCCCCAAATCTCCAAACTGGTGCAATCGCACCTGAGCGGTTGCGAATTCTGCGGCGCCGAGGTAGCCCTTCTGGCGCATCACACCACCGCAAACAAGAAATCAATCAAGGCACCTGAGCTGCCAATCAACCTGCGAATCCTCGCTGAATCGATACTTTCCCAGAGTAAGAAGATCCGAAAGAGAGCTGCTACCCGTCATGGCCTTCTGCTCGCGGATTAAACTGAGTACTAGTTTGTATCGCCTTGCTTTGGTAACTCGATCGCGAAAACGCTTCCCTCCCCCAATCTCGATTCCACCGCAACTTCGCCCCCATGTGCTCGCGCAAGGTGCTTGACAATAGCGAGACCCAATCCAGTGCCACCCAAGTCGCGCGACCGAGCTCGGTCCACTCGATAGAATCGCTCGAAGAGACGCTCTACGTGTTGCGCCGGAATTCCTTCTCCAGTGTCCTCAACAAGAATTCGACTGTGCTCGTTGTTTTCGTATCGAACGACAACCTTGCCCCCTTCTCGATTGAACTTGATCGCGTTATCAACAAGGTTCGTAAGCATCTGTTCCAGTCGACTCGGATCCGCAAGCACATTCGTTCCCGGGTCGACGGTGTTTGTGAGAGTCACTCGTCGAGAAGCGGCCTTCGCAGCCAACGCCGCATAAACATCATTTACAGTTTCCGCAAGGTCAGTCGGTTTTGCATCAACCTTCACATTGCCGCTTTCAATCGCACTCAGCTCGAGAATGTCCTGGATCAAACTGTTCATTCGGCCCGCGTTCTTTTTAATGATTGATAGAAACCGTTGCCGGTTCTCTTCATCAATCGAAACGGATTCGAGCGTTTCGACAAAGGCTAAGATTGCAGTCAACGGCGTTCGCAGTTCATGTGAAACGTTTGATAGAAACTCCTGTCGGACTCGCTCAAGTCTTTCCAGGCGGGTAATGTCAAAGAAGATTCCGATTGCGCCCTGAGTAGTGTCATCAGCTTTGTTCAAAGGAACGACACGTAAGTCGAATATGCGACGGCTCCCTGCAAAGGTCTCGACTTTCACTCCGGAGCGCTCTTTGCCCTGCAGTGCATCGAGAAAGGCACCGTAGATTGCCGGGTTTCTCGTTATCTGCGTCAGCCGTTGAGATTCGAGCTTTGTTGATGAAGCGTCGAAGAGACTGCGTGCTGACACATTTGAAGCTATGACCCGCATATCGCGATCGACGACCAGCAATCCTTCGCGCATCCCACTCATCGTCGCTTCAAAGAGCTTGCCTAGTTCAAAGCTATCTTCCTCAGAGGATGAGTCGTCTGCGGTAGCTGCATTTCTTTCGCTCGCCTCTGAAGTTTCCACAAGCAGTGCGCGCATAAACAAAGCACCGGCAGCTACTGACAGAATCAAAAGAAGAAATGCGGGATTCGAGAATGAAAAGACGAGAACAATTATTGAGGAGAGGAAAAGGAGCGCCGCCAACCAGAGGTATTTATGCTTGCCCACTATAGCCAGACCTTCACGGTTCAATCACTCAGATGCTCGAGTTGGACATCCGATGAACCGATAACCCACTCCGACCACGGTCTCGATGCATTCGCCACAGTCGTCCAACTTCTGCCGCAGCCTTCTGATGTGTACGTCCAATGTCCGCGCGTCGCCGTAGTAGCTATAACCCCAAACATTATCCAGCAGTTGTTGGCGTGTGACCACACGATCCGGGCTCTTGGCGAGGACTGAGAGCAGGCTAAATTCCTTATTGGTAAGCTTAATCCTGCGGCCGTTACAAAGTACGCGAATGTCAGAGAAATCAATCAGCAAGTGATCGTCCTCGTAAGTCTCGGCACTCCCGTCCGAGGCTCGTCGCAGGACCGCTCGCACCCGCGCCACCAGTTCTCTTACCGAGAACGGCTTCGTTATGTAGTCATCAGCACCAAGATCCAGCCCGGCCACGCGATCTGATTCTGAACCCTTTGCAGTGAGGATAATTATTGGAGTCCTTCTCGTGCTTGGCTCGCGACGTAATCGCCGGCACAAATCCAGACCGCTCATTCCCGGAAGCATTAAGTCGAGAATGATAAGAACCGGCGAATTGCGTTCATCAAGCGCTTTGCTAAGACCGTCTTCTCCGGTGCCCGCCACGAGGACGGGCAAGCTCTCTCGCTCGAGGTTGTACTTCAAACTCTCGGCTATATCGATGTCATCCTCGATGACTAATATCGGTCGCGCCATAGCGTCATTTAATGTGCTTGATAAAGGTGGCCTGGGCCATATAAACCGTTAACTCGCAAATATCGGTAACATAGTCGCCGATGCGTTCGAGGTGTTTGGCTACGAAGAGAAGACGGGCATCGCGTGTTGCCGTGGCAGGCTCGGTCACCATCATCTCAATCAAGTCATGAAACACCTTGTTGTAGAGATTGTTGATCTCTTTGTCCCTCTTGATGATCTCCAGGGCAAGCGACGCATCGCCCGTCGTAAACGCATCGAGTGCCGCTCGCAGCATGCCTGACGCATGCTCCGCCATCTGCTGAACATCAGCCGTAGATTTCAACTCTGGCTCGTTATTCAGGTCCAGAGCAGCGCGGGCAATGTTTGCCGCGTGGTCCGCAATACGTTCGAGTATCGGTGCCATCTTGGCGACGGAGATTACGAACCTTAAGTCGCGAGCAGCGGGTTGTCGCAGAGCGATGATGTCTATGCATTGCCGGTCAACTTCAACTTCCAGCCGATCTACTTCATCGTCATGAGCGAGCACCTCGCGCGCCGCTTCGCTGTCACGCTCAGTCAATGCATACATTGCGCGATCGAGCGCTCGCTCGGCTTCGCCCCCGAGTAATAAAACTCGGTCACGCAATGAACTTAATTCGTCGTCAAGATGTCTGTGTAGGTCCATTACTTATTGCCGCTTGCTATGATTGGCTATTGACGATCGGCCAATCATCATTAATCATCCAAATCTTCCGGTTATGTAATCTTCCGTGAGCTTTTCATCAGGCGCGGTAAACATCTTCTCAGTTGGATTCACTTCAATCAGCTTACCCAACAAGAAGAAAGCCGTCGTATCGGACACGCGAGCCGCCTGTTGCATGTTATGAGTCACGATAACGATCGTGTATTGCCGCTTCAGATCGACTATCAACTCTTCGATCTTCGACGTGGCAATCGGATCTAAAGCGGAAGCTGGCTCGTCCATCAATATTACCTCAGGACGTATCGCTAGGGCGCGCGCGATACAGAGTCGCTGCTGTTGTCCCCCAGACAAACTTAACGCAGACATTTTGAGTCGATCCTTTACTTCACTCCACAACGCGGCGTCTTTTAACGCCTCTTCTACTCTCTCCTGTAACTCTCGTTTGCTGGAAGTCAACTTATTTATGCGTAATCCGTAAGCTACGTTATCGAAGATTGACTTTGGAAACGGGTTCGACTTCTGAAAAACCATTCCCACCTTTCGCCGGAGCTCCACAACGTCAGTACCAGACTCGTAAATATTTTTTTCATCGATGAGCACTTCGCCTTCGATACGTGTTCCTGGAATCACATCGTTCATTCGATTCAGCGTGCGTAAAAACGTTGATTTGCCACATCCGGATGGGCCAATAAAAGCCATCACTATACGCTCAGGGACATCGATTGATATGTCGTGCAGAGCCTGGTTCTTGCCGTAGAAGAAATTCAGATTGCGTACCGAAATCTTAGCCGGCGCTGCGGGCGTTGAAGTTTCGCCCGGCTGTTGCTGCCCTTGCACAGCGATTCTTGTATTCAATGTTGGCGTTGTTGTCGGCATCTGCTTCTAGAACTTCTTACGCGTTAGGAACCGAACGATTAGGTTAATCGAAAGGATTAGCGTCATCAGCACCAACGTTGCTGCCCATGCCTGTGCATGCCATTCGTCGTAAGGAGAGATTGCGTAGTTGTAAATCTGAACTGTTAATGAAGCGATGGGTTGGTCGAGATAGTAATTGAAGAAACGGCTACCGAAAGCTGTAAAGAGAAGGGGCGCAGTCTCGCCTGAGATTCTGGCGACCGCCAGCATGGCACCCGTAGCAATGCCAGATGCAGCAGCTGGAACAACAATTCCAAGTGTTACTCGCCATTGCGGAGCTCCTAACGCTAACGCTCCTTCTCGCAGACTATGCGGTACTAACCTGAGCATCTCCTCAGTAGTGCGTGCAACAATCGGAATCATGATGAGCGCGAGCGCAATTCCTCCAGCCAGAGCTGAGAAGTGCTGCATGGGTAGCACGACGATGGCGTAGACAAAAACTCCCGTAACGATTGAAGGGATCCCGGTCAAGGTGTCGACAAGAAATCGGACCACGCTACCGAAGTGGCCGTTTCCAAACTCAGAGAGGTAAATCCCAGTAGACACTCCGATCGGTATTCCGATCGCCGAGCACAGAACCAACAGCACGAGTGAACCCAGAATCGCGTTGCCGATTCCTCCGCCTTCTCCAACTGGACGTGGTGCCTCGATCAAGAAGGGAAGTGTGAGTGAGCCCAACCCTTGCTTCGCGATGTAGAGAAGGATAATCAGCAAAATGCCAACTGCGACAATTGTGCAGACGGCGGTTAGTGATGTCATTATCGCGTTTTTGATTAGCCGCCATCGATCAGCTGGTCGCGTCGTGGTGATCGCCCTCATGCTACTTCTCCCGCTCTGCGCGTGACATTCCATACCAGCAACCGCGCGATCGCATTGACGACAAACGTTACGAGAAACAGGATCAGTCCCAACTCAACGAGAGCGCTCAGATAAATGTCCTGCGTCGCTTCTGTGAACTCATTTGCGATTGCAGACGCGATCGTGTACGAGGGGTCAAACAGAGATAAGCTGATTTGGGGACGATTGCCGATAACCATGGTTACAGCCATCGTTTCACCAACCGCCCTACCGAGACCCAGAATTACCGCACCCGCGATCCCCGGTGCTCCGTTCGTCAGAACCACACGAACCATTTCCCACTTGGTCGCACCTAGTGCCAACGCGGCTTCGCGCTGCGAGCCTGGGACAGCCGCAAGCACATCGCGTACGACTGCAGAAATTATCGGTGTAACCATCACCGCGAGGATAAGACCTCCGGTCAATAATCCAATTCCGGTCATGGATCCCTGAAACAACGGTAGCCAGCCAAACCACTTTGCGAGCGGTGGCTCGATGTAGACACGGAGAAACGGAGCTAAGACGAAGATGCCCCAGAGGCCATAGACCACCGATGGAATCGCTGCAAGCAACTCCACCAGAAAGCCAACGGGGCGAGACAAGTACTGAGGTGCTTGTTCAACCAGGAATATGGCTATACCTAACGACAGCGGAACGCTGATGAGCAGAGCGATCAGTGAAGACATCACCGTTCCATATATGAACGGTAGTGCTCCAAACTCACCTTTGATCGGATCCCACGTTTGCGCAACAAGAAAGGCGAATCCGAACCGCCGGATGGAAAGCATTGAATTGTCGGCCAGCGCCACGATCATCGCGAGGATGATCACCAACATCAGTAACGCAGTCGCAGACATTGCGATCCGAAAGATCGCATCACCTGCGTTACCCGTTGGTGACAGCGTGCGCCTCAGTTTTGCTACGAAGCTCTGTCGCTCGACAATGGCTGCCAATCTGCTCTCCAAATCCAAGATCGATCAGACTGCTATCATTGCCGTAGCGGCGTTCCCCCAGCAGTCATAATTTTGATCTTTGCTTCCGTACGTTTGACTATGTCCGTAGGAAGTGGGGCGTACAGAAGATCCTTGGCATATTGCTCGCCATCGTGAATTCCCCACCACAAGAAATCTGCTAACGCTTTACCTTTCGCAGCGTCCTTCTGTTCTTTGTAGACCAGAATGTACGTGTAACTGGAGATAGCGTATGCAGTCTTACCAATAGGATCCGTAATAGAAACACGCAAGTCTTCAGGAGTCACACTTAGCGACTCGGCTGCCGCAGCAGTGACGCTATCAAGAGTCGGTGCCACGAACTCACCAGCTTTGTTTTTGATTAGGGCCACCGGTAAGTTGTTCTGGGTCGCATAAGCGAGTTCCACATAGCCGATCGTGTTGGGTGTGTTTTTCACCTGACCGGTTACTCCTTCATTTCCTTTCCCGCCGATGCCTACTGGCCAGCTTGGCGAGGTGCCGGTGCCGACCTTCTCTTTCCATTCACTACTTACCTTCGACAAGTAATCCGTGAAGACTGCCGACGTTCCGCTTCCATCCGACCGATGCACAACGACAATATCTGTCGTTGCGAGGGATACCCCTGGATTGTCTTTAATGAGACGAGCATCGTTCCACTTCTTAATCTTGCCGAGGAAGATGTCTGCGATCACGTCTGGAGAAAAACGCAGCGGCTGTGAAACACTCGGTATGTTGTACGTAAGAACTACGGCACCTAGTACCGTTGGAATGTGGAGAATCTCTGCCGGTGCTGCTCTTAGGTCCTCATCCTTCATCGGCGAATCACTGGCACCGAAGTCCACCGTCTGCGACTGAATCTGCTTGATGCCTCCTCCCGATCCGATTGATTGATAGTCGATCTTTACATTCGGATGGAGCTTTCCGTATTCACTCATCCATTTCTGATATAGCGGGTTGGGGAAGGTGGCTCCCGCGCCATGGAGGGAAACTTCGCCTCCGCCTCCACTACTAGATCCCTTACAACCCGTGAGTACGGCCAACAAGCACAGACACACAATCAGCGACGATAGTGGGCGCAGAATTCCGCTAAACAGATCCATCGATCTCTCCTCATGGGAAGATGAACTAAATGAACGGATAACTGTAGGTAGGCGATGTTACAGACGTCTGAATTTAGCCTGAACTCTATGTAAACAACTGGGCCAGCCTAGACAAGACGACGCGCCGAATCAACGGTGACAACCAGTTTGTAGCCAACATTTACCATCGTATCGATCGTCACGTCATAAGGCAGCAACCGGTTTCGCAAGCGATAGATGTGCACATGAAGACTCTCAGAATTTAGCGGCTTCTCTTCACCCCAGGCGCACGTCCACAGGTCTTCCGCTGTGACTATTCTTCCGGCGCTACGTGCTAAACGCGAGATGATCAGAAACTCAGTCCTCGGAAGCTTCAACGAATCTCCGGAACAAGAAACGTAATAGTTCCTGTGCTCAACACGGAGATACCCGTCATCGTAAACATCTTCGTTCTGCTGATACTCTTCCTGTGAACGCGTTACGGACATCTCGTTTGAATACATAATCAATGCCATTGCTCCGTTGCGTGAAGTCGGCTGAGCTTTCAAACGACAGCAGACGATTGGTGTTAAGTCTTAGAACTTCAACTTTGCCCCAAACTGCATCACACGTGGACCACCCACCGTATCGGTGATCTTTCCGAAATCGGTTCCAAGATCTCCGATCACATTGTTGGGATTTGCAAAATTTACGTTATTAAGAATGTTGAAAATGTCCCATCGCAGTTCCAAGCCCAAACGTTCACTAAACTTCGTGCTCTTGGAGATTCCAAGATCGAAGCGCTTTTGGGCGAAGCCTCGCAAGATGTTTCTACCAAGATTTCCGAAGCCGCGGTTGTTTGGATAACCGCCCGCAAGACTCATGGGCGAGCAAAGCGCAGCCGGATTGAAAGCTTGCTCGGTGGGATCCGAGCCCCTCTGTCTTAGCTGCTCTAAAGTTCCGCATAGTGTTGGGCGACCGAAAGCAAGCCGATAAAGTCCGCCTGAACCCAATCGCAGGTTGTTATATTGTGCAGGACTGCCAACGGTTACTTCTGTCGAGTAAATTGAATAAGGCACCCCAGATTGCGCTTGAGCAAAGCCTGAGAGCCGCCATCCGTTTAGAAATAGAGATTTGGAACCAAACGATGGCACGTCATACACAAAGCTCGCACTGAAACGGTGCGGGCGATCAAAGTCTGACAGGGCTCGATTTGTATTTGTATCAAACGCATTCCCCTGCGCCGTGAATCCCACGTTTGGAAGATCTGGCTTGCCTCCACCAGCCGTACTTCCTGGATCGACCGAACCGTTGTCGATCGACTTTGAGAACGTGTACGCCGTATTGAACTGAAGACCGTGTGACAGACGTTTTGTAAGGCTGATCTGCCCCGAGTGGTAAATAGAGTACGCTGAATTGCCTAGCATGATTGCTTCTGGAACATCAAAACCCAGAAACGGCGACCTTCCCTCAAATGTGATCACTGCGCCTCCCGCATTCGCCAGGTTGTAATCCAACATCCCGCCAAGCGCGGAATTTGAGAAGCCAAAAGCACGACCGACGCCCCTCTGTCTCGCAGTTGCTCCGGAATTGAGTGGACCATTTGGGCTACCAGCAGCGACGTAGGCGCGATTGAATCTTTCGAAAATGAAATCCGGTGTATTTGGATCGTTGAGATCAAAGCCTTGAGTGAACGAGATTGCCTGCAACAACTTAGTTCCTTTGGAACCGACATACCTCACTTCAACGAGAAGGTTCTTAGTAATT
Source organism: Acidobacteriota bacterium (assembly GCA_046726395.1). GTDB lineage: Bacteria > Acidobacteriota > Blastocatellia > Pyrinomonadales > Pyrinomonadaceae > PSRF01. The sequence goes on from JBKPAL010000125.1 coordinate 11,248, forward strand.
TCATACTGTGCACCCAGGTTCCATTGCTGTACATAAGGCGTCCGAAGATTGCGATCTACAGCTCGAAACTCAAAGGTCTCCGCAATGTTTCCGCGAAACGGTAGACCTGTGGCCGGATCTATTGGATTAAGCGTTCCGTCAGCACCCCGAGTGACGTTCGTGTTGTCACGGATTTGATATGTTCCGTTCGCGCCTGCGGTACGTACGACGCGATTTGGTAGAAACTGATTGAATGGAAAATTCGGATCTTGTTGGGACCAAGCCGAAACAAGCGGAACGTTACTGGCGGGAAATGTTACCTCGATTTCTCTCAGGTGAGGGTAGTTGCTAAAAACCGTATTAATGAAGGCAGCACTGGGCCGATCATAGAAGAATCCATAACCACCGCGCACAACCAGACGATTGTTTTCAAACGGCGTAAAGGCGAAGCCGAAGCGAGGTGCGAAGTTATTCAAATCTTGGCCCTTTAACGTGTGGCGCGTTTCAGCCTTCGTGCTGGCATTAATAGCCGCATCGACAGCAGTAAAACCGGTGAGTCCCGCGTTAGAAGGAACAATAAAACCGCTTAGAGGATTATCGGGATCCGTAACTAGGGATGGATCGAAATTGCCAAGGAGCCCGTTCTTTTCTTCGGGCCAACCGAACCAATCCCAGCGCACGCCGAGATTTAGAGTCAACCTCCTATTCACTTTCCAATCGTCCGCGATGTATCCACTTACGTCGCGAAACTGGAACTGCTTTTCCGTAACACCAAACTGGGTATCCGCCTCAGTGGCGACTCCACGTAAGAACTGAGTGAAGGTGTCATACTTCTCGAACTCTGTGGCCTGTTCCTCCGGAAGGGCAGTGTTAAAACGATGTCGCTTTACTTCGGCACCAAAACGGAAGGTGTGGTCTCCCCTCACGTAGGTCATACTGTCAGAAGCTGTGAGAGTCTTTTGCTCGCGACGATTAAATGTGTCATTTGGCCCACCGAAGGAGAAACGCTCGAGGATGGTGCCGGGGCGGCCCACGTAATGGCCCAAACGCAAAGTCCCGGGCCCTTGGTCAAACGCAATAGCCGGATTCGGGATGCCAACAGACTCGTTAGTTATCGCGAGAAACGGATCGTCAAGGACACGCGTATTGTTAAGAGAGTAATACCCGAAGCGAACCTCATTTATGAACCGTGGGCCAAATACGTGCTGATCTGAGATGGCCAACGTTCGATTCCGATCTGAACGCTTAACGGTGACGGGAGAAGCGAGACTACCCGGATCGGGAAAGGGATCCAGTCCGGGAAAATTCGCAAAAAAGAACGTGCCCGTCAGGGTATTTCGCGAATTCAATCTACCGTCGATTTTGATGGTAAATTGGTCTTGCTGGAATTCCGCTGGAAACACGTTTCGCTGACGGAGATAAGGGTTACCACCCACATTCCCAGCGACCGCACTGTCAGTCCCAACCAGAGTTGCTCCGGCACGCGGAGCTGGTATGAAGAAATCGCCCGTTGCTGGATTTCTAAGATTAAGCAATCTCACCGCGACATCTGCAATAGCATTGGCATTGGGAATTGATGCGGTAATTCCCGGATTCAGGCTTCTAAACGCATCAAACAAATTCTGCTTCGTGCGCTCTCCGGATATGAGTTGAAGCGCTTTGGGAAGTACGGTAATGCTGCTGGCCGTTGGAACGAACCCCGTATTCGCATTTGTGCGCTGATAGCCGCCAAAAAAGAAGAAACGGTCTTTATGAATTGGGCCGCCGATCGTGAAGCCGCCTTCTGTGCGCCGAGCTTTGGGACGAGAGATTCCATCCTTGTTGAAGAAGAAGTCATTCGCATTGAACTTTTCGTTTTGTAGATATAGATAGGCGGAACCATTTAAGCTGTTCGTGCCACTCTTCGTGATCACTTGGAAGTTGCCACCGCCGGAGCGTCCTGTTGAAGCATCGTAAAGGCTCGTTTGCAGCTTGACCTCGGACAAAGTTTCGGGTGCTGGAGATATGTTCCCGTTAAGCGACCCTTCATTCGAGGTAATGTTCGTTGCGTCAACACCATTGAAAAAGAGACTTGTGCTCGTGGTTCGTGTGCCATTGACGGAGGGTGAAATGTTGCCGTTGCTGTTGGTTAGGACTGGCGACAAATCGGAATTAACCCCAGCCTCTGCAGATAATAGTTGCGTAAAACTGCGCGTTGAGGTCGGCACAGCAACCAGCTCCTCAGATGAAAGCTGCCGAAAAGTAGTCGCCGTATCTGGCGTCACCATATCGGCACCTGCTGTAACATTAATCGTCGCTCCTATTTCGCCGATTTCCAACTTCTCTTCAAGAGTGCGAGATATAGCAGCCTCAACTTCAACACGCTCTCGAACGAGTTTCTTAAAACCGGCCATCTCGTAACTTACTTCGTACGTTCCAACACTCAAGGCCGGCATGCTCCAGCGTCCTTCGCCGTTGGAAACAGTCGTTCGAATGAAGCCAGTGCCGAGATGCTTTGCAGTCACCGCCACTCCTGGCAGTTGCGCTCCGTTTTGATCTTGCACTGTGCCAGTTAGTGTTCCGGTTGGGCCCGACTGACCTAAGACCAGAGGCTCCCCAAGCAGGGAAATAAAGACAACGGTAAGAATCGGTATCAGAAGTGACCTGCGCTTCGGCTTGGGGGCATTGTTAAGCATGCGTATTCTCCTGCGGTGTAATTGATTAGGAAGGCGATAGCTTTCAAATCGCACTCTATTCACCGGACGTTAATGTGCTGTGAACTGCGCCTTAAATGTTTGTTAATGTCGAAAGGAAGAAAAATTGGACGACAAGCAGACCTGACGTCGGCTTTGAAGATCTATTGGGTTAGTTAACATGGAGTTAACAATGACGTAACACCAACCCTTTAGGATGACAGCTCATCAAATCCTTGTTGTTATAGACCACTCAAAGGGTCTCCAAATATGGCTATCTCAAATGAACTCAGCGGAGAGATTGCAGTAGCAATTCTTGGTAGGAAGCGAATGTCATCGAGAGAGATGTCGGATCTGAAGGAAACTGTGTTGAGAGTTCATTCAGTTCTGCAAAAGATGTCAGATGACGAAAAGAGTTCGTGCCCTTTCGATACACCTCTACACACACCACGAGAAGAAGTTATGAAAGCCGGAAGATAGAGCCGGCAACCTAACTCACTCGAAGCAATACTTTTTGATTCAGATTGGTTCGCTAACGAATTGAGGCGAGCTCTTTCCGTGAGGTCGCACCGCCCACGACCGCGGCATCCCAAATTAACCAATAACGTTTGCTCTTCTCGTTTGGTCCAATGCGCCTTTCAAAGGACAGGCGCACGAGTCTGGATTTGAAATTCGCATCGTTATTCGCCGGAAAAAACGTGAAGAAATACTCGAGGCGCTCGGGCAGGTTGAGCTCTCGTCGCATGGCGTTGATGTTGTCCTCGCAGTGTCCCGCCTCTCCCAAACCAGCGGCGTCTGCTGAGCCATTAACGATATGGTCCAACTCGTGCAACACTCCCCAACCGACGTTAAAGGCTTGTCGAGCCGGAGCGTCACCAAGTAATTGATGAAAGTCTGAGAAATCAATCTGAAGTACGTAAGCAGAAGGGCTTCCTTCGCTTTCGCGTGTCCACCTCGCGGGAATTACCCTACAAAAAACGACGTCGATGCTGTTGCTCGTGTCCTCGAGCACGATGATGTCCTTGCCAGTCGCTGCCCTCATTAATAGAGCTCGCGCCAATTTCGACCCCTCATCTGCACTATTGTTGTGAATACAGAGGTCGCCACTGCCATCTAATTGCAAATTGGAACAACCAGTGATCGATCGTAGCTGCTTTGTCAGTTCAGTGCGGTGTGAGGAGGAGAAAGACTCTCGCAGCAAAATCCTGCTTGGTTTGTCGGCGGCGTGCACAGCAGACCAGAAACAGAGCACCAATAATGTAGTTAACCAGTGCCCATTCGGGGACAAAAATAGATTGGTTTTTCTGGGCTGCATCTTTCATCCTCCCAGATTTGACCGCTGCAACTCTGTGTAGGGTGCGTCGGCTTAGATGATCCAGTGCCGCAGGGGACGGCGAACTTCCGGGCATGTTACCAAAATGTTAACGGAAGTTGATGTGAATTTTTCTTCTAATAGAGCCTCGTCTGAATGTCTTCTAAACATGGTCTGAAGTTGCCTGTAAAAATGATTTCATGCGAGGGTGATGCGTTCTTAACACGAACCGGCTATGCTCAACGCAGAGAGAAATATTTTGATTTATGAGAATAAGAATTAAACGCAAAGAAGCTTTCTACATTTCGTGCAGTAGATGTGGTGTGAAAATCCGGAAGGACGACAATGCTGATTCTTTTGGCGTTTGTTTGAGATGCTTTTACGAACTGCTGAAGGATCGTTTGTTAGCGCAGAACCGGACCAGTAAGAACGAGTTTGCCAGCGACAGATAACGACCACACGTTACCCGTTGCTTTATTCCTCGTCAGTCGTGTAATCCTGAACCGCCGCAGTTCGCTCACGACCAACTAAGCAACAAATCCTAATCACTGGCCCATCGAAAACCTGATCAGCATTACGATCAGGCAGCGCTGTGTGTGACGTGCCTACCGCAGCAAGCAACCGACACATTTGCAAAATCAAAAAAAGGCCTCGGTGAGTCGGCACCGAGGCCCAAAGCAAAAGCGGTTTTTAGTTTGGCCGCAACATGCTCGCGTAACGTTCACGACAAGCATGTTAGGTGTTTGATGGCGGGAGTACTCTCACCCAGTTCCAATCTCGACTCGCCTTTTTGTCATCACCGCGCCGCTCGCCCCTTTGAAAGCTGCGCTGAACGCCCAAGTCGATCTCGATGCCTGCTTTATCCCAATAACCGGGTCTAAGTACCTGGGCTGGATTGTGCGGCTCACGTCCTAATTCGCAGTTACCAGCAAGTTAAATGTTCGTTAAGGACCACTCCGGCGAAACGTCCGAGATTCCCACGTCCTAAAACCTAAATGTTGAATCAAACTGTAGGCGGGTGAGCGGACGATTCAGAGAGCCGGGTGGGGTGTTGCCAAATGGCCCGAGTATTCCATGCAGTCTCTCCGTGACGATCCCAATAAACGATAGGGTAATCCGCGGATCAGCCGCATATGAAAACGTGAAGCGATGCGCACGCATGTCCGACTGCACAGTCACATCGGAAAAATTGAAAGGCGTTAGCACTGCGTCTTTCTCAATTCGCATGAAGGTATAGTCAAAGAGCATGTCGCCGCGTTCTTTTGTCTGCCCCACCTGAAGTTGACCCCAAAAACCGTTGTTCTCGTGGTTAGGAACTATCAGATTTGACCCACCTGGTCCAGCCAGAACAACGTCGTGCGTTTGTGTGTTCGTCACAAAATCGAGGATCAGGGCAACGGGAAAACGTTTGCTATGTCTCAGATCAAGGCGGCCGATAAAGTCCACAAGGTTGTATCCCGATGACAACGTGCCGTCGCGATTGATTGCATTGTTGCTCGCATTCGTCAGACCTAGATTTCCATTTCCCGCAACGAGAAGATCACGCGAGATCAATGCCTGAGTAGTAATGGTCTGTGGAGGAGTGGTCGGTGTTCCCGGGATTGTAATTGTGACTGGAAGTTGAAGTTGATTTCCGAAGACTTGCACCGGGCTGATGAATTGCGTTCCGGAAAAATATAGATCCGCAACCGACAATGTGAATCCCACTTTGTTACTTGGTTCAAATCGCGCCCGCACTTGTCCTCCGTAAAGAGCAAGGTCGCGACCGCCACGGCGTGATTGATCGATGTTGACTGTCCCATCCGGGTTACGAACAAACGCAGAATTTCTTTCGAGTAATGGCGCCTGCCATGCCAGGAGCGTCAGATTCTTAAGCGTGCCCTTGAAGTCGCGCGAGTACTGTTCGTTGATTCCTTCGACTGTGAGATCGTTATCGAAGGTCATTTCGGTGAAGGCCCAGGGCGTTTCAAACTTTCCTGCTTGTAATCGCAACCCCGACAACTGCTTCGGCCGATAGGTGATGAACGCCTGATCAAGCGCAAATGGTTTGCGATTCAAAAAATCTGTGAGCGTTTGGTTCGACGATATGTTGTCAGCGAAGCTACCAGTCGCAATCCTAAGTCCCCAGTCTACCTGGTCATTGATTTGGCCACGCATATTCAAGCGCACGCGAATGCGTGGCCGGAACCTTGGCGTAAGCTCGTTTCCAAGCACGGAGGGGTTGCCTGCGTTCGGAAGAGTATTCGTAACGCCGAAGAAGGACTCAAAGCGAAGACGAACGTCTCCACTGAAACTAAAAGAACCGAGCTGCTTAGAAAGTGCCTCACTGGTTTTCTTTGCTTGAGCCTCCACTGCAACTACTCGATCCGAAATTGACGCCTGAGGGTTCTGTTGGTTGCTCGCTGCTGCGGTCGCGTCGCTGGCTTCGTCGGTGGCGATGGCAGCAGCATTGCCCTCGTTTGGACTGCTTGCAGGTTCAGGTTGATTGCGGCTCGCCAGGGTGCGTAGTTCGTTAAGCAAACGTGATTGCTCCGCAAGCGAGGAACGCAGCTGCTCGAGCTGTGCGCTCTGCAGCCGTAGAGCGTCCTCCAGGGCAGCTATTCGTTCAGCGTCACTGGGCACAACTTTTTCAGAGCTAGTCGTTTTTCCTGGGTCGCTCGTTTCATGTATTACGGCTCTACGGTCTGACAACGACGCGCCAGCGGAGGACTGTTGGCCTAAAGCATTTGAACTCATCAGGCACACGGCCAACACACTGGCTGAAAAAGCCAGTAACCCGTTGAAGATTTTCATGACTTTCCTCCGGAAAGATGTGATCGAGAGAAGAGGCAGGCTAAACGCAGGAAATGAATTTAAGCTTAACTGGATGTTAATTCTATCTGAAGCGGCGGGCCTTTTCTGTCGAGTGGGCAGATGATAAACAGAAAATGAAGAATGAAATGTTCGGTTGCGCACGCGCAAGGAGACAGACACCGAGACGTCCATTATGAATAAAGCTCTTCGATCAGGTCTCCGTATCGTTCATCGATGACGCGCCGCTTCACCTTGAGCGTAGGTGTCAACTCTCCCTTGTCGATCGTAAATTCCTCCGGTAGGAGCGCAATGCGTCGGATGCGTTCGTAGTCAGCTAGATCTTTAGTCATTTCGGCGACGTCACGCTGGACGAGTTTAATGGCCGCCCCGTGCCGACTCAGTTCTAAACGATCATCCGGAAAGTCCTCATTCTGCGCATACAGAGCTTGCTTCAACGCCTCCCATTCAGGGACAACGAGCGCGGCCGGCTGTTTTCTTCCAGCCCCCACCACTACCACTTGGCCGACAAATTCGCTCTGCTTCAAGAGACTTTCAATCAACTGGGGTGCGACATACTTGCCATTGGAGAGTTTGAACAGATCTTTCTTTCGATCGGTAATGTAGAGTCTGCCCTTCTTATCCAGATATCCAACGTCGCCAGTAGCAAACCAGCCGTCCTGTAACACAGCAGCAGACTCTTCGGGATGACCATAGTAGCCGCGCATCACATTGTCGCCATGAATAAGAATCTCACCGTCGTCAGCGATCTTTAATTTGATACCTTCGAAGGGAATGCCCACGGAACCTACATGATTGTTGTCGGGGCGATTGGCGCTGACGATACAGGTCTCTGTTGCTCCGTATCCCTGCAAGATTGGAATTCCTGCGGCGAGAAATGAATAAGACAACGTCGGCGAAAGTGCTGCACCTCCAGAAACAAAGTATCGCAACCTTCCTCCTACACCTTCTCTCCATTTCGAAAATACGACTCGACTCGCGAGTCTTTGCTGCAGCGCAAGTGTCGGCCCAATGAGTTTTCGCTTGTCGACTCGTTCCGCATATTTCTGGCCCACATCGAGTGCGCGAAGAAAGACTTTTCTCTTAAGGCCTTTCTCATTCATTCCTTTCTTCACGATGCGGTGATAGACCTTCTCAAACAACCTCGGGAC
>JBKPAL010000126.1:0-2009 GCA_046726395.1 Acidobacteriota bacterium
CTTCTAGCCCGTGTTCAGGCGAGATAGTGTCAGCATGCGGGCGAGGACGCCCGCGCTCCCAGTAATTCAAACTAACCGGGTAGCAAAATTGTGCTCTTATTGACACTCTTTGTAAGGCACTTGTACACTCGCGTGCTTTCAAATCCTAACATTTCCAATAGTAATCATCAGGCGGAAACAGTTTCGCTTACACCTGTTTCCAAGCCACCGAAAGGACTGAACTGATGGGCGCACGAAAGAAGATAACGGTTGTTGGCGCTGGCAACGTGGGCGCAACAGCAGCGCACTGGTTAGCTGCAAAAGAATTAGGTGATGTTGTTCTCGTGGATATCGTCGAAGGCGTGCCTCAGGGTAAAGCGCTTGATCTTGCAGAAGCTGCGCCAATAGAAGGTTTCGACGTTCGACTCGTAGGCACTAACACGTATGAGGAAACAGCGAACTCAGACGTCGTCATCATTACTGCAGGCCTGCCGCGCAAGCCCGGAATGAGTCGCGACGATCTTCTCAAGACAAATGCAGAAATCGTTTCGAAGGTTGTGGATGAGGTTGTACGCCGGTCACCAGATTCGATCTTGATCATCGTCTCGAATCCTCTCGATGCGATGTGCCAGGTGGCTTTGAAGCGTTCGGGATTTCCGAAGCACCGTGTGATAGGTATGGCGGGTGTACTCGACTCTGCGCGCATGCGTTGCTTTTTAGCGGAAGCGTTGAATGTGTCCGTAGAGAATGTGACTGCATTCGTATTGGGTGGACACGGAGACACCATGGTCCCTCTGCCGCGTTTTTCGACTTGTGCCGGAATTCCGATCACTGAGCTACTGCCCAAAGATCAAATCGATGCCATTGTGAAGCGCACAGCAAACGGTGGCGCTGAGATTGTAGCGTTACTCAAGACCGGCTCTGCCTACTATGCGCCTTCTGCCGCCGCTGTTGAGATGACTGAGTCAATTCTCAAAGATAAGAAGAAGATTCTTCCTTGCGCCGCCTACCTCGAAGGAGAGTATGGTGTGAATGGACTGTACGTAGGCGTCCCGTGCAAACTTGGTGCTCGCGGTCTAGAACAAATAATCGAAATCAACTTGACCTCTGAAGAGCGGATTGCTCTGCAAAAAAGTGCGGCGGCAGTTCAGGAACTGGTGAATGTTCTCGGTGTGTAGAGGTCATGAGCATACGTTTCTTAGCCGCGTTACTGGGATTGCTAATGGTTGTTTCGACAGTCTGGCAGAGTTCTTCCTGCCGCAGTTCGTCTTCACAAACCAACACTGCCGTAAGTAATTCGAATAAGAGCCAGAACTCAAATCACATGTCAGAGACCCAATCGTCTCCAAAGCAAAACAGTTTGGCTGAGGGCACCTGGGGTGGTCCACACATTGCGCTTGAGGTAACAGCGGATGGTGCGACGGTCGATTACGACTGTGCCCACGGACGTATAACAGAGAAGGTTGTACTTAATAGTGAGGGTAAGTTCGAGGCGAAGGGTGTTTATATCAGAGAAGGTCCTGGACCGACTCGAGCAGGACCAGAGAAGGAAGAACCGGCAATCTATAGTGGCAAGTCAGATGGCAAAACGATAGAACTCACAGTGAAGCTCGCCAATACAGATGAAACGGTTGGTACATTCACTCTTACCCATGGCATGAGTGGCCGTGTCAGAAAATGCAAGTGATACCTACGGTCAGCAATTGGACCATAGAAAAGGGCGAGGATGCGATCCTCGCCCTTTTGATTGTGACCAGGATATTAATTTTAGCCGCCCTGGTTTCTGGGAACTGTCACAGTTGTGCTCCTGACCACTTGATGACCAGAAGCATCTGTGCAGGTGATCGTGATCGTGTAAATGCGACCGTCACCTTTTCCTCCCCGCTCGGCGCGCAGCAGCAGATGATGGGCATCCAACACCTCCCAGTCAGGAGCAGTATCACCGTCGCCTAGTCCGTCAATCGGTTCATTGCTTGTTACAGACAACACACAATTTACCGGACAGTTATCACTCGCCGTGTAGTTCACCG
>JBKPAL010000127.1:0-29034 GCA_046726395.1 Acidobacteriota bacterium
ACTTTGATCGGCGCGACCACTGAGAATCCTTCTTTTGAAGTCACCAGCGCGCTGCTGTCGCGATGCCGAGTTCTCCTTCTTAATCCATTAACTCCCGATGAGATTAAGACGATTCTTAATCGAGCGCTGACTGATTCAGAACGCGGCCTCGCGAATCTCAATCCACAAATATCAGCCGAGCTCGTAGAACGAATTGCTCATTCGTCCGGAGGTGACGCAAGAGTGGCATTGGCGGCGCTTGAAGCGGCCGTCGAATCGACACGCCTTGGCGAAAAAGGCAGACGTGTAATTACCAGTGAAACTGTTGTCGAGGCGCTTGGCCGTGCGCAATATGCTTACGACAAAGGTGGTGAGGAGCACTACAACCTGGCTTCGGCGCTTATAAAGTCACTGCGTAACTCGGACATTGACGCTTCGCTCTACTGGTTAGCCCGAATGATTGAAGGCGGCGCTGATCCGGTGTTTATTGCTCGTCGTCTTTGTATTCTCGCTTCGGAAGATATTGGCTTAGCAGATCCGCAGGCGATGGTCCAAGCCGCCGCTGCTGCAGACATTGTCAGACTCATCGGTTTGCCAGAAGCACTGTTTCCACTCTCGCAGGCGACAATCTACCTTGCGCGTGCTCCTAAATCGAATGCCGTGAAGGAGGCTTATCACGCAGCACTTGCAGATGCTGAGGAGACCGCGCGAGAGCCTGTGCCGTTACACCTCCGTAATGCGGTCACCCCGCTGATGCGCAAGGCTGGGTACGGTGACGGTTACCGCTACGTGCACAACGATCCTCAAGCTCGCGAAGAGATGCCGTGTCTTCCTGAACGTCTGCGCGACCGAAAATATTTCAAGGATGAGTGATCCCTGGGATGCAATCACAAAAGACCGAAAAGGAATTGGCTTTTCTTCACGACCTATTCGTGGCCACGGATTGGGACGAGAGATTCGCGACATTGATAGATGAACATGTGGACTTGCCGAAGGAAGGGGCAGTCGCATATGTCGGATCTGGAACCGGCGGACATGCAATCGCCATCAAGCAACGTGGTGGAAAGCACCTGAACTTAACGAGCGTTGATGAGAATCAAGAGCGAGTTGAATTGGCAAAAGCGAAGGCAGCCACGGTGAATGAACTCATAGAATTTCGAAAGGAACAGCTCGAGAACCTTTCTCTTCCAGACAACCACTTCGATCTGGTGATTGGGAATGCTTCGCTCGTTCCAACGGAACGTATAAAACCTGTAGTTTCCGAGATGATCAGAGTTGCAAATCCGGGAGCCACGGTAATCCTCACTTTGCCGACCGCGTCGAGCTTCGCCGAGTTCTTCTCTATCTACTGGGAGGCGCTGCACAACTCCGGCTTGGTGGACCACGAAAGTGATGTAGAGAAATTAATAACGGAATTACCTACGATCTCGGATGTCGAACGATTCCTGAGTGAGGACTTGGATGACGTAGTATCGACTACTCGAGTAGAGGAGTTTGACTATGAGTCGGGCGAACAGTTTCTTAATTCGCCTTTGATCAAAGATTTCTTAATGGAAGGCTGGTTGGCATCCTTGCCCGAAGATCGCAGGGAGCAAGTCTCGGCGGAAATCGCTCGCATCATTAATGAAGAGAGGCACGATGCGGAGTTTGCTCTTACCGTAAAAGCTACGATTATGACCGGTCGGAAGGCACGAACTAACTAAGGTATGAGATCAAGGGGCTAGCTATTGTCTTTGATTTCTTTCGTAGACTCCTTCTCTCCTTCGTCTAACCCTTCCTTGAATGCTCTCTTACTCTGGCCCAACGCCTTAGCTAACTGCGGCAGTCTTGTAGCCCCAAACAGAAGCACGATTACCACCGCGATCACGATTAGTTCAGGAGTTCCCAGGCCTCCGATTGCTAATACTGTTTCGCTCATATTGCCTCTCTCTGGCGTCCCACCTTCAAGTGCTATTCGCCATTATTCGATTCGTAAAACAGATACTTCCTCCACGTCTCATCAGCGCGGCCCAAGTACCGCATGATTTGACGATTAACATGGAGTGAAAATCCTCTCGGCCGGCGCAACAGGTGCATCCCTGATTCTTCCGGTGTCCGGTTTCCTTTCCGATGATTACAACGCTTACAGCACGCAACCAGATTGTCCCAGCTTGATTCCCCATTCCGCGACCGGGGCAGCACATGGTCCAGCGTTAGCTCGGAAGGCGGATATTGACGGCCACAGTACTGACAAGTCGAGTGATCACGCAGCAGGATGTTCTTTCGAGAAAGGGATCGGCGCTCAAACGGAATATGGATGTATTCGGTTAAGCGAATCACTGAAGGAGCATGAATCGACAGTTTTTCGGAGTGAAGCATGTGTCCGTTATGCTCCTCAACACGCGCCACGCCCTTGAAAATCATGACCACTGCGCGCCGTTCGTTGCACACGTTTATTGGTTCAAACGATGCATTCAAGACTAGTACTCGGCCGTTCATGTCGAGTTCGATATTACGCGAGCCCGTCGGAGAGTGTCAAAAACAAACCTTCGCAAGCCTTCAAAGGTACGCCTTAGTTAACAACTGGAGATCGTAAGCTGATCGAGACGAACGGCATTATGCCTTGCTGCGGAAACGGTCCGTCGCCTCGACTAGTGCACTTGTTATTCCAAGCTCCAGTGCCGAGTGACCGGCGTCGGGAATCATATGGAATTTGGCCTCCGGCCATGCTCGATGCAGAGCCCACGCGCTCGTCGCGGGACAGACTACGTCATATCGCCCCTGTACGATCACGCCGGGAATGTGACGGATTTTGGCGACGTTCTCGAGTAGGTAGTTGTTGGTAGGAAAGAAGCAATTGTTTACAAAGTAGTGACACTCGATACGCGCGAGCGCCAAGGCAAAATGCTCTCCTGCGGAATGATCTATCAACTTTTGGTCAGGATAGAGTTTGGAAGTACTGGCTTCCCAAATCGACCATGCACGTGCAGCTTCCAATCGTATGGGTTCGTTGTCGCTCATCAGCCGCCGGTGATACGCACGCAACATGTCTCCCCGCTCGGACTCAGGAATAACACGGACATATTCCTCCCAAGTATCGGGGAAAATGGCGCTCGCTCCCTGTCCCTCTTCATAGAACCAACGTATCTCATTCGGCCGACAAAGAAATATTCCGCGTAGGACAAGTGCTGTGACTCTTTCTGGATGGGTCTCGGCATACGCTAACGAAAGCGTACTTCCCCATGAACCGCCAAAGACCAACCAGCGCTCGATCCCCAGGTCCTCACGCAGGCGCTCGATGTCGCTCACTAGATCCCAGGTAGTGTTGTCCTCAAGGTTTGCGTGCGGCGTACTTTGTCCTGAGCCTCGCTGATCGAAGAGCACAGCTCGATAATGCTGTGGATCAAAGAACTGGCGGTACTCGGGAACGATACCTCCGCCTGGACCACCGTGAAGAAACACTGCCGGTTGTCCATTCGGGTTACCACACTGTTCGTAGTAGAGCTCGTGAACTTGAGATACGCGCAACCGGCCGCGGTCGAACGGTTCAATAGGAGGGTACAGAGTTCTCATGCCAGCATCATACAGACAGACGCATGTTTCATGAACCTTAATCAGAACCTGGCACATCATGCCGTTTCGCGTTTTAACGAGCGCGTGCCAGCGTTAACACGTACACAGCACCTGCACCAGCGTCCAGAAGGGCTTTCGCGCAGGCAGACGCAGTTGCACCAGTAGTAAAGACATCATCCACCAGCAACACGCGTTCATTCGAAACGCCTCCAGGATGTCTCACGTCGAAAGCACCCGAGACGGTCTCTTGTCGTTTTTGCGCATCCATCCCTGCACGATGACGCTCTGAATGTGATAGGCGAATCAGATTGTTCTCGTCACACGGCACGCTTGTTTTACGAGATAGCGCTCGTGCGAGTAAGGCAGCCTGATTAAACCCGCGTGCCTTCTCGCGCTTGAGATGTAAGGGAACAGGGATGATCAAAGTAGTGTCGTTCAATGGAGGCCGTGATAGGACCACCGCTAAAAGTTTCACTAACCTGGCGCAGACTGATGGCTCGCGCTTAAGGCCAAGAACGGATATTCGTAAAGCACCTTCGTACACACCACAAGCACGTGCAGCTGTATAAGTGTCGCCGTCGCAGCGACGGCAACGCACTTTCTGTGGCTCGATTGATGGGGAGGATAGATTTGAAGGAGTTCCACACTTCCAGCAGACCGGCTCGGTCGCAGAAAACAATCTAACCTCGTCCCAGCATTTGCTACACGCCTGCCCGTCAGCTCGGGATGAAACCAGTGCACCACATAGCTTGCAGTCTTGCGGGTACAGAACGGACAGCAGCGAATCGTAGACAAGACTGGTCGCGCGTGTGAGGAACATTGTGGCGTTTGAGCTTGGCCCAAAGTGAGAAAAGCGGCCTCCCAAGCACATGAGCTCAGGAGGCCGCAATTATGGCACAGCAATAAGGAAGGGTTTAATCCTCGTCTTCACTCAGAAGACCACGTTCATGAAGGTCCTGACAACGTACGCAGTGACGGGCCCAGGGTACGGCTTCCAACCGTTTGTCCGGTAGTGCTTCTCCGCAGTGAACACATTTACCGTATTCCCCGTCTTCAATTCTTTCCAGTGCTTCATCAATAAGATTAAGCAACTGTCGATCGTTATCCGACATTGATACCAACAGTTCTTTTGTGTATGCATTCGCGGCCATGTCTGCCGGATCCTGAGTCGCTTCTGCATCGCGCTCACGGCTGTAAAGCTCAGCCTGCTGAACCTGTCCGACCAGACCTTCGCGACGAGCCAAGAGCTTGTCGCGAAAACTCTTCATTTTTCTTTTATCCATTAGTTTGTTAGCTCCTCACCCTACTTGATATGCAGCTAAAGGGAAGACTCGGTTGGCCCACCATCACTTCACGTACGGCAATCCGTGAATAATCGCGTAGGCCCGATATAACTGCTCCAACAAAAGTACTCGCGCCGTTTCGTGCGTATAGGTCAATCTTGAGAGCGACCACCGACGGTTGATACGTGACTTTAGTTCTTCTGAAACTCCGTCAGATCCACCGACGATGAATGCCACCGATTTGGTTGCGTTGTTTTCCCAAGCTTCCACCTGTTTTGCGAATTCCTCAGAAGTCCATTCACTTCCCTTCGGATCAAGCAAGACGAAAATATCGTCTTTCAAAAGAGCGTCTGAGATGCGCTTAGACTCCCTATCGATGCCCGCCTCTCCCGCTTTGCCGGCATCGGCCTTAATCTCAGTAACATCGCAGCGGACAAAGTGCGAAATTCGTTTCAAATAATCGTCAATCAACGCCCGCAGGTGAGGATTCCTTGTCTTTCCCGGCCAAATGACATGTACGCGCATAAATCGACGATCAATCAGTTAGCTGGTGTTCAACCCGCGCTCGATCAACATCAGCCGCCTAGTTGTCTACTCTGTTCATCCTGGCTAATCGCTCGTAAAGGTTCTTGCGACTGATTCCAAGAATCCTTGCAGCTTCGGTCTTGTTTCCCTTAGTGGCCTTTAGCGTTTCCTCGACGTACTCCGCTTCAATCTCAGCGAGTGACAGCGGCTTCTCTCTTCGTCGTTGTACCTGCACTGCGGCCTGTAGCGATTCCGGTAAATCGATCGCCTCAATACGCCCGCCTTCAGCCACAATCACAGCGCGTTCGATCGTGTTAGCCAACTCCCGCACGTTTCCGGGAAACTCGTACTCGACTAAGAGCCCAAGAGCCTCGCTCGATATCCGACTAACATCCTTGCCATGCTTACCGGCAGACGCCTTTAAGAACGCTTTCACCAATGCCGGGAGATCTTTAGTCCGTGCTCTTAATGGCGGCACATCGATGTGTACAACATTTAGCCGGTAGAAAAGATCCTCGCGAAAGTTCTTTCGCTTAACCGCCTCGCCCAGGTTGACGTTTGTCAACGCAATCAGCCGCGCGTCAACAGTCAACGTATTGCGACCGCCCAGCCTTTCAAACTCCCGTGTTTCGATCACGCGCAACAACTTCGCTTGAGCATCCGTCTCTAGATAAGCAATCTCATCTAATACCAGGGTTCCATTGTGCGCAGCCTCTAATCGTCCCGGCTTAGTCTCAGTGGCGCTGGTGAACGCTCCGCGTTCGTACCCGAAAAGCTCCGCTTCCAGAAGCTCACGGGGCAAGGTCGCACAGTCGATCTTTACGAAGGACCGTTCGCGCCGTGAGGAGTTAGCATGGATAAAGAAAGCCAACGCATCCTTACCAGCTCCGGATTCTCCAGTTATCAATACGTTCGCGTCGGTTGTGGCAACCCGGCGGGCGAGATCCAATGCCTCGCGCATTCCTTCTGACTCAGCAAAAATCTCAATCACGATTCGCTTCTCGCGAAGTATCGTTTTCACCACCCAGGTCGGGAGGTAGATCCACCCGCTTGGATTCCCGCCATAGTCTCTCCAAGTCGTAAAACTTTCGGGCCTTAGCTTCAAACACATGGACCACGAAGTCACCGTAATCGAGCAAAATCCACTCGGCCGTCTTGTGGCCCTCTACTCGAGCCGCAGTTGACCCGGCGTGTTTGAGCCGTTCATAAACCTCATCGGCAATGGCCTGTACCTGTCGTTCGTTTGTCCCGCTGGTAATCAGGAAGTAGTCCGTGAAACTTGCGATCTCCCGCAAGTCGAGTAGCACCGAGTTCAGAGCCTTCTTATCGCTCGCCGCATGAAGTGCGGACTTAATGCGGTCGTCCAACTCTTCGCTGCCCGAGCTTGAGGTCACTTCGTGCGTCCGCACGGCCGCTGTGGGATTCAGAGATTGTTCCTTGACAGTCGAATTATGCTTCATATCCATTTCTATAAAGTTCGTACTTGATGATGTAGTCAGCTACAGCAGCAGGAACGAGTCTGTTCAAGTTTTCGACGTCGTTCGTCCTTACCGCTTCTCTTATCTTCGTAGCCGACACATCTACCATTGCCACATCGCTAAAGTAGACCACCCTTGGACCAGTGCGCTCATTCACGGCTTGAGAGACTCTTGAAGGTTCCCAGCCTCGTATATCCAATGTTTGGATCGCCGAGTTGTGCTGGTCCAGTTCAACTTCACATCCTGGTCGCGTAACTACGATCAGATTCGCCATTTCCGTCAGCCGGTTCCATTCTCGCCAGGTTTCGATCTCAGCCCATGAATCAGCACCCATGACAAAAAACAACTCAGCATCGCTGAACTGATGCTTAAAGTGTTCCAGCGTGTTAATGGTGTAACGACGAGTCTGATCTTCAAGCTCGAACGTTGAAACAAACATTCGAGGCTCGTCTTGAGTCGCTAACACGAGCATAGCGTGACGGTGTAGCGATGACGTCACCTCTCGCTCAAGTTTATGTGGCGCGTGCCTCGCTGGAACAAACAGCAACCGAGTGATATCAAATAGCTCGATAGTTTTCTTCGCTACCGTAAGGTGGCCGAAGTGAACTGGATCAAATGTGCCACCGTAAACTGCTATGCGCTCTTTTCGTTGCATCAGCGCGGCTTCGTCCGTTAAAAGCTGAGCCCGACAGCGTCCAGATGTTCCTGGGATGCCTGGTTCAAATCACGTAACGTTTCAGCCACTCCATTAATCAACTCGCGTACGCCCTGACCCGTAGCAGACGAGATTGCATAAAACTTTTTGCCTTCGCTTATTGCTCGTTGCTCCAAAGAGTGCAGACGTTCTGGCTCTTGAAGCGCGTCAATCTTCGTGCCTACTACAAACTGCGGACGAGCGGCGAGCGCCGGGTTGTACGCCGCAAGCTCGTTGTTAACGGTGGCATAGTCACTGACGGCATCGCGCCCGGAACCTGACGAAACGTCAACGAGATGTAACAACAGCTTGGTTCGTTCTATGTGCCGCAAAAACTGATCGCCTAATCCGGCACCTTGGTGTGCGCCTTCGATCAACCCCGGTATATCGGCAATTACAAACGTCTGAAAGTCTCCCAAATCAACAACACCAAGATGCGGTTCCAAAGTCGTGAATGGATAATCAGCGATCTTGGGTTTAGCTGCCGACACTGTTGAAATAAACGTGGACTTGCCGGCATTTGGAAATCCCACCAGACCGACATCGGCGAGTAGTTTCAGTTCAAGCTGTAGCTCACGCTCTTCACCGGGACTCCCGCTCTGGTGATAACGTGGTGCGCGGTTGGTCGATGTTGCAAAGTGGGCATTCCCAAAACCTCCTCGACCACCGCGAGCTGCAAGCCATCGCTCATTATCGTGCGCCAGATCACGTAGTAGCTCATTCGTAGCTGCGTCGAAGATCTGCGTGCCGACCGGAACTCGAATCTCTACATCTTCACCATTGTGACCAGACCGGTTTGAGCCTTCGCCATGGAGTCCCCGACCAGCGATGTGAATCGGGTTATAGCGCAAATGAAGAAGCGTATTAAGAGACGAATCAGCGACGAACCAAACATCTCCTCCTCGTCCTCCATCGCCACCAGATGGTCCACCGCGGGGAACAAACTTCTCGCGTCGAAAAGCCGTTACGCCGTTTCCGCCTTGTCCTCCCTGGATCCGAATCTTGGCGCGATCTATGAACATCGAGATACGAAATGCTGAAAGTGAAAGCGACGCCCGTCGCTCAAGACTAACCGGCGCCGGCGTCGCATAAATGAGGGCTCGTTAGTTCAATGTTAAGAGGAAGACGCCTGCTCCTGGGGGTAAACACTAATGAACTTTCCCGTGCGGCCTTTGTCTTCGAACTTCACAATACCTTCGATCAGCGCAAACAATGTGTCGTCCTTTCCACGGCCCACGTTCTTACCAGGTTTCCACTTAGTGCCGCGTTGACGAGCAAGGATGTTGCCTCCCAAGACATGTTCACCGCCAAACTTCTTTAGACCCAACCTTTGTGATTGTGAGTCGCGTCCATTGCGAGATGAACCAACTCCCTTCTTGTGTGCCATTTCTTTGCTCCAATTAGTGCGAAGTCACTTGCGACAGATTACTGTCCGATCGAATCAATCCTGATGGTGGTAAACCCTTGCCGATGACCCTGTTTCCGTTTGTAATGTTTGCGGCGCTTTTTCTTGAACACCAACAGCTTGGCCGCGCGTCCATGGTCGACAATCGTCGCCGCGACTTTCGCTTCGCCTACTACGGGAGAGCCATCAGGATTGGCCAATAGCGCGCTTAACTCGATAGCTTTTCCGGCTTCCGCGCTGATTGAGGGAACCCTCAACGTGTTCCCCTCTTCCACCAGGAATTGCTTTCCACCCGTTTTAATAATCGCGTATGGCATCGTATGTCTCCTCAGGCCGGCCTCTTGGCCGCAGAAAAGTTGAGTATTATAGGGATCTGGGTGCTAAACGGCAACCGGCGGTGACTACCCTGTCAGCGCAACCACTCCATTAGCTTTCTTGTTCTTCCTGGCGCCATTTTGATTCAGGAAGTACTCCATAAAATTCGTCGAGATTTCACCAGCGCGAAACTTGGGATCATCCATGATCTTTAGGTGCAGCGGTATCGTAGTCTTAATTCCTTCGATGACCATTGCTTCCAACGCGCGCTTCATTCTGGCGATTGCCAGTTCACGAGTCCGTGCATGGACGATGACCTTCGCTATTAACGAATCGTAAAAAGGTGGAACCTGATAACCAGAGTAGACATAGGTATCGACTCTCACGCCTGGCCCGCCGGGTAAATTGAAAGCGGTGATTAAACCTGGCGACGGTGCAAAAGTCTCAGGATTCTCCGCATTGATTCGACATTCGATCGCATGACCTACGATCAAGAGGTCGTCTTCGGTATATCCCAGGGGCTCACCTTCAGCTATGCGAATCTGGTTTCGTACGATGTCGGCAAGCGTAACCATTTCAGTGACCGGATGCTCAACCTGGATTCGCGTGTTCATTTCCATGAAGTAGAACTGATTGTTCTTATCCAGCAAGAACTCAAACGTACCGGCACTCGCGTAACCCAGTTTTTTACAAGCAGCAACAGCGGTGTCGCCCATTCGTTTTCGCAGCTCGGGCGATAGCACAGGCGACGGAGCCTCCTCGAGAAGTTTTTGATGCCGCCGTTGAATTGAGCATTCGCGTTCTCCCAAGTGGATGCACTGGCCATGCTCGTCTGCCAATACCTGGATCTCAATATGGCGAGGTTCCTCGAGGTAGCGCTCGATATAAACGCTGCCATCTTTGAAGGCCGCCGCAGCTTCAGTCGACGCTGTCTCTAATGCTGGTCCAAGTTCCTCTTCAGAGCGAACGATGCGCATCCCGCGTCCGCCGCCGCCCGCTGCTGCTTTAACGATCACCGGAAAGCCTATCTCACGCGCCAATCTCAAAGCCTCATCTTCGGACGTAATCGGGTCTAAGCTACCAGGAAGGATCGGCACACCTGCGTCTTTCATTGCGCGTCGTGCTTGAACTTTGTCACCCATCAACTGAATAGTGCTGGCGGGTGGTCCAACAAACTTTATGTTGCAGGCTTCGCAGATCTCCGCGAAGTAGGCCGACTCGGCAAGGAAGCCGTAACCGGGATGGATCGCGTCAACATTGAATATCTCTGCGGCGCTGATGATTGCAGGAATGTTGAGATAGCTTTGTGCTGACGGAGCAGGACCAATGCAAGCGGCTTCATCTGCATATCGCACGTGAAGCGAATCTCGATCGACATCGCTATGGACGGCGACGGTCTTGATCCCCATCTCTTTGCAGGTCCAAATAATCCGGCACGCAATCTCTCCGCGATTGGCGATCAAGATCTTCTTAAATTTGCGAGTACCGGAACTCATAAGAGGTTGAAATCCAAAATCTAACGTCCAACATCTTTCAGTCCACAGTGGGACTTAAGACATCGGACGTGTGCTTTGAAACGCTATCGCTTGATACCGAAAAGCGGCTGGCCGTATTCAACCGGCTGGCCGTTCTCTACATAAATCTTTACTACTTCACCAGCTGTTTCGGCCTGAATCTCGTTCATCAGCTTCATGGCCTCGATGATGCACACGACGGATTCGGCATCTACCATGCTCCCTATCTTCACGAAAGATTCAGCATTCGGAGAAGGTGCGCGGTAGAAGGTTCCGACGATAGGAGAGTTGATGATGTGCAGGTCTTGATCTTCAGACGCGGCCGTTTCTGCTGACGCCCCTGGGTGAACCGGAGACGCAGTAGCGGCTCGGCCCGATGGAGACGGGTTTCGGCCCGCTGGCGGAGCTGGCATTTCTTCCAAAGCAACAGCCGCGTCGCCTGATTCAACGTTTACGAATCGCTGAGATTCTTCTCGTCGGAGTCGAACACGAAATCCCTTGTGTTCCAGTTCAAACTCCGCCAGTCCATTCTCACGAATCAAGGAGATGAGCTCACGCAACTCGTCCATGTTGAATGACGCCTCAGCTCGGCGCCGGTTGTTTTGTCGGCGCTGTACTTTCGCGTTCGTGTCCTTTTCGCTCAGTTCCACGGGTTCGCCCTGGCCCGTTTGTAGGGTGTCGTCACTCATAGTTTTTTCTGCGGCGGCGCCTTGTCTCAACAGTCGATTCCTTATAAGTGATTAGCCCCAAAAGACCGTGCTGGGCGGGGCCATGGTCGATTGGGGCTCAAAACTGACGCGGAAGCCTACCAGTAAGCCCGCCACACAGACTCGCGGGAGTTACTGCTCTCCCTCGTTTTCACCCGCGCTTTCCGTTTCTGATTCGCTCTCCTTGGAACGGCTTGTCGCGCTTGGCTTCTTACCTTCGCTGGCCTTCTTCTTTCCGGCTGGCGTATGCCGGCTGCGCTTTCGGGCATTTTCCATCGCCAAGCGCTCACGTGGATTATCGACCAGCTCAATGATTGCCAACTCCGCGTTATCACCAGCACGATGGCCGAGCTTAAGAATACGCGTGTAACCCCCTGGTCGATCCTGGTATCGCTCACCTAACTCGTCGAATAGCCGCTTGAGAGCTGCAACTCCCGCTGTTCGCGCGGGACGCATTTGCCCACGCCTTCCCGTCAATTCCGATTGCTGCGTGTTACCTGCGTGAAAGAAGCTTGCAGCCTGACGCCGGAGATGCAAAGCACGCGCTTCGGATCCATCACCATCAAGCCCGCGCGCACGCCGAGACAAAGTAATGGCCTTCTCAACGAATGGTCTCAACTCCTTGGCTTTCGGCAAGGTAGTAACTATCCGTTCCTCGCGAGAGTTGATCAGTGACACTGCAAGATTTCGCAGCATCGAAATACGATGCTCTGTGGTTCGACCAAGCTTACGATTTGCTTTCTGGTGCCGCATGACTCCTGTTCCAAGCCCCCAATACAGTCTTTACCTCGAGCCGCTTTATATCTCCGGCTCTTCGTCTACACCTTCAAAATCCGAAGCGTCAGCACCATCCCTACCTCCGGAACCCGGGATTGGATTGCCTTGCTCATCGAACTCCATACCGAAATCCAGACCCATTCCCTGCAGAATATCCTTGATCTCGTTAAGCGACTTCTTTCCGAAATTCTTGGTCGCCAGCATTTCACGTTCAGTACGCTGAACAAGATCGCGGATAGTTCGAATATCGGCATTCTTCAAACAGTTGTAAGAACGAACCGACAGCTCTAATTCGTCGACCGAGCGATCCAACTGATCGTTCCGCGGCAACGGTGGCCGCTCGATCTTCGAATAAGCGAAGTCATCCGTATCTTCTTCGAAGTTGATGAAGATCGACATGTGGTCCTTGATCAGCTTCGCAGCCAATCCAATTCCGTCTTCAGGCTTAACTGACCCATCGGTCCAAACTTCAATCGTAAGTTTGTCGAATTCGGTATTCTGACCAAGACGCGCAGCTTCAACGGTGTAATTAACCTTCTTCACCGGCGTGTGCACCGAGTCGATCGGGATGTAGCCGAGCGAAAGATCCTCATCGAAATTTCTGTCGGCGGAAACATAGCCGCGTCCACGCTTGAGCCTCATCTCAATTCGAAGCGAACCACCGTCGCTGACAGTTGCAATGTGAACGCTGTCATCGAGAATCTCGACGTCGGCATCGGCTTCAATGTCCGCCGCGGTAACCTCACCGGCGCCCTCTTTGGAAATCCTAAGAGTCTTTGGCTCGTTCCCGTGAAGTTTGAAGGGCACTTGCTTAAGGTTCAGGATGACATCTGTCGCATCCTCAACCACGCCCTTTATTGAGGAGAACTCGTGCTCGACACCTTCGATCTTGACCGCAGTAATCGCTGCCCCTTCGATTGACGAAAGCAGCGCACGTCTCAGTGAGTTCCCGACGGTGGTTCCGAATCCGCGCTCAAAAGGTTGTGCAGAGAATCGACCATACCGGTCCGTAAGCGTCTCAGTGTCCGCCGCTAACCGACGCGGCATTTGAAAACCTGTCCAGAGATTATTTTGATCCATAGCCATAGCTTTAGGTTCCGTTAGAAAGGCTGTGAACGGCGCAGTGCTCGTCCAGCCTGCGCCGTCTTTTTACTTACTATAAAGTTCTACAATTAGTTGCTCGTTGATTGAGCGATCAATGTCGTCACGCGTGGGCAGACCAGTGATGCGCGCTGCCATGTCGGGACCTTCTGCAGTCACCCAGGACGGGCGTCCACGTCCCGAGGCGGTTTGCCAAGCACCTTCTATATGCGGATTTTTGCGGCTGCCCTCTTTGATGGTAATCAAGTCGCCCGCCTTAACCTGATATGAGGGAATGTCGACCTTTCGGCCGTTTACGAGGGCGTGGCCGTGGTTGACCAACTGTCTCGCTTGACGGCGCGAGGTCGAAAAACCAGCGCGGTAAACTGCGTTATCCAAGCGACGCTCGAGCAGGAACAACAGGTTCTCACCTGTAATTCCCTTCATGCGAGCGGCCCGTTCAAAGTAGTTGCGAAACTGGCCTTCGAGAATAAAGTAAATTCGTTTGACCTTCTGCTTCTCGCGCAGCTGCTGACCATAGCCAACCAGCGCTTTACCGCGGCGCAAAGAATTTCCGTGCTGCCCAGGTGGTTGAGTACCACGCTTCTCGATTGGACAAGACGGTTTGTAGCATCGGTCCCCTTTAAGAAAAAGTTTTGCTCCCTCGCGGCGGCACAAACGGCACACCGCGTCTCTATACCTAGCCAAGTGTTTTCTGCCTCCAGTCTGTTAGACGGAAAAGTTTACAGGCTGCGCTTCAGCGCGGGCCCTTCATCCTTTGGGTTAATTCAATTTCAAATTTGGATTTGTCAATCGCAGTTGATTGTCAAATCGATTCACTAAACTCTGCGACGTTTCGGTGGCCGGCATCCGTTGTGCGGAATGGGCGTAGTATCTCGAATCGTCGTTACTCTGATTCCCGCATTAGCAATTGCGCGAATTGCGGACTCTCGACCGCCACCTGGACCTTTTACTCTTACCTCACATTGTTGCATTCCGGCCTCATGAGCTTTTCGCGCCGCCTCATATGCCGCTTGCTGCGCCGCGAACGGAGTTCCTTTGCGGGACCCACGGAAACCGCGCGCGCCAGCCGACGACTGCGCGATCAAGTTGCCTTCAAGGTCCGTGATCGAAATCATAGTGTTATTGAAGGACGCCGCGATATGAGCCACGCCAACCGGGACATTCTTCTTCTCTTTCTTCCGAAAGACTTTCTTTTTTCCGCCTGCTTTTGCCATAACTTTTAATCGTCGATCGATCGGTCGCTGCCAGTTTCAGGTTTTTGTTATTTCTTACCCGGCGCCTTCTTCTTAGCAATGGTCGCGCGTCGTGGTCCTTTGCGTGTACGCGCGTTTGTATGTGTTCTTTGTCCGCGCACTGGCAGTGAACGCCGATGCCGCAGGCCACGGTAGCAGCTGATATCCATCAGTCGCTTGATGTCCATTTGGATCCGTTTTCTGAGGTCGCCTTCAATCTCGCCTTGCGCTTCCAAAACGGCTCTTATTCGGCTCAGTTCGTCCTCGCTAAGATCACGGACTCGCGTGTCGAGGTTGACGTTCGCTTCCTTGAGAACAGAGTTCGCCCGCGAGCGACCGATACCATAGATATATGTGAGTCCAACTTCAGCTCGCTTATTCGGCGGAAGATCTACGCCAGCTACACGTGCCATTTTTTGCCTATACTCCCGAAAAAACTATGAATAGAGATTAGCCCTGACGCTGCTTGTGTTTAGGGTTCACGCAGATCACTCGCACCACACCACGACGGTGAATGATCTTGCACTTATCACACATTTTTTTTACCGACGCCCGTACCTTCATCAACCTAACCTCGAATGCTTCAGATGTCGTTCTATTTGTAACGGTAGGTTATGCGGCCCCGATTCAAATCGTAAGGCGAGAGCTCAACCAATACCCGATCGCCCGGAAGAATCCGGATAAAGTGCTTGCGCATCTTCCCAGAAATATGCGCTAGCACCTGGTGCTGGCTTTCCTCTAACTCGACGCGGAACATGGCGTTAGGCAAAGTTTCCAGCACCTTCGCCATCACCTCTATCGCTTCTTCCTTCGCCATATCCTCTCAGTCTTAAATTTGCCTGTACTGACAAACTGCAAATAGTAACATGCGCTCTAATCTTTGCCAAGCCGCGCTAATGCTTCTAGTTACGCGCTCCAGTTGCGAGTTCGTGCTCGGCGGTTACCCTGGTGAGCACTTCCGGTCCTTCATCAGTGATTGCAATTGTATGTTCCGCGTGGGCGCTGGGTTTACCGTCCACCGTTACAACAGTCCATCCGTCCGACAAAACCTTGGTGTAGTGACCGCCCAGGTTGATCATCGGCTCGATTGCGAAAACATAACCGGCCTTTATTTTTGGACCCTGGCCTGGCGTTCCATAGTTAGGAATCTGCGGATCCTCGTGCATCCGTCTGCCAATTCCATGACCGACGTAATCTCGCACCACGGAGTAACCGTGTCCTTCGGCGTGCTCTTGTACCGCCCATCCAATATCGCCGAGCCGATTTCCTGGCCAACATTGCTCGATGGCTCGCTCGAGACATTCTTCAGTTACTGCAACTAACTGCAGCCACTCTTCAGGCACTTCTCCGACAGGCACGGTTGTCGCGGTATCACCAACGAAACCATCCAAAGTTGCGCCGCAATCGATTGAAAAGATATCTCCCGACTTCAATTCATAGTTTGAAGGAAATCCGTGTACCACCTGCTCGTTGACTGACGCACAAATGGAGTATGGAAAACCGTGGTACCCCTTGAAAGTAGGTAACGCGCCAGCATCTCGAATCATCTTCTCTGCCACGCGATCGATTTCGATAGTAGTGATCCCTGGTTCCACCATCCGACGTAACTCTTGCAGGACCTGACCGACGAGCCGGCCCGCGGCCCTCATCTTGTCGATCTCTCTTCTCGATTTCCCGATGATCATTAAAACAAACCGAAGCTAAATTACGGGTCGATCCTCACAATCTCGACGATCTTCTTATGTATGCTTTCGGTATCGCCACGACCGTCGACTATATGAAGCAGATTCGCTCTTGCGTAGTAATCGAGCAACGGTAGAGTCTGCTCTTCATAAGTAGCTAGCCTCGCAAGAACTGTTTCAGGATTATCGTCTGCCCGCTGCTTGAGTTGAACGTCCGGATGACCGTCACAAACATTGTCGTGCTTAGGCGGCTTAAAATAAATATTGTAAATCTCGCCGCAGACAGGGCAGCTACGCCTACCTGTCATCCGCTTAAGGAGCAGATCAGTCGGGACGCTAATCTCGATCGCGACAATACTCTTACGTTGTTCAGCCGCGAGCTGCTCAAGCATTTCTGCCTGCTTCGGCGTGCGCGGAAACCCATCGAGTACAAAACCGTTCTTACAGTCGGGTTGCGATGTTCGCTCTCGCACCAAACTAATCGTCAACTCATCGGGAACCAGCTGACCTGACTCCATGATTGCTCGCACATCCTCTGCCAAAGGCGTGTGCTCATTCTTCAATGCCCGAAAAATATCGCCTGTGGAGATTTGCGGCAAACTCAATCGCTCTTCAAGCAAACGCGCCTGCGTGCCTTTTCCGGCACCAGGCGCACCCATCAGGACAATGATCTTCGGCATACGTTGCGAGCTTTAGATTAATTACCGCTCCGGTTCAGCCAAGGACGGCGCAAGGAGGATTAGGCCCTGCGACCTCGCAGCCGACCGCCACTGCCAAGAAACCCTTCATAGTTTCGCATTACCAGTTGGGCTTCGATTTGCGCGACGGTATCCATAGCTACGCCTACAAGAATCAGCAGCGAGGTGCCGCCAAAGTAGAACTGGTAACCCATTCCAGTGGGAATCCAACTGAATCCAGGAGTAGTGCTAACGAACGCATCCAGCCACGTGCCGATCAACGGCAACCGAGCAACCTTGAACCCGCTGAGCATGAACTGCGGTACGAACGCTACCAGCGCCAGATAAACAGCACCTACAACGGTCAATCGGGTAAGGATGTTGTTTAGATACTCAGCCGTAGCTCGTCCGGGTCGTATGCCTGGCATGAAGCCGCCGTGTTTACGTAAATTGTCTGCTACTTCCTCCACGTTGAATACGATCGACACATAGAAGAACGTGAAGAAAATAATCAGCGACAAGAAGATCAACTCGTAATAGGGATCGCTTGCGTGAAATGTCTGAAAGAACGTCCAGATCTTTCCCCATGCTGAGTTCATCTTGTTTGGGTCAGGTGGAAACGCAGCAAACAAACTCTGCGGCATCGACAACACGGATGACGCAAAGATCACCGGGATTACACCACCCATGTTTATCTTCAGCGGCATGGTCGTCTGTTGGCCACCGACAAGTTGACGTCCCACGTGCCTCTTTGCATAGCTCACCGGAACTTTCCTGCGCGCAGCCTCCACAAAGACGATGAACGCGATGATTGCAATCAACGCAAGCACGAGTGCCAATACGCCGATCGTCTCGAGAGTATCACCTCCGCGCAGACGTCCGAATACCTGCTCTACACCGCGCGGTAATCCGATAACGATGCCGGCGAAAATGAGCAGCGAGATTCCGTTACCAACTCCACGCTCCGTAATCTGTTCGCCGAGCCACATAACGAAGATCGTGCCAGTGGTCAAAGTTAGAACCGTCGTCAGCAGAAATCCCCACGTAGGAGCTCCGACTGCGTTCACTTGTAACCAATGAGCAACAAAGCTGGTTTGGATACCCGCCAGCAACACAGTGAGATAACGGGTCCACTGGTTGATCTTCTGCCGGCCTATCTCGCCTTCTTCTTGTAGCTTCTTTAACTGCGGTGAAACCACAGTCATCAACTGCAGGATGATCGAAGCCGTAATGTAAGGCGTGACTCCGAGTGCAAAAATCGAGATTGTCCGAAAGTTCCCGCCTGAGAAGAGATCAAGAACACCAAGCAGGGTCCCGGCAACATCGTGCCAAACCTGATCCAATCTCTCCTTATTAATTCCTGGAGCCGAGATGTGGGCGCCGAGACGATAGACCGCCAACATCCCCAGCGTAAACAGAATGCGCCGGCGTAGATCCGGCACATTGAACATATTGCGAACAGCGGCTAGAAACTTTTCCATAATGCTCTTCCCGCGCGACGATGAGACCTACTTGATCTCAACCGCAGCGCCGCCCGCCTTCTCAATCTTTTCTTTGGCGCTCTTCGTAAACCGATGAGCTGAGATACGCAGAGCTTTCGAGAGCTCGCCATTTCCCAACACGACTACATCGTGCTTCGCCTTTTTTATGATACCGCGATCGTGCAATACCTCTGGACTTACTTCTTCGTTGCTTTCGAAAGCCTTATCGAGCGCAGCGAGACTCACTTCCAACCAGCGTTTTTTGAAGATGTTAGTAAAACCACGCTTGGGTAAGCGACGATGCAAAGGCATCTGCCCACCTTCGAAACCGATCTTCTGCGAGTAACCCGACCGAGACTTTTGTCCCTTTTCACCACGAGCCGAAGTCTTACCCATTCCGGAACCAGGACCGCGTCCGACTCTCTTTTTCTTGTGTGTCGAACCCTTTGCAGGCCGAATACTATTTAAACTGATCGCCATTATCTGCTCCGTTCAATCTGTAACCTTTCGCCGACATCCTTATTCAACAATGCGCAGCAGATGTGGCAGTTTAGCAACCGCGCCCCTCATCGATTCATTATCCGGCCGCTCGACAATCTGATTCAGCTTTGTAAGACCGAGACTACGGACCACCTGCTTGTGCGTCTTTGGTGCGGCAATAAAGCTGCGATAATACTGGATTCTGATCTTACTCGGAGTGGACTGACTGCTTTTCTTTGTTCGCTTCTCTGCCATAACACCTCTCATCCCTCAACTACATTTCGTCAACTTGCTTGCCACGCAGCCGCGCCAACTCCATCGGATCTTTCATTCTCAAGAGCGCATCAAAGGTAGCCCGCACAACGTTGTGAGGATTAGTAGACCCGAGCACCTTGGTGCGCACATCGCGAACGCCGACTGCCTGCATCACCGCGCGGACAGCACCGCCAGCGATTACACCGGTACCTTCTGAAGCAGGCTTAACGAGAACTCGGCCCGCGCCGAACTTGCCGATCAATTGATGCGGCAAGGTGTTGTTCAGTAGCGGCACTCGAATCAGATTCTTCTTTGCTGATTCGATTCCTTTCTTAATTGCCAGGGGAACTTCGCGAGCCTTGCCAGTACCGAAACCTACATGACCGCCTTCATCTCCGACAACGACCAAAGCGGCGAATGATAGATTCTTGCCGCCTTTAACGACTTTCGTAACACGGTTGATGGAGATTACTTGGTCTTTTAGATCCAGTCCCTGCGCGGGAATGCGTTGTTTAGGTTGTCTCATTGCTTCTTTTTGCCAGTCTTGCCGGAGTCTTCTACCTTTTCACCATCCGTCTCAGCGGACTCTTGTCGATTCAATCCAGCTTCGCGTGCGGCATCGGTCAATGCCTTGATGCGACCGTGATAGAGATATCCACCACGATCAAAAACTACTTGTTCGATGCCTTTTGCGAGTGCCCGCTCGGCTATTGCTCGACCGACCCGTTTTGCTGCGTCGAGATTACCGCCCGTTGCAGCTCGTAAGTCCTTTTCTGTTGTCGCCGCCGACACCAACGTTTGTCCAGCCTGATCATCAATCACTTGCGCGTAGATATGATTCAAGCTGCGGTAAATCGCGAGCCGCGGTCTCTCATTGCTGCCTTTGACCTTGCGCCGGATACGCTTATGTATCGCCTGTCGTACTACAGCTCTATCGGTTTGTGCCATCTTTCCTCATTTCCCAATCGACATTGGCAATTGGTCAATTACTTCCCTGTCTTTCCTGGTTTCAATTTGATCGGAACGTCCGCGTAGCGAACACCTTTTCCTTTGTACGCGTCAGGCTTGCGCAATTTGTGCATCTCAGCAGCCACTTGGCCCAGCTTCTGTTTATCGATACTGCTGAGAGTCAAAGTCGTTTGGTACTGTTGGATGCTGCCCTTCGTAGTCAGACGTTCTGCTTTGGCGTCGACACCCTCTGGCAGAGGAAACTCAATAGGATGTGAATAGCCGAGCGAGAACACAACTTTGCGCGACTGGACGTCAGCTTTGTATCCGACTCCCACAACATCCATCTGCTTACTGAAACCCTTTGTAACTCCGATGATAGCGTTGTTTGCCAATGCGCGCGCCAACCCGTGAACCGCAGCCAACTCATCAGAAGACCGTTCAGCTCGGAGTTCATTACCCTCGAGAGTGAACTTGATGCCACCCGGTATCGGGGTTTTGAGAAGACCCTTAGGTCCTTTGACTTCAAGCTCCTGCTCTTTAATCGTGACGTTGACGCCCGCCGGCAACGTGATCACTTTTTTTCCAATGCGCGACATAATCTTGTTTCCAGTTTTCGATTGCCAACTCTAAATTAGCTATCGGGATCAATAGATTTGGGCCAGCAACTCTCCGCCGACATTCTCTCGGCGAGCGGTCTTTCCACTCATCAAGCCCTTCGAAGTGGAGACTATATTCACTCCATATCCGCCGAGCACCTTGGGGATCTCGCTCGAACCGATGTACACCCGGCGACCTGGTCTCGATACACGCTCCAAGTGAGTAATCGATGACGTGCCGCGTGCGTCGTAACGAAGAAAGATTCGTATGCTGCGCTTGAGGCCCTCGCCCTTGATTACGAAATTGTTAATGTAGCCCTCTTCTTTCAAGATGCGGGCAATCTCAAGCTTTAGTTTTGAGGCCGGGATATCTACACGCGAGTGCTTTGCCGCAATGGCATTGCGAATTCGCGTCAACATATCGGCGATAGGATCAGTCATCTAAAAACTCCATTTCCAATTGCCGATTGCGAATTGCCAATTCGAGCCGTTCCAATCGGCAATTGGCAATCACAAATCGGCAATGTTTCACCAGCTGCTCTTTACGACGCCGGGGATTTGCCCTTGCAGCGCCAACTCACGAAAACAAATGCGACACAAATTAAACTTTCGTAGATACCCGCGCGGACGGCCGCAACGTTTGCAACGTGTGTAGGCGCGAGCTGAGAACTTCGGTTTCCGCTGTGCCTTTGCGATCAAAGATTTCTTTGCCATAGCTTCGTCTGTAGTTATCCCGATTTACGATTTACGACCGGAACGGCATTCCCAGTCCTCTCAAAAGCGATCGCGCCTGTTCGTCATTTCTTGCAGTTGTCACGATCGAAATGTTCATGCCGCGCAACTTATCTACCTTGTTGAAATCGATCTCAGGGAAGATCAGTTGCTCGCGCACGCCGATGGTGTAGTTGCCGCGTCCATCAAATGCCTTGGGAGAAACTCCCCGAAAGTCACGAACTCGAGGCAGAGCGATTGAGACTAATCGGTCGAGGAATTCGTACATTCGATCGCCGCGCAGCGTCACCATCACGCCAATAGGCATGCTTTGTCGCAACTTGAACGAAGCGATCGATTTCTTCGCCTTGGTTATCACCGGCTTCTGACCTGTTACCGCGCGCAACTCATCGGCAGCAGTGTCGAGGATCTTGGCGTTTGCGATTGCTTCGCCCATCCCCATGTTGATGACGATTTTCTCAAGCCGCGGAATAGCCATCGGATTCCGAATGCCGAACTCTTTGGCGATCGCTTGCGCAATCTCCTTTTGATACCGTTCTTTTAACCTTGCTGACATATCAGTTCTCGTAAATGGTCAATGGTTAGTCAGTAATAGCGAGCAGTTCTCAAGCCAATGCCA
Organism: Acidobacteriota bacterium; assembly: GCA_046726395.1. Classification (GTDB taxonomy): domain Bacteria; phylum Acidobacteriota; class Blastocatellia; order Pyrinomonadales; family Pyrinomonadaceae; genus PSRF01. The sequence continues at coordinate 22,039 of JBKPAL010000127.1, forward strand.
CTACTAGTGATTAACTCTCCAACGTATGTCCGCTCGATGACGAGATTCGTACCTTACCGCCATCGCTGCTGGGCGCATATTTCACTCGCGTGGGCTTCCCTGTTTCAGGATCAATCAACTGGACGTTGGAAATGTTGATGTATGCTTCCTTATCAATGATTCCGCCGCCGCGATTACTCTGAGGGTTCGCACGCTGATGACGTTTGATCATCCCGACACCCTCCACCTTGATCTTGAATTCGCCAGGTAGCACTTCCAACACTCTTCCGCGCTTGCCCTTATCTCGGCCGGCAATCACGACAACCTGATCATTCTTTCTTATCTTCGAACGCTTTGTACCCGCCATAACCTTAGATAACCTCCGGCGCCAGTGAAACGATCTTCATGAAATTCTTATCTCTTAGCTCGCGAGCGACGGGCCCGAACACGCGCGTGCCAATAGGCGTTCCATCTTCTTTGATTAGCACTGCAGCATTCTGATCGAATCGAATATACGTACCATCCTTACGTCGGACTTCTTTCCGAGTGCGGACGATGACTGCGTCCTGGACGGTTCCCTTCTTGATCGTTCCATCGGGCGAAGCTTCCTTCACTGTCACTTTGATCCGATCGCCTAGGCTCGCAATCTTGCCAGTCGAGCCACCAATCGGCATGATCATCTCAACTCTGCGTGCGCCCGAATTGTCAGCTACCTCCAGCGAGGTCTGCATCTGAATCATAACTGTTCCCTCATTTCGAATTTCGCATTTCGAATTTCCTCTGTCTGAAATTTGAAATCGAAAATCTGAAATCTATTTGGCAGCCTTTTGCACTATCTCAACGACGCGCCAACGCTTGCGGGCGGAAAGCGGCCGCGTCTCGACGATTCGCACCTTGTCGCCGACCGTCGCACCCAGCTCATCATGAGCCATGAACCTAGACGTACGCCGAACATAGCGCCGGTACTTCGTGTGCTTTACTAAACGATCAACTCGTACCACAACCGACTTCTGCATTTTGTCGGAAGCGACAACTCCCACCTTCTCGGAACGATGCGGCCGCGCGGCAGTTGCTACCGCGCCAGCACTACTCGCCGTTTCAGTCGTTTCAACTTCTTTCTTTTCTGCCATGTTCTCTCTCACCGATCAGGCCATAGGCCAGTTACCTTGCTTTTGTTTCTCGTTGTCCTGCCAGGGTCTGAATACGAGCTAATGATTTCCTTTCCTGACGAATGCGCTTCACCGCATCCACCTCACCCAAAGCAAGTTTGAATTTCAAACGGAAAAGCGACTCCCGCAACCGCGCCGCCTCGGCGTGTAGCTCATCCTGGGAAAGGTCGCGATATTTATCCAACTCTTCTCGTCTCTTCATCTAGATCGCGCCTCCTTCCTGATCTGCGCGCCTCACAAACTTCGTTTTGATCGGAAGTTTTTGAGCGGCTAAGCGCATCGCTTCACGTGCCGTTGTTTCATCTACACCCTCAATTTCGTACAGGACCCTGCCCGGCTTAACGACTGCCACCCAATATTCCGGTGCGCCTTTTCCTTTGCCCATACGAGTTTCAGCAGGCTTCTTCGTAACGGGTTTGTCCGGAAACATACGAATCCAGATTTTGCCACCGCGCTTGATGTGTCGAGTCATGGCAATACGAGCGGCTTCAATCTGACGATCGGTAATCCACGCCGGCTCAAGTGACTTGAGCCCATACTCACCGAAGCTGATCTCGCTGCCACGAGTCGCGACGCCAGTCATGCGTCCACGCATCTGCTTACGGTGCTTAACTTTCTTCGGCATCAACATAATTTTTCACCATTTCGAATTTCGAAATTCGAATTTCGAAATCTCTACGCGTTCTCGCCTCGCGGTCGTCTTCCGTCGGAACCACCCTCTCTTTCGCGACGCGTACGCGGTCGCCGTTCACGCTCACCCATTCGGGTCTCGTTGATCGGATCGGATCCCGTACCACGTGCCATCGCCGCCTTTGGATCCAGAATCTCTCCACGATAGATCCAGACCTTGACTCCAATCTGACCGAACGTTGTCTGGGCCTCCGCAAATCCGTAATCGATATCTGCTCGCAATGTATGCAACGGCAGTTGACCTTGCAGGTGCCACTCGCTGCGCGCGATCTCAGCTCCGTTCAGGCGTCCGCTGACCTTTACTTTGATACCTTGCGCTCCAAACCGCAGCGACTCTTCAACGGCTTTCCGCATCGCTCTGCGAAACGCAATGCGCTTCTCGAGCTGGGCTGCAATCTTCTCAGCTTGTAACTGCGAATTGAGCTCCGGCTTGTGTATCTCTTGAATTGAAACTAGCACTTCTCGGCCGGTCTTCGAGGAGAGATCGCTCTTCAGCTTGTCAATCTCAGCACCCTTTCGACCGATGATGATGCCCGGGCGAGAGGTATAGATGATGATCTTCAGTCGGTTGGCAGCGCGCTCGATATCAACGTGCGAAACTCCAGCGCCGGCGAAACGCTGCTTTAAGACTCGCTTCAGACGCAGGTCTTCCAACAGGTACTCGCCATACTGCTTCTTCGCAAACCAGTGCGAGTGCCAATCTTTGTTGTAACCAAGCCGAAAACCGTATGGATGAACTTTCTGTCCCACAATTCTCTCCTCTGAATCGAAACCTCAGGTTGAATGTCTAACTATTCTTTCGTTGTTTTCTTCTTAGAAGCTCGTTTAGTCGGCTTCTTCTCGCCTTCAGCCTTAGCCTTCTTCGCTGGTTTGCTCTCAGCCTTCGATGCCGCTTTCTTCTTTGCACGTGGTGCCGCAGCAGCGCCCCCACGTTTACGACTCTTACTCTCAGCTAACTTCGCCGGCTTAGCTTCAACAGGCTCAGTTACTTTCACGCCTCGTACACCTGGTTCTGGTCGTGCATCATTCGAAAGCAAAATCGTAACGTGACAGAAGTGTCGCTGCTCGCGATAAGCTCGACCCTGTGGAGCCGGTCGAACGCGGCGCCGATTCTTCGTTGGACCACGATCTACAAACGCCGCCTTTACCCAGAGATCATCCGGATCGATTGATACATTCGCCTTTTCAGCCGCCTCATTAGCATTAGCAATCGCCGAACGCATGCACTTTTCGATATGACCAGCGGCGCGCTTATCTGAATAACGGAGGATTGCCAGGGCGCCGTTTACATCTTTTCCTCGGATCATATCGACGACGAGCCGCGCCTTTTGTGCGGATCCGCGAAGATACTTTGCACTTGCTGTTGTTTCCATGTTTAGTCTCGGTGAATCGTTAACCTTAATCGTGCGGTCGCCTTCCAACCACCATTTACGATTTACAACTCGCGATTACGGTTTAGGTGCTACCTTCGTAGCTTTCTCTACTTTCGTTCCGGAATGACCTTTGAAGGTTCTCGTCGGCGCAAACTCACCGAGCTTATGGCCCACCATGTTTTCCGTAATGTAGATCGGCAGGTGTCGCTTGCCGTTGTGAACGCCAAATGTCAGGCCCACCATGTCTGGCGAGATCGTAGAGCGACGCGACCAGGTCTTGATGACCGGCGGCCTCTGCCCGCCACTTCGCACCTTCTCGACTACTTTCAGAATGCTCTTGTCGATGAAAGGTCCCTTCTTTACTGAACGTGCCATATATCCTCCATTTCGGATTGCGAATTTCGGATTGCGGATTCGAAATCCGCATTTCGCAATTCGAAATTTTTATTTGGTCCTTCGGTCGCGCAAAATCATCTTCTGCGTGCGTTTGTTACTACGCGTTTTGTAACCGCGAGTCGGTTGACCCCATGGCGTTACGGGATTCCGGCCGCCAGAAGTCTTTCCTTCGCCACCACCATGCGGATGATCCACAGGATTCATCGCGACGCCGCGAACGTGCGGTCGAATGCCCTTCCAACGCGATCGTCCTGCCTTGCCGTAAGAGACATTCTCGTGCTCGATGTTCCCGACCTGACCTATCGTCGCTTTGCAAACGAGCGGCACGCGTCGAATCTCACCCGACGGCATACGCAGCTGTGCGTAGCTACCTTCTTTCGCCACGAGCTGAGCAAAGGCGCCGGCCGAGCGAGCCATCTGTCCACCCTTACCAGGTCGCAACTCAATGTTGTGAATCTGCGTACCCAGCGGAATATTGATCAGAGGCAGACTGTTACCGGGCAGGATGTCAGCTTCAGGACCACTCATGATCGTCTTGCCGACTTCTAACCCGCTCGGTGCGATGATGTAGCGCTTCTCGCCATCGACGTAAGTAACCAAGGCGATGTGCGCTGACCGATTCGGGTCATACTCGATCTGCGTGATTCTGCCAGGAATACCTTCTTTGTCGCGTTTGAAGTCAATTACGCGATAGAAACGCTTGTGACCGCCGCCACGCCGGCGGACAGTGATGCGGCCACCATTGTTGCGTCCGGAAATTCGCTGCTTAGGCTCGAGCAGCGATTTCTCGGGGACCGCGCCTGCTGTCAGCTCATCTCGCGTGAGATAAGTTTGATAGCGTCGTGCCGGTGATGTTGGTGTAAGTTTCTTGATGCCCATAGACTTTAATTTCGAATTTGCGATCTCGAATTTCGGATTTGAAGAGCGGCCTAAATTCGCAATTCGAAATCCGCAATTCGAAATTCCTAGATGGCTTCACCGTAATCTATCGTTTTCTCACCCTGCTTGAGGGTGACATACGCCTTCTTCCACGACGGTTTCCTTCCCTCAAACCTTCCGCGTCGTGCAGTCTTGCCCATGAAGTTGATCGTTCGCACCTGATCCACTTTGACCTGAAAGATCGTTTCCACAGCAGATTTAATCTCGGGCTTCGTTGCGCGCTTATCAACGCGGAAGGTAAGCAACTGACGACCGTCCTGCGACTCTTCCTTAGCAACCAGCGCCTTTTCCGTAATCACCGGCGACTTGATGATGTCCCAAACCGTTCTCATTCAGCCGTCTCCTTCTTCGGTTTACGCTTACGCTTTGGCTTGGCAGGTTCTTCTTCAGCTACGATCTGTTCCTTTGCTGCATTAGCAGCATCATCACCACGAGGCGGGCCAAGCAACTGTTCCAGTTCCTGTACGGCCGTTCTCGAAAGCACTAGCTTGTCGTGATAGAGAAGGTCATAGATGTTCAGCGCAAAACTGTTCACAACCTTGGCGCGCTGAACGTTTCTGGTCGAAAGAAGCAGGTTCTCGTTGTCCAGCGAATCGACAATCAAAGTCTTCCCATCAAGTCCCAGTTTCTTTAACGATCCAACAAACTCACTTGTCTTTGGTTTATCGAGTTTCCATCCATCGACAAGAATCACATTGCCCTCACGAACGCGTTCTGAAAGCGCCGCACGCAACGCACCCTGCTTCATCTTCTTCGGCATGTTGTACGACCAGTCGTGAGGCTGCGGGCCATGTACGTTGCCGCCACCTTTCCAGAGCGGCGATCGTAACGAGGCTATGCGCGCCCTGCCGGTGCCCTTCTGTTTCCAAAGCTTGCGTCCAGCGCCAGACACATCACCACGCGTCTTGGTCGCGGATGTTCCCTGACGCGCATTCGCCATGAAATTTCGAACTGCCGCATGGACCAGAGGTTCATTGAAAGGCGCGCCGAACACCGCGTCTGACAATTCGGCTTCGCCAATCTCCTCGTTCTTTAAGTTGCGCACCTTAACCGTAGGCATCTCAAACTCCAGTTAAAAGTAATTCAGGAATTACTTCTTAGCTTTCTTCACAGCTTTCTTAATAACGACAACGCTTCCGTTTGCACCCGGCACCGCACCACGAATCATCAACAGGTTGTTCTCAGCATCGACTCTGGTGACGGTCAGACCCTTAACGGTAATGCGAACATCTCCCATGTGACCTGACGATCTGTTGCCTTTAATCACACGCGATGGATACGCCGAAGCTCCGATAGAACCTGGCGCTCTCACATTCATCGAACCATGCGACTCTGGACCTCGATTGAAATGGTGACGCTTTACGGTACCAGCGAACCCGCGTCCTTTTGATTGGCCCACCACATCAACCATCTCGCCATCTGCGAACAGGTCGACAAGAATCTTGTCGCCGACATTCATCTCGCTGGAATCGCCGTCAAGACGAAACTCCTTCAACACGCGCGTAGGAGGAATACCCCCACCAGTCTTTTCAAAATGGCCGCGCATTGGCTTAGTTACATTTTTCAATTTGACGGGCCTGTCATCTACTAAACCCACCTGCACGGCATCGTATCCATCAGGACCGGCTGATGACTTCTTCTGCACGACGATGCACGGACCGGCCTTAATCACGGTCACTGGGGTTATCGTGCCGTCGTCAGCAAAGAGCTGCGTCATCCCTACTTTTCTACCGATGATTCCGTTAATCATGATTGTTGATTTCCAAATTGCCGATTGCCAAATGTCAATTTGTCACCTAATCAGCGCTGTGCCTGTTCCGATAACCAATCGGCAATTGGCAATCGGAAATCGGCAATGTCTCACTGTCGACCGAACGCCTTGATCTCCACGTCAACGCCTGCTGGAAGATCCAGTTTCATGAGGGCGTCAACTGTTTGTGGCGTCGGATCAAGAATGTCCATCAAGCGTTTGTGCGTTCTAATCTCAAACTGCTCGCGCGACTTCTTGTCGACGTGAGGAGAACGAAGCACGGTCCACTTGTTCTTGACTGTTGGTAATGGAATCGGACCTGCCACGCGGGCGCCAGTTCGTTTTGCCGTTTCGACAATTTCGGTCGTTGACTGGTCGAGCACGCGATGATCGTATGCCTTCAATCGAATTCTGATTTTTTCGTTTAGCATCTTTTTGGTCTTTGGTCTTTGGTCTTTGGTCTTTGGAAATCCTTGCAAAGTCTCAAGACCAAAGTCCCAAGACCAAAGTCCAAAGACCAAAGTTCTATTCCACTACTTCGCTGATCGTGCCGGCACCGACGGTTCGTCCGCCTTCGCGAATCGCAAACCGCAGCCCTTTCTCCATCGCGATCGGCGTGATCAGTTCCACCGACATCGCCACGTTGTCTCCGGGCATCACCATCTCTACCCCCTCGGGCAACGTCGCCACTCCCGTCACG
>JBKPAL010000128.1:0-7975 GCA_046726395.1 Acidobacteriota bacterium
GGCAACAACAAGGTGTGGTGGAAGATCAACTTCTCACCCATCGCCACCAGTAAGATCAGAATCTTCATTAACGACTCGGCTGATCACCTCTGGAGTCGTATCACCGAAATAGAAGCCTATACCCCAGGAGGTTCTCCGACCCCAACACCGACGCCAACACCGTCGCCTAATCCGTTGTTACCAGGGTTTAGCGCGATGCAAGTGGCGGGCGGCTTGCCGAATCCCACTGCCATGGCCTTTGCCCCTGATGGCAGGTTGTTTGTGTGTCAGCAAACGGGACAACTGCGCGTGATTAGGGATGGCGCACTGCTCCCTGATCCATTTGTCACACTGACCGTCAGTTCCGTGGGTGAGCGGGGCTTGCTCGGTGTGACTTTTGATCCTGATTTCGCGAATAATCATTTTGTTTACGTCTACTACACTGCTACGACTCCTGCGATCCACAATCGCGTTAGTCGGTTCGAGGCTAATGGAGACGTAGCAGTTCCTGGTAGTGAAACAACCATTCTCGATCTTAATAATCTGAGCAGCGCCACCAACCACAATGGTGGCGCTATTCACTTTGGCCCCGACGGCAAGCTCTACATTGCCGTCGGGGAGAATGCTAATGGCGCAAACTCACAAACACTTACAAACCTTCTTGGGAAGATGTTGCGCATAAATGCTGACGGCAGCATCCCCAGCGACAATCCGTTCTTCAACATAGCAACAGGAAACAATCGAGCAATTTGGGCGCTTGGCCTGCGAAACCCCTTCACATTTGGTTTTCAAAACGGAACTGGTCGCATGTTTATCAATGATGTCGGACAGATTACGTGGGAAGAGATAAATGAAGGGATTGCCGGCTCAAATTATGGTTGGCCCGATTGCGAAGGTATCTGTGGAAATCCGAGTTTCCGAGATCCACTATTTCAATACGGACATGGAACCGGATCTGCGACAGGGTGCGCTATTGTTGGCGCCGCGTTCTATAACCCAGCCATTGTTACGTACCCCAGCGACTACCTAGGCAAGTATTTTTATGCAGATCTTTGCAGTGGGTGGATTCGAAGGTTTGAACCGGCAACTGCTACGTCAAATCCATTTGCCATTAATCTGAGCTCGCCAGTCGACCTTCAGATCGGACCAGATGGGAATCTTTACTATCTGGTGCGTGGTGGCGGAGGCATTGTAGTGAAGGTCACCTACTCCTCAGCGTAAAGGGTGCCGGGGGGTCAACCGCGGACCCTCTTCTGGTGCGGGAGCTTCTGTCTCTCGGAAAGCAAGCAGCTTACCTGTCGACTTCTCTAATTCAACCAACCCTCCCCCCAGTCTGCCGAAACACAACCCGATCTCCTACAATTGATGGAACCCCGTACCGGGCAATCGAAGGAACATTGTTCTTAAGATCTGCTTGTCTCCATACATATTTTCCAGATCGCAGATCAACCTTGCCTAGCACACTCGAGGACCCGAGGTAAGCGTAACCACCCTCAACGCGGGCCCGAGATTAATGCCCTCTACGGGTATGACCCATTTTGGAGTTCGCTCGAACTGGTGCCATCTTGCCATGTATCGGTCCAACCATCGCTTCTGACCGTGTAGCTGCGGACAGAAGTTGTGAACCCAAAGAATGCGCGTTTGTTGTCTCCAATTCTTTCAACCGCTGTGAAGACTTGTTGTGGTTCAGGATTGAGTGTAGTTGCTTGAGCCTGAGCCATCTCGCTCGCGACCAAGGTTAGCGCGATACCCAAGAAAATCATTTTTACGAAGCTCATGTGGCGACCTCCTCTGCTTACTGAGCCCGTTTAATCTTAATCACCTGCCCTGCATCCTGTCTGCGACAAAAATGTCACCGTTTTTAGGCCGAATTACAGAGGAATAGCGGTCAACAACGCCTGCAAGAATTGAGGACTTCCGCGTTCTAAACACAGTTTCACTTATCAAAGGCTTTAACGTCCCTAACCACCCTCGCCACTGCAATTGAAAGGAGACTCGTATGTCACGCGTATTTGCCGGACTCATTCTGGTCTTGCTCTCGGTCATTGTTCTTTCGGGTGAGCGTTTCACTCCGAGTCATGGTCGTGCTGTTCGAAATCCCAATCTCGTGGTTCACGAATGGGGCACGTTTACTTCTGTGTCTGCAACTGACGGACGTGTACTTGTTTGGCGGCCGCTTACCGTCGAAAGCGATCTTCCACGCTTCGTGCACAGCGTTGACAAAGGGGATGCGTGGAGAGGATTGCGTTATCCATCGAAGAGTGGCATTGCGGTTACGGTCAGAATGGAGACGCCAGTTCTATACTTCTACTCACAGGACGAACAGGTCGTTGATGTCAAAGTGAACCTCGCCACGGGCAGGATTACCGAATGGTATCCGCGAGCCGAAGTTAACAGAGGCGAGATTCAATGGAATCAAGTACGAGTGTTACCCGGAACGCAAGCGTGGCTTGAAAACGAGCTTGATAAGAACCACTACTATGCGGCTCGTGAAACTGATTCTGCGACTGTCCAGGTGACACAGGCTAATTCGGAAGAACTGCCGGAGAACGAAAGGTTTCTCTTTTATCGCGGCGTTGGCACATTCAATCTGCCCGTTTCAGTAAGACTTGAAGCAGAAGTTAACCGTAACCTCATCACTCTCAATACAACGAGCGAACCTCCGCGCAAGATCGTTTTGTTCGAGAACCGAACTGGCAAGGTTGGTTCTCGAATCGTCGATATGCTGCAACCAGAAGTTAAGGTTGAACGACCAACCCTTGATTCTTCGATCGAGTCGGTGCGCGAGGAGCTCAAGTCGATCCTGATCTCGGAAGGACTCTACGAGAAAGAAGCGGATGCTATGCTCGCGACCTGGTCCGACTCATGGTTCGAGGAAGGTCTTCGAATCTTCTACGTCTTACCTCAAAATACCACGGATACGATCCTTCCCATTGGCATTCAGCCCCAGCCCAATTCAATGGTGCGAGTTTTAGTCGGACGAACGGAACTCATAACGCCCGAGATGAAAGATGAACTGATTTCTCAATTGTCGAAGCTTCACGGCTCTTCTTATAGTGCCAGGGTTGAAGCGCGCCGAGAACTGAACAAGTATGGGCGATTCCTTGAGTCCGTCTTAACTGAAGTGCTCAAGCAATCAAACGATAAGCGAATACGGTCGGCAGCTGAGCGGGTGTTGGCAGAGATCAACTAGGCTCTGTGATACTCTCCGACCGTGTCATGGATTGATTTACTGCAATGGCCGGCAATGGCCGTTACAGTTCTCGCCGCATGGCTGGTGGCGTCACAACGGAAGTTCAGGCGCAACTGGGGCTTTTGGACTTTTTTGTTGAGTAACGTTCTTTGGAGTATCTGGGGTTTGCATGATCGAGCGTATGCATTGATTTTTCTTCAGTTCTGTCTCGCACTACTCAACATCAGGGGCGCAGTAAAGAATCGCGGTAGTGAGTCTTAATACATTCTGGAAATAGGAGATTTGATACTCGATGGGTAGCGTCACACAAACTCGATCAACTCTACGTGATCGAGTCTCTCCCGAAGAGTGGCAAATGCGGGTAGATCTGGCGGCCGCGTATCGGCTGGTAGCACTTTACGGCTGGGACGACTTGATCTTCACACACATCTCGGCGCGAGTTCCAGGACCAGAGCACCACTTCCTAATAAACCCGTACGGGATGATGTTTGACGAAATCACTGCTTCAAGTCTAGTTAAGATCGATCTCTCCGGAAACAAAGTTGACGAGTCTGAGCATCTCGTGAATCCTGCTGGCTTCACGATTCACAGTGCTGTTCATGCGGCGCGTGAGGATGCGCTCTGCGTAATGCATCTGCACACCGATCACGGCATAGCGGTCTCGGTTCAGAAGGCGGGGCTGCTTCCCATCTCGCAGCAATCATTGTTTCCGCTGTCATCGCTGGCTTATCACGACTATGAAGGCTTGGCTCTTAACGATGACGAGAAACCTCGCCTCGTTGCTGACCTGGGCGACAAAAGGAATCTCATCCTGCGAAATCACGGTCTACTCACTGTGGGGAAAACTGTGGCAGAAGCATTCCTGTCGATGTTCATCCTCGAGCGAGCGTGCAAGATTCAGATACTCGCCCAATCAAGCGGAGCCGAACTTATCAAAGTGGCGGAACCGGTGGTAAAGGGAACGGCAGCACAGATGAACGCAGTCACGGTAGGACTCGGCGCGCAGCTCACCTGGCCGGGTCTGCTGCGGAAACTGGATCGAGTCGATCGCTCTTATTGCGAGTAATCGTTTCTCTGGCAACAAAATGAAAGCCTTCGCGTGTCTGGTCTTATTGCTATTAGCATCTGCCACTGAAATACGTGCTTGCAGTTGTATGGAACCTCGTCTTCCCTGTCAGGCTTACTGGGAAGCAAATGTCGTCTTCGCTGGCACCGTAACGCAGATAACGGCGTCAGAGAATAAAGATACATTCCACCGACGCTTAATACGTTTTTCAGTTACAGATCCTTTCCGAGGGTTAACAGGGAGCGAGGCGGAAGTACTAACAGGTTCGGGCGATGCTGACTGCGGATACGGTTTCCAGCTGGGTGGCGACTATCTCGTATATGCTCACCTGAATAAGGAAGATAACAAACTCTACACCAGCATTTGCTCGCGAACCCGCCCACTCTCTAGTGCCGCAGACGATTTAAAGTTCATCCGCGGTCTAACAAAAGCAGAACCAGGCGCGCTCATTTCGGGTTGGGTGAAGCAGTTGCACCGCAAAGCCTCTCATGACGACGGGACCAAGCCAATATCCAATGTAAAGGTTATGATCGTGGGGCCAGCAAAAAGGGTGGAGCTACTAACCGACAGTGAGGGGCAATACAAGATTTCAGGGTTACCGGCAGGCAAGTACAAAGTGGAGGTGAAGCCTCCTAATGGACTCAGCATTTACAAGAATGATCAGAACATCGAGGTCTTCGATCGTGGCTGCGCGCACGTTGATTTTATTCTTGAAGCGGACACCCGAGTGTCCGGAAAAATCCTGGATGCTGAAGGTCAACCTGTACCAGACGTTTTAATTGAATTGGTGCCAACTAAAGTTACGCCTCAGTCTTATCCGTCCTTCCTCAGGTCAGACAAAGATGGACGTTATGAATTCAAATTGCTTCAAGCCGGGACCTATTTCCTAGGCGTTCGAATTTTTGGCTCTGCGGGAGCGACCTACACACCGTTTCCTCGTACGTACTATCCTGGTGTAAACGAAGAATCTCAGGCGACAGTCATAAATGTCAGCGAGTCCGACCTCATCGAGCTAGGCGAGTTAATACTTCCGCCTCGTTTGATCGAACGCACTTTGAAAGGAGTCGTTGTGGATTCGCAAGACCGGCCAGTGAAAGGTGCCACTGTCTGGTTAAAAGAACGTCAGTACTCAGATCGCGACATGCCTTACCGCTCAGAAACAGATGCAGAAGGATTCTTCTCCTTCAAAGTATTCGAGGGTTTCAAGTACGAGTTGAATGCGTACGAGGAGAGGCCTGGCGACAAGACCAAGCGCTCAGAACTCCTTACAGTCATCATTGATAAGAACCCGCCGAGAATAAAGTTGATTCTTCGCGCGGAAGAGAAGTGACAACTCATATATTTACTGCCGGTCAAGATCCATCTCTAATTCTTATTCGTCGCCTTATACCCAACGATCACTCGTACCTCAACGCTTCAATTGGATCGAGTGCGGCAGCTTTTCGCGCGGGATAATACCCAAAGAAAATTCCAACAGCTGCTGAGAAGATCACTGATCCGATGATTGCCAGAGTAGAAACAAGCGTGGGCCATCCAAGCATCACCGGAATAACGAAGGAAGCTATTAAGCCAAGCGCGATTCCGAGCACACCCCCAGTCAGACTTAAGACAATCGACTCGATCAAAAACTGGGTTCTTACCGCAGATGAACGAGCGCCGATCGCCATACGAATGCCAATCTCTCGCGTGCGCTCGGTAACCGAAACCAGCATGATGTTCATGATGCCGATGCCACCGACCAGCAGCGACACTCCAGCGATACTGGCGAGCAGCAGTGTCATGATGCTGTTCGTTTCGTTCGCAGCTTCGGCCACGTCGGTCATGTTCCGCACCGTGAAATCATTTGGCTCGTTAGCAGTAAGCTTGTGACGCTGCCGCAACAACTCAGTTACCTGCTCCTGCGCTGTGTAAGTTGCATCCTGTGAGACTGCTGAAATAAAAGCGATCTGCAACCGAGGGCTTCCTAGAATCTTCTTCTGCACTGTCGTGTACGGCGCGAACGCAACGTCATCCTGATCGCGGCCCTGCGGGTCCTGACCTTTGCGATTCATCACACCGACGACACGGAAAGGCATACTCGCCACGCGCAGTGTCTGCCCCACCGGATCAGTACCGGAAAAAAGATTGTCGGCGATCGTTTGTCCGATCACGATTACGCGAGCGGCACTCTTCACGTCCGCATCACCGAAGAACTCTCCGCTTTGAACATCCCACTTGCGCACACTGGGATACTCCGGACTGACTCCCGTTACCGAGGTATTCCAGTTCATATTTCCGACCACAAGTTGAGAACGTGCGTTCACGTTGGGCGTAACCATGGACACGCTCGGTACCTCACGTCGAATGGCGTCGAGATCTTCGATAGTGAGTGTGTTAGTGCCGCTATCACCAGTTGCGGTGCGTACGCCGCCTACGTTCTGCGCGCCGGCGCTCAGGAAGAGCAGGTTGGTACCAATGCTTTCGATCTGGGCCTGAACGGACGCTTGTGCGCCTTGGCCGATACTCACCATAGCGATTACCGCTCCGACACCGATGATGATGCCGAGCATGGTTAAAGCCGCGCGCATCTTGTTGCGAACAAGAGCACGAAACGCGACGCGAATGATCATTACTAGGTTCATGCTGAAAAATTAAGAATTAAAATTTGCAATTTAAAAGTTTGTCTATTCAAGACGACTCATTCTTCTGCGCTAATTCCTTGATGATTGCTTTGAGGTTCTGGCTCGACGTTCCAACCACAAAATCTTAAATTTGAAATTTTAAATTTCAAATCCTCACTCCTCTTCATCAACAATCTCTGGCATTGAACGCAACTCCTCAGCGGCATCGCGCTGGTTTTCAACCGAATAGTCTTTCTTGACTCGACCGTCCTTGAATACCACCACGCGATCAGCGTACTGAGCGATGTCCTGCTCATGCGTCACGAGCACGAGTGTGATTCCACGCTCACGATTGAGTCTCTGAAAAACCTCCATCACTTCCACCGAAGTGCGCGAGTCTAAGTTTCCCGTGGGCTCGTCAGCCAGAATCAGCGCCGGATTGTTCACGAGCGCTCGAGCCACAGCCACGCGCTGCTGCTGTCCGCCCGAAAGCTGATTCGGATGGTTCTGTTCCCTTCCAGCAAGACCAACCGACGCCAGCGCCTCACGTGCCCGGCGATGACGTTCTGAGCCATTAAGTCCGGCATACAACATCGGCAGCTCAACATTCTCGAGAGCTGAAGTCCGCGCTAGCAAGTTGAAACCTTGAAAGACAAAACCGATCTTTTGACAACGAATATCTGCGCGCTCATCTTTCGACATCTCGGAAACATCCTGGCCATCCAGAATGTAGGTGCCATGTGTCGGACGATCGAGACAGCCGATGATGTTCATCGTTGTCGATTTTCCCGATCCTGACGCACCCATGATTGCAACGAATTCGCCTTGGTTAATCGCCAACGAAATTCCTCGCAACGCATGGACCTCCACATCACCCATCGAGTAGGTTTTGTGAATGTGGTCCAGCTGGATTACGGGTCGGGTGGGCACGGGCCGCGCTATTAGCCCACCCATAATCCCGCTGCTCTGCTCTATTTGGAGATTAGTTACCATTGACTTACAAACGCGGATTATCTTCTGCCACCACCGCCGCCCGGTCCGCGTGGGGCGCCACCAAACCCTGGCGTTGTGTTTTGGGTATTCTGAGTTCTACCGGCACTTGTAACTGTTTGGCCGGTAACCACCAATTCACCTTCC
>JBKPAL010000129.1:0-7717 GCA_046726395.1 Acidobacteriota bacterium
GACTTACCGTCGTCGCGCAGAAGGAGTTCGCCACTCGCTTCAATGCCACCACCGGTTGCCTTTCCAGTTATCTCTAGCTTTATTAACTTCTGGTTATCGGCTGCGCGAGACCACTTGCCACTAAGAAAGATTGTAATCTCGGTTATCAAATTAATCTCTGCAGTGCCGTCCTCCAGACACTTGATGACAACGGCGTTCAGCTTGAATTGTTCCTGACCGATTTTGATCGTGCCGTTGCCACTCGCGGTCGCTACTACACTCTTTTGACCCTGTGCTGCGGCGACGATGGGTGAGGCGAGCAATAGAAAGATAGCGATGGTAGAAGCTCTGTAATCGCGCAGCAATCGCATATGGCCTCCCTAAAGTTTCTGAGTCAATGGTTGAAATCGGTTGGTGTGTAGCGCATTCGACGTCGCTGTGACACTGTTATTTTTTACAGTCGTTCAAGGTCAAATTTAGGTTTAGAGCTTACGAGTCTCGAGGTTGGGAAGGGCTGATTACCCATGCTCAAGCATCGACGCACTCGACGACTCGTAACCTGAATCTCGGGTGTACCTGATCGATCCATCCGTTACTGCGGACGGTACTGACCGGCGGCGGATTGAGACCGGCGAATGATTGCGTCCTCTAACGCAACAGGTTGACCAGGAACTTGTAAACCGTCGCTTTCTCTCAGTAGTCGCAGTCGAAACACGACATTTACGATTGCAAAAATAAATGCTGTAGAGAGGCCGCACAAAAGTATCCCGGAAATCCCCTCGATGGCTCCCAATAACCGCCATCTTTGAGGAAGCACTACATCACCAAAGCCTATCGTCGTGTAATTAATGAAGGAGAAATAAAGCGCAGTCTCGAAATCCTGGAATAGTCCTCTACCCCAGTAAAATACGGCCCATAACGCTACCTCGGTTACATGAAAAAAGATGATAACTGTGAAAACCAGGATCAGCAGTAGCGCGTGATTCGTAAGCCCCGTCTTTGATTCCACAATTGTTTTGCGCCTCGCCAGCCATTCCGCGAACAAGAGCATTCCGGCTACGTGAATGACAACGCAGACCGCAACGATCCCAAACGCAACGAGAAGTTCTCTCAACATTCTTGCCCCGGCTTAAACGTCCGCCGCCCATTTCCTCAGAACTGTTTACACTCCTGATTTCTTCGCCAGCACTGTCAATTTTGCCAGTATTAGAGCGGCATGACCGCACTTAAGATTCCTAGCGATATGTATTTGCGTCGGCGATTATCCTCAGACCGAACCCTCGAAGCCCCAAAGACCATCCTTCCCGCACGATGGAGAAGCTTCGTTGTGGCTGCCGATGCCAGATGAAGTGTTTGGCACTCACTTTTTGACCTAAGCTGAGTTGCGATAGGAGGTCTTGATCATGATTACTCGCCATAAGCGGATTGTTTCAGCCCTTGTAGCAGCGTCCCTGACTGCTTCAGTGGCTCTAATAAGCGGAGCATGCAGTGGCAAGAGCAGCCACGAAACGGCTGCCGCACCGCCTCCGCCGACCGTCATCGTTGCTGAAGTGAATCAGAAGACAATACCGATTTACAGTGAGTTCGTTGGACAAACGAGGGCCATCGAAACCGTCGATTTGCGAGCGCGGGTCGAAGGAGTTCTGCTGAAGGTCTACTTCAGGGAAGGGACTCCTGTTAGGAAGGGTCAACTGCTGTTCACTATTGACAAGCGACCATTTGAAGCAGCGTTACAATCTGCCAGGGCACTCGCGGCTAAGGCTGTCTCAGACTTGGCCCAGGCGCAGCAACGCACTGACGTTCTTCAGGCACAGGCTGAGTTGGCAGACGCGCAGGCGACGTTATCGAAAGCCTCTCAGGATGTCTCACGCCTGGCACCACTGGCAAAAGAGAAGGCTGTGACGGAACAGGATCTTGATGCTGCCATTGCTGCTGAGAAGTCTGCGAAAGCAAGCGTCGCTGCTCGACAGGCAAACCTTACGAATCTCGAAGCCGCGGTGAAGTACACGATAGAGCGTGCCCGTGCAGAAGTTTCCGCGTCGAAAGCGCGAGTCACTCAGGCCGACCTAGATCTGAGCTACTGCGATATCCACTCTCCGATCAATGGAGTTATTGGTTTTCTTCAAGTCGATGAGGGAAACCTTGTAGGGCGCGGCGATGCCACCCTGTTGGCCACAGTTTCGGCGTCGGATCCACTACTAGTTGATTTCAGCGTCAGTGAAATTGACTTCCTGAAGCTGACAGACTCGGGCACTGATCGTAAGAAGGCGGACAGTTATAGCTTCGATTTGCTTCTGTCGGACGAGAGCAAGCATCCGTACACGGGATCATTCAGGGTCCTGGATCGCACCGTTGATCCTCAAACCGGGACAATGAAGGCCCAAGCTTCGTTCCCTAATCCCGGTAGCTACCTCAAACCTGGACAGTTTGCCCGGGTCCGCGTCGCCGTTGCTGAAAGAGAGAACGCCATTTTGGTTCCGCAGCGAGCTGTTCAAGAACTACAAGGGGCGAAAACAGTGATGGTGGTTGACGCAGAAAACAAGGTCCAAGTGCGGACGGTCACACTGGGTGATAAGGCCGACAAAGATGTTGTTGTCATCGAAGGACTGCAAGGTGGAGAGCGCGTGATCGTGGAGGGGATGCAAAAAGTAAGACCGGGGGGCACGGTTAATCCTTCATCAGGTGCTGTATCGACGACGAAAACACCGGGGAGTTGATGAATCATGTCTAACTTCTTCATACGGCGACCGATCGTTGCGATCGTCATTTCAATCCTAACGCTCTTGCTCGGAGTCGTTGTGATCAGTGGACTGTCGATTGAGCAGTATCCCTTTCTTGCTCCTCCGAATATTCGCGTGACTGCCACGTACCCCGGCGCCTCCGCCGAAGCTGTGGAGCAGTCAGTGGCAACGCCCATCGAGCAGGAGGTCAACGGCGTTGACCGCATGATCTACATGAAATCGTCGAACACCAGTGACGGTCGCATGTTGCTCGACGTGAATTTTGAAGTCGGAACGGATCAGGACACTGCGAACGTTCTCACGCAGAACCGAGTTTCGACTGCCGCCGCTCGTCTGCCGGCGGAAGTTAATCAACAGGGTGTCACCGTTAAGAAACAGAGTCCGAGCATTCTGATGGTGATTTCGCTTTACTCACCAAAGGATGCGTACGACGCGAACTTTCTAATCAACTACTGCGGTATCAACTTGCGCGACCAGCTCCTCCGCATTCCAGGAATCGCCCAGGTCGATCTATTCGGCGGCACCGACTACGGAATGCGTGTCTGGATTAAACCCGACCGACTTGCGAAATTAGGACTAACTCCCGCCGACGTAATTTCTGCGATCAAAGAACAGAACCTTCAAGCTCCTGCTGGAAAAATCGGCGGAGCTCCAACACCAAAGGACCAGGAGTTCACGGAAACACTCAGTGCGCCCGGTCGACTGATCACGACTGAAGAGTTTGAGAACGTGATCGTCCGTCAGACTGGTACCGGTGCCGTGGTCCGAGTCAAGGACATCGGAAGGGCGGAACTTGGTTCGCAGGATTACAACTCCTTCGGTCGTCTCAATGGCAAGCCCGGCGGGGCGATGGCTGTTTACCTTCTGCCCGGTGCCAACCAACTCAAGGCTGCCGAAACGATCTACGAAACGATGGAGCATGCCAAGACGCTGTTTCCGCCGGACATGGATTACAAGATCGTCTATGACACAACGCCTGCCGTTGAAGCTTCGATTCACGAAATTCTGAAGACCTTCGTCGAAGCTTTGATACTCGTGACGATAGTCGTCTTTGTCTTCTTACAGAACATCCGAGCGACGATTATTCCTTTGATCACCATTCCAATTTCTCTGGTGGGCACATTCATCTTCTTTCCAATACTTGGTTTCTCGGTCAACACGCTTTCGATGTTCGGCTTGGTCCTCGCTATAGGAATTGTGGTGGACGACGCCATTGTCGTGGTGGAGGCAGTCATCCACCACCTTGAGCACGGGCTCAATCCGAAAGAGGCGACGATCAAGGCAATGAGCGAAGTGTCGGGCCCGGTGATTGGTATCGCACTGATTCTCTCGGCAGTGTTCGTACCGGTTGCTTTGCTCGGTGGTCTCGTCGGCAGCATGTACAAGCAGTTCGCTCTGACGATCGCAATCTCGGTCCTGCTCTCAGCCTTTAACGCACTCTCGTTGACTCCAGCCCTCTGCGCAATGATGTTGAAAGAGCCAAAGCCGATGAGAGGACCACTGGGAACTTTCTTCCGCTGGTTCAATAAAGTATTTGACGTAACAACCAGCGGTTATGTGCACGTCTCACGACTGCTTATTCGTCGAGGAATCATAACGGTTGGTATCGTCGGTGTTGTGATTCTGGGTACGGTTATTTTTGCAAGGGCGATCCCGTCCGGATTCATTCCTGATGAAGATCAGGGCATCTTTGGCGTCAACGTGCAGCTGCCTCCAGGCGCCTCGCTCGCGCGAACCAGCGAAGTACTGAAAAAAGTCGAGGACATTCTTGCTAAGACTGACGGTATCGAGTCGTATCAATCAGTAGGCGGCTATGGTCTCGTCACTAACACCTTTCAACCAAACTACGGATCGATCTTCGCGCGACTCAAGCCTTGGGATGAACGTCACGGCGAGGCGCTACATGTGAAGGGAATCATGGGATCACTGCAGAAGCAGTTTGCTGCGATACCTGAAGGTGTGATCTTTCCATTTAACGTACCTACGCTGAGTGGTTTTGGCGCCGCGTCGGGCTTCAATTTTCTGATTCAGGATCGAACCGGCACGATGACTGTTGAGCAACTCGGAGAACAGGCCCGTGCATTTATGACAGCCGGTCGACAGCGTCCCGAGCTCGGTAATCTCTTCACCTCTTTTGACCCAAACTACCCTCAAGTGAAAGTAGAGTTGGATCGCGAGAAAGCACGCACGCTCGGGGTCCCAGTCAATGAAGTTTTTCAAACAATGTCCACCGCTATGGGTGGAGCATTCGTCAACGACTTCAATCGCTTCGGTAGGTTGTATCGAGTGTATGTCCAGGCCGAGGCAGGCGACAGACTGAAATCCGCAGACATAGGGAGAATTTATGTTCGTTCACGAACCACTAATGTGATGGTCCCTCTCTCAACTCTGGTGAGCATAAAAGACATTGGCGGCACTGAATTAACGACACGGTTCAACCTATTACGATCCGTGGAAATGCAGGGTGCACCGGCTCGCGGTTACACGTCAGGTCAGGCATTGGCAGCACTGGAAGATGTTTTCGCGAAAACCATGCCGAAAGAGATGAGCTTTGCGTATTCGTCGCTTTCCTATCAGGAAAAAATTGCTCCGCCACCCGCCCCGACTTTTATTCTGGCGATTGTATGCGTGTTCCTGTTGCTCGCTGCGATGTACGAGAGCTGGAGGTTACCGTGGGCGGTGCTCTTAGGATCACCGCTTGTGGCCCTGGGCGCTTTGGGTGGTGTTTGGCTGCTGGGTTACGACAACAACGTCTACGTCCAAATCGGACTTGTGATGCTGATCGGTTTGGCGGCTAAGAACGCAATCCTGATCGTGGAGTTCGCAAAAGCGAAGCATGAAGAGGGTATGCCATTAGAAGACGCAGCGCTAACTTCTGCTCGATTACGTTTTCGTCCCATCTTGATGACGGCATTTGCCTTTATTCTCGGTGTCGTTCCGCTGATGAAAGCGAGCGGTGCTGGCGCAGGCGCACAGAACGTCATGGGCACTGGTGTGTTCTTTGGAATGCTCATCGCTACAGCGCTTGGCGTATTCATCATTCCGGGCAACTTCACGTTCATCGAGGCGCTTGGTCGACGCAAACGTGCGAAGCTTGAGACGGCTGAGACGGTTGAGACGCCTGAGACAGTTGAGACAGCACCCGCTACTCAGCCGGCAACTGTTGCAGCCGGAGGGAAACACCAATGAAACGAATACTCGTCGCATTGCTAATAATTTGTCTGAGTCAAACTTACGGCTTCAGTCAGAAGTACGAACGACCCCAAATACCAACGCCCAAAACTTTTCGTAGCGACCCGGCTGCGCAGCCTGACCACCAATCACTTGCCAATTTGAAATGGTTTGAAGTTTTCAAAGACGAGAAGCTTCAAGAACTGATTCGTGAGGCTCTGGCTAACAACTACGATTTGCGTGAAGCAACCGCTCGTATCGACGCGGCGCGGGCCAACTATGGGATCACTCGATCCGATCAATTTCCGACTATCGGCGGGAGCGCCGATGTCGTAAATCAACGTCTCTCGAGAAGTGGCCAGTTCGATCTTCCCGCACCAATAAAACGCGACCGATCCTTCGGCAGTGTCTTGCTGAACCTGCTTACGTTTGAACTCGATATCTGGGGCCGGCTCAGAAAAGCGACTGCAGCAGCGAAAGCTGATCTGCTTGCCAGTGAGGAGGCTCGCAGAGCCGTCATCACCACGCTCGTCAGCGACGTAGCTACGGCGTACTTCACATTGCGCGAGCTTGATTATGAACTTGATATCTCACAGCGCACGCTGGTTTCACGCCGCGAGTCACTGGGGATCATCAGGCTGAGAAATCAACGAGGTGTCGCAACGATGCTGGAAGTTCGCGAGGCGGAACAGCTGGTGTACGACGCTTCAGAAGTAATACCGGCGCTTGAACAACAAATAACACAAACTGAAAACTTTCTAAGCTATCTAACCGGCAGAAATCCGTCGAGCATTACGCGTGGCCTCAGCCTGGACGATCACGTGCTGCCGCCGAGTGTGCCTGCGGGATTACCTTCAGACCTGATCGAACGGCGTCCTGATATCAGGTCCGCCGAAAACAGTCTCATCGCCGCGAATGCGCGCATTGATGTTGCGAAGAAAGCTTACTTCCCACGTATCTCATTGACGGGATTTCTCGGCTTTGAAAGTTCGCAACTCACTAGTCTTTTTAAGGGGAGCAGAAGCGTATGGGGCTTCATTCCAGAAGTAACACAACCGATCTTTACCGGTGGGCGATTGAAGTCGAATGTAAAACTGTCGAAAGCCGAACGCGATTTTCTTTTGGTTGATTACGAGAAGACAGTTCAAGGCGCCTTTCGCGAAGTGTCAGACTCGCTGGTGGCTTATCAAAAAATTAGAGAGGTTCGGACACAGCGAGCTTTGCTAGTCGATACTCTGCGCGATCGCTCACGCCTTTCGTACTTACGTTATAGAGGTGGCGTCGCGACGTTACTTGATGCGCTTGACGCTGATCGAAGCCTCTTTGATGCGGAAAGAAGTTTGGCTTTAGCACGTCGCGACGAGCTCGTATCTGTGGTGCAACTTTACAAAGCTCTGGGCGGCGGCTGGAACTAGATCATTGTCGATTGTTAATTGCCAATTGCCTATTGGAACTGGATCGAAAGTTCTTTTCATCCGAAGGTCGGCAACTGGAAAGGTTCTTCTGCAGTAACCCATTCTGTCTTTCTCTGTGCATCCTCAGTGTCTCCGTGCCTCGGTGGTTCTCTTAGACTTGAATGCAACCCAAGCAAAAGAGAACCACAGAGGCACGGAGACACTGAGGATGCACAGAGAAGAGATTTCCCGGCGTTTCGTGGAAATCTGACCCTTCTCGTAACCACTGTAAGTTTTGACAGTATCTCGCCCTAAACTCGCCATCTACGATCAAATCGGGCAATAACCATGAGTGTGGAGAACATAGAGTCGCACGCTTTTTATCACGCCACTCTCAAGAGCGAATGGTATCGAATTGTAGGTCTGTTGGGA
>JBKPAL010000130.1:0-18093 GCA_046726395.1 Acidobacteriota bacterium
GCCGCCCGGTCCGCGTGGGGCGCCACCAAACCCTGGCGTTGTGTTTTGGGTATTCTGAGTTCTACCGGCACTTGTAACTGTTTGGCCGGTAACCACCAATTCACCTTCCTGGAGGGTTCCTTCAACGACTTCTGTCGAAGCGCCATCCGTTAGACCAACTTTGATTCGTCGTGGCTGTAGATTACCGTCCTGCCCCATGACCCATATTTTTCGCGTCTGTCCTTCAAGCACGGGAGCGCTTGCGTTCGCAAAGCGTCCCTGACCACTACCCTGCTGTGATGAACTGTTGTCCGCGCTCCCAGCAGCGCCTTGCTGCTGTTGACCACCTGAGCGACGTCCAGCTCCAGTACCACGAGTAGCAGCGTCTGCCGGTCTAAATCGCAAGGCGGCATTCGGAACCTTCAACACATTGTTCCGTTCATCTATCGTCACAGTCAGGTTCGCTGTCATCCCCGGCATCAGTTTCTGTTGCGGATTATTGACATCGATCACGACGTTGTAAGTAACAACGTTCTGTACGTTCTGCGGATTGAGCCGAAGCTGTTGAATCTTTCCCTCGAACTCAGCTGTGGGGAATGCATCAACGGTGAATTTGACGGACTTGGCCTGCTCAACCAGCCCGATGTCGGCCTGATCGATGTTTGCGATCACCTGCATCTGCGTCAGGTCGTTTGCAATCGTAAAGAGAGTCGGGGCCGACAAACTGGCAGCTACGGTTTGACCAACATTCACATCGCGCGAAACCACCACGCCATCGATAGGCGATGTGATGGTCGTATGAGCTAGATTAACTTCAGCTAACTGCAAAGCGGCGACAGCCTGTTGAACTTGGGCCTGTGCAGACTGTACCTGCGCCTGCGACTGCTGGACCTGAGCCTGAGATTGATCGACTTGCGCCTGCGATTGGGCAATGCCTGCGCCTGAAGCAGACTGCTCCGCGAGCATGGCCTGATTCAACTGAGCTTCAGCCTGGTTGTATCGAGCGTCCGCGGCCTTGAAGGCTGTATCTGCTGTTTCGTAATCGCGTTGTGAAATAACACCGGCATTGGCCAACGATTCCTGTTGTCGCAGAAGACTCAGCGCATCATCGCGTTGGGCCTTCAACATTGCGACGTTAGCCTGGGCACTCGAAACGCCTGCCTTTTGATTCTGTGCTGTCGAACTTGCTGCGAGAGCTCTGGCGCGAGCGTCTCCGACACCCGCCTTCGAATTCACGACTGCGGCACGCGCCTGCTGCAAAGCGGCCCGAGCTTGTTCAAGATTCGCTCGTGCCTGCTGAACCTGTGCTTGTGACACCGCGGGATCGAGCTGTGCGATCACTTGCCCCTTCTTCACCGTCGAATTGAAGTCAGCATAGAGAGCAGAGATTGTTCCTGACGCCTGACTGCCTACCTGGACGGTCGTCACAGCTTGTAGCGTTCCGGTCGCCGTTACCGTGTTGCGCAGATTTCCGCGCTCGACGCGAGCGGTCATGTACTCAGCTGCGTTCGCTCGCTCTCCGGCAAAATAGAAACCGGTGAAAGCGATTACCGCAGTCGCGAGTAACGCAAAAACGATTCTTTGCTTTCGGTGCTTTCGGCTAAGGTTAAACTTCTTCCAGTTCGCTTTAATCCACTTCATCGTTCAAATCCTATGTTGATCAAACAAAAAGTGTCTCAATACTCCACAATTAGATAGACACCCTGAAGGTGTCGATTGGTTACACATTTTCAGCTTAATTATCCGAGCCGATGTGAAGGACTACCGATATGAATATGAGGTCCGGTAGCGACACCGGGCACGGCTGAACGGAATGCCAGATACGGAATACCGTTGCGCTGTAGATACGCAATTATCGCCCGACCTTCAGCACTGTCGGGATGCAAAGCTACGTCAACGGCGTTGCGGTGGTCATAACCAAGTCGATCGTGAGTAGCGCTTTGACCGAGCGCACTGAGCGGAAGTGATTTTCCAAAGGCAGAGAGAAAGAACGACTGAACCCCCGCCAGACCCGCCACAGTCCAGCTGCTGACGCCGTTGTATCGAAGGATGGTGGGGGTTATAAGCGAACGACTAGTGGCAGCAAGTTTTGCAGCCTGTGCCGTCTGAGTCTTGGCCCTTTGCTCCGCAGCCTTAAGCTCCGCAACCATCCGTTCGGAATCCGCAATCTGCTGTCGAGTTGATGTAAGTTTCTGTTTCAAGTCTGTCAGGGATTGTTCGCCGGCTGTCAGTTCATTCCTTGCAACCAGACCCTCAGCAACTAATTGTCTTAGTTGCTCGAGTTTTACCTCAGCCTTTTTGATCTCTTCTTCCTGGAGTCGAACTTCATTCAGGCTGTTGGCTTTATAGTCATAGCTGGCCGCGGTTAGTTCAGCGCTAACCGTGTCATTTGACGAAACCCTTTGAGTGGCAGTCTTCGTCGCCGCACTCTTCTGCTGCGTTAATTCAGTTTTGGCCGAAAGTGGAGTCTGGGCGCTTGCTGCTGAACCGCTGCAAATCAGCAGTGCAATCACGCCGACCTTCGTAAAACCTCTCATCACGCTTCAATAGACACCGGTTACCAGCGAAGGGTTACGCGCAAGTTCAAGGCTTTGCACAAAAAGTGGAAAATCCGTCGTCAGAAGCTTAAAAAAAGAAAATTGAAAGCGCGCACCACAATCGCGCGATTCTGGTGGGGTGTGTCTATTCACCGCTTGCCCTTTCCGATCTGCGAATTCCCGTAACTTGAGTGTTGAGATCGCAAATTCGCAATTCGCAATTCGAAATTTTCTCCCGTTTTTCATCCACAATCCCGAACACAAGATTCGAAATTCGCAATCCGCAATGTGAAATTCGAAATGCCTTCCCGCTGTAACCCAATGCCCGCCCACGGTGTCTTACCGATTGGAAAGGCTTGTTTCAGCCTTCCACACACTAGAACCAAGGTAATTTGAAGGAGTAAGGAAAACAGATGAAGAAACTCGGAAAATTTAAAACGCTGACCATTGCCTCCCTGTCAGCAATTGCTATTGCAACTCCGATCGCTCTGGCTCAAACAACCGGAACCGATCAAAACACTCCCCGCGCTGAGCGCGGAGAACATAAAGGCTGGGGGCGTGGGGAGCATGGTCGTCGTGGCGGAATGATGCCGGGCGGTATGTTCCGCGATCTCAACCTCACGGAAGATCAGAAGACGCGTATGAAGCAGATCCACGAGAGCTTCCGTGCACGTACTGAAGGTCTCCGCGAGGAACTCCGAGCCAAACGGCAAGAACTACGTCAGGCCTCTGAAGGCTCTACTTTCAATGAAGCATTGGCAACCCAGAAGCTGCAGGAAGCAGCCGGCCTGGAAGCCAAGCTGATGGGTGAGCGCTTCAAGCTTCGTCAAGAGACGGCGTCGGTATTAACTGCTGAACAGAAAGCCCAGCTTGAACAAAAGCGAGCCGAGTTTAAGGCGAGACGCGCCGAACGCGGTGAACGAAAAGTTCAGTAAACTGGTTAAAATGGATGGCGGACTCACGATTTACCGAGTCCGCCGCCCTTCACTAGCGGTAAAAAGATTATGAGGAGCGCCTCCTGTCGACCAGTTATGAACAGGCCTCAGACTTGGATCTGGCGCATCGCGCGCGTGACGGCGATGAGTCTGCCTTCGCTGAAATCATGCGACGGTACAGTCCACGCGTTTTTTACGTCGCCAGCCGCTTCTTTAGAGAGCGGACTTTGGTTGAAGATGCCGCGCAGGAAGTCTTTTTGAAGGCTTTCACTCAGCTTGAAAGCTTTGAAGGTCGCGGATCCTTAGAAGGATGGATAACTCGCATCGCGACGAACACTTGTCTCAACATGATTCGTGGTTCGAAACGCAGACCCGAGTTGACCACCTCTGATTTGACAGAAGATGAGAGCAACTGGCTCGACGACAAACTAGCCAACGTCGCGACTGAGCGTTATCGCTCAAGTGAACGCAGCATGGTTGCTGCAGACTTGGCGGACAGAGTCTTGCGAACGCTAAGTCCAGACGATCAGTTAGTGCTCAAGTTGATGGATGGAGAAGAACTTTCAGTGAACGACGTCGTTAAGTTAACTGGTTGGTCTGAATCGAAAGTAAAAGTTACTGCTTTTCGTGCGCGCCGAAGGATGCGCGAAGCGGTAGAGAAGTTGTTAGGAAGAAAAGCCGGAACTAAACAGCCAGAAATGGAGAGGGCACGCTAGCCATGTCAGGAAAGAATAAGCACATCATTGAGCTGCTCGACAGTGCCTCGATCGTCGCATTGAGCAATACGGATCTAGCGAGGATTCATTCTCACGTAGCCGATTGTTCGAGCTGCGCCCAGGCATTTGCAGCTGCGAAGATTAGTTCAGTTCTGTTGAAGGAAGGATCGCCTGAGGTAATTGAACCCTCTCCGTTCTTTCAAACCAGGGTTCTGGCTACTCTGCGCGATCGGCAAGCAAACGAAGGTTGGAGTTTGATTCGGCTGTGGCGGTCCGCGGGACTGCTAACCTCATCAATGGCTGCAACGGTCGCAACTCTGGCTATTCTGACCTTTATGATCCCAAGCACTGCTAGCACGCAGGATGTGTCTTCTGCTTACTCTCCTGAAGCGATAATTCTGCAACAGGGTCAGTCGCCGGAAGATTTTTCCGACACGCAGGTGCTTTCGACGCTTTATGAATCGGAAGAGGAAGTGGTTAAGTAACGATGGACAGGATTAAGAAAGGCAAATGGCAAGTACGCGTCGCAGCCCTCGTGGTGTTTATTCTCGGGTTTGCAGCGGGTGCCCTCGTGTTCACTGCGTACCAGCGTTGGTCTCGAAATCACGAACGAGGCGGCAATCGTTTCGAACAGATGCTGAACAGTTTGGATCTCACGGCGGAGCAGAAGACGCAAGTACACCAGATTCTGGTAGACACGCGACAGCAGTTGCAGAATTTAAGGAAAGAGTCAGAGCCGCGTTTTGAAGAGATCAGAAGGCAAGCGGATGAGCGTCTTCAGAAAGTAATGACTCCTGAGCAGTGGCAGAACTTTCAGCAGAAGCGAAGTGAGATGCGCGGTCGTGGTCGCAGAGGCGGCCGAGGTGGCCCCGATGATCGACCATGATCCACCGATTACACAGATTACACAGACAAGTCAGAGATCACAAAATTTAAAATTTTAAATTTGCTTATCGCGCGATCTCACTCACCACTTCATAAAACTCCCTCGTTCCCTCGCGGATGTTTTTCACCGTCACCCTCTCATTATTGCCATGCACTCCTTCGTTCTCCTCAACTGTCGTGTACAACGGCGCCCATCCGTAACTGATGATCCCAAGCTGTCGATAAAGCTGACTCTCAGTGTAACCACTCAACATCTTCGTCGTTATTAACGCCTCAGGATGATGCTTCCTCGTTACACTTGCTATTACGCGAAAGAGTTCAGTATCTAACGCTGAGCTATTCGGTGGCTTAAACGTATTGACGTTGGTGATCTTGATGGAGGGATCATCAATTACTGTCTTAAGTTCTGAAATGAAGTCCTCTGGTTTTTCGCCGGGTAAGAGTCGCACGTCGAGATTACAGCTCGCCTCATTCGGGATTACGTTAGTCTGCTTGCTGCCACTCAACATCGTCAGCGAGATCGTGTTCCGCAACAGAAATCCATACTCGCGTTGACTCGCCAACTCCTTCGCGAACGAAGGATCGTTGAGCGATTCACGAATATTCTCGAATTTAGCGCGCCAAGGCTCCGTTTGCAGTGGCGCAATGTCTTTGAAAAATTTCTCGACTGCGGGCAAAAGTTTTATTGGCGGCTCGTAGCCGACGATCTTTGTCATGGCCCGAACTAGTCGGTTCGGTGCCGAGTCAGCGATGGGACGTGAGCCATGACCTGGCTGACCGGTCGCAGTTAGCTGCAACCAGAATGGCGCTTTTTCTGCCACATCAACTCCAACGAACTTAATTGCATCACCTACGCGCAAGTTGTCGCCGCCTTCGGTCAGCAAATATTCAGCGTCTTTGAAGAGCTCCTTCTTGTTCGCAATCATCCAGAGCGATCCTTCATCCTTCACCTCTTCGTCAGCTGTAGCCAGGAAAATGATGTCGCGAGACAGTGGTGTACGTTCACGCTTCAAGATGATCATCGTCATCAGGTGCAGTAGCCCTTCACTCTTCATGTCGAGCGCACCGCGACCATAGATGGCGCCGTCAACAATTTCTGCAGAGAAGGGATGTACGCGCCAGGCGTTTGGGTCCGCGGTGACTACGTCCATATGGCTAAGGAGGATGAGCGGTCGTTTTGAGCCACTGCCTTTGAGCCTCGCAATGATGTTGGCCCGCCCTGGTTGATACTCGAAGATTTCACTCTGGATTCCTTCTTTGTCGAATAGCGCTTTGAAGAACTTCGCAGCTTCAATCTCGTTTCCCGGAGGATTCGAGGTGTCGATGCGGAGGTATTGCCTCATTAAGTCGACCGCCAGATCCTGATAACTGGCCCAGTTGATTTTGGTCGACTCCTGAGCCGTCACGCCGCAACTGAATAGGGCCAAAGCGAGAGCCATAGTGATCGTTTGCAAAAACTTCATTCCGCTCAGTCTCTCCTAATCTGACTCTTTGAGTCTCAATTCGTGGATGTTCTCTGTGTATTCTCTGTGGTTCCGTGCCTCTGTGGTGTTCTGTTGCTTGAGAAATTATCCGCGCACAAGAAAACCACTGAGACACAGAGGCACAGAGAACCCACGGAGGAAATCACTTGATCTCGAAATCGGCAATCACCGGCAAGTGATCCGATGCCAGCGTATTCACCGTCCATGCTTTCTTCACTCGAATTCCATCGCCTTTTCGAATGAAGATGTAGTCAATTCTCTTCACTGGCTTGTCGGCCGGATAACTAAACCCATCAGCCTTAGCACGGCTCGCCAGCCAACCGTCTTCGAAGCTCTTCAGCATCAACTGATAGGCACTTCCGTTCGGCTCATCGTTGAAATCACCGGCCACAATCATTGGACCCTTTTCATTGCTCAGCATCCTTAGAAGCTGCTCAGTCTCAAACAACCTTCCGTCTGCGTATTGATAATCGAGGTGCGTAGTCACGAATTGAACAGTCTTACCCGCCAGCTCGACCTCGACGCGCAACATTCCTCGCCGCTCAGCCTCGCGCAGGTTTTCGTATTTGTGGTGCTCGACCTTCTGAATGAGTGTGCGCGACAGAATTGCAACGCCATACTGGCCGCCCTGGTAATCGAGGTTGTGTCCAAACGCATAGTCCATTCGCGTGAGTGCAGCTAGCTCTCTTATTTCATCTTTGCCTTCAGTTCGTTCGACACCGCG
Organism: Acidobacteriota bacterium; assembly: GCA_046726395.1. GTDB lineage: Bacteria > Acidobacteriota > Blastocatellia > Pyrinomonadales > Pyrinomonadaceae > PSRF01. The sequence continues at coordinate 7,261 of JBKPAL010000130.1, forward strand.
ATCGACTTCCTGAAGGCCAACCAGATCGGGCTGCTCCTTAGTAATGGCAGCCGCTATGCGCTCTAAGTCGAGCTTCTTATCCATTCCCACGCCCACGTGAATGTTGTAAGTCATCACGCGAATATTTTTCTTTGCAACAGGTGCAGTACTTGAAGGGCCGGGATTGAGGATTGAGAGGAAGAGCAGGAGTGAGACTACCCAGAAGCAGCATTTACGAATTTTCATTTTCAGTGGGCCTTATCTCTGTGCTGCTCTGTGTCTCCGTGTCTCAGTGGTTCTCTTTTGCGTGAGAGCTATTTAACGTTCAAGAAAACCACAGAGACACGGAGCCACGGAGGAAACACAGAGAGATTTTCTGCTGGTCTAACTGCGAAATGCATTCTAACATCAAGCTGCTCTTTCAATTTGGAGAACACCGTCCTTCACGCATTTCCACCGGGCGCTCGTTAGAAATTGCCACACTTCAATTGGCAATCGTCAATCGGCAATCGCAAATAGTAGATGTCTCCTGTTAACGCCGCCATACTGTTCGCCAGCGCCTTCGCTGCAGGCGCGGTTAATTCCATCGCCGGTGGCGGAACTCTGATCACCTTTCCTGTCTTGATCTGGCTGGGCCTGGACCCAAAAGTCGCAAACGCCACCAGCACTGTCGCACTGTGGCCTGGCCTCTTTGGCGGCCTGTTTGGTTTTCGCAAAGAGCTTGAGAACAGTTCCCAGCTTCTGCTGCGACTAGGAACGATAAGCATAATCGGCGGCGCGATTGGCGCGTGGTTGTTGATCTGGACACCTTCACCAGTCTTTGCGCGATTGGTTCCCTTCCTGATTCTCTTTGCCACAATTCTTTTCATGGCCCAAGGCTCCATCACTCGCCGCTTACGGTTACAGCCGTTAGTCGAGCAGCCGAAGATCGCCTGGTGGGTCGGTGCGATGGTTTTTCAGTTCTTCTCATCGATCTACGGAGGCTACTTCGGAGCCGGCAACGGGATACTAATGCTCGCGGCAATGGGTTTGCTCGGATTGCATGACATTCATCGGGCAAATGGAATCAAAAATTTCTTAGGTATCTGCATCAACAGCATCGCCGTGTTGAGTTTCTCGTTGTCGCACCTGATAGTTTGGTCCGACGCACTCTTAATGGCTGTTGGAGCACTGTTGGGAGGGTACGTCGGCGCGAGTATGGCAGTAAGGATTGGTCAAGTGTGGGTAAGAAGAGGAATCGTGGTGATTGGCTTTGTGATCTTCTTCGCGATGATCTGGAAACTGCGACATTGATCTCTGTGGTTCAGAGAGTAATCATGAACAAGTTATCTCGGGAATTCTATACACGTCCGAACGTCCTCGCTGTCGCTCGCGAACTGTTGGGCAAACTGCTGGTAGTACCTACCGACAACGGCACGCGCGTGTCCGGAATAATTGTCGAGACGGAAGCTTATCGAGGCCCGGAAGACCGGGCCTCGCACGCCTTTGGCGGCCGTCGCACTAAACGCACCGAGACCATGTACGGCATTGGCGGCACCGCGTACGTTTACTTCGTCTATGGCATGTACTACCAATTCAACGTCGTAACCAATGTTAACGATACTCCTCACGCTGTGTTGATTCGTGCACTCGAACCGTTTGAAGGGGTCGAGTTGATGAGAACGAGACGCCATAACCAACCGGATCGCAACCTTGCCAGTGGTCCAGGAAAGCTTTGCCTGGCACTGGGCATTGATCGTCAACTCGATCGTGCCGATCTGTTAGGCAATAAAGTTTGGCTGGAGGAAGGTCGGAGGATATCGCGATCTCAGGTTAAGTCAGGACCAAGAATCGGGATCGATTACGCTGAGGAGTGGGTTGACAAGCCGTGGAGATTTTGGCTCAAGGATAATCCGCACGTCAGCCGGAGATAATCTTTGGAGTGCGGTGGCGAGCGCAGCGCGACACCGCTTTGGATCGTGGCTTGGTGATTTCGTGGTTTCAATTCGAGGCTCGAGATACCGCAGGCGCAATCCAAAGCGGTGTCGCGCTGCGCTTGCCACCGCACTCCAAAAGCTAGTCACTGCCGTAGCGGATCTCCATATGGCGGATGCGATAAGCAGACGCGAGCAACACCAACAAGGTGACAACAACCAAACTCGGAATCGCAATCCACGCCGGTGTGGGTTCAGCCACAACTGCAAATGGTCCTTCCGACATGGGAACTGGAGTCAGCGATTGCAGATAATGAATCACGCTGATCTTCTTGAGTATCGGCGGCAGCAGGAAGTTGATCCATTCCCACCCATAAAGTAGCAGTGCAGGAATAATCGGGTTCCGGATAAACAGGCCAACTACCATGAAGAACGCGCCGTAACCAATGCAGGCGAGTACCGTGATTCCGGCGTACGTGAGCAGCTGGCCCAAGCCCGGACCATCGAAAAAGAATCGCACGCTCTCCGAATAGAAGTGAGGAAAGTAAAGCAGCAACATGGCTATCACTGTTGCGCCGCCGAACAGTACTATCGAAGTTACCAGGCCGGCTAGATACTTTCCGACAACTAGCACATCTCGGCGCACGGGACTCAAGAAGTAGAAATGCAGACTACGATCGATGATTTCACCGCGAAAGAGATTCATAAAGATCCATGCGCAGCCGAAGAACACGACTGTACGCAGGATCAGCCCGCCATAGTACGCTGAGAAAATGATCTGATAAGTCGAGAAGTCTTGCCATTCCCTGCCTGGCGGCGTAAACGGAGCCAGCACGGCAAGCGGCAGAATTGGCAAGATCGCTAAGAGGTATAGAAGTATCGCGCGCTTGCCGAAAAAGTTCTTTTCAATGTCGATAAGGAAAATGGCACGAATTTGATGCCACCAAAGCGGCCATCGCAATGGTCGATCGTCCTGATAGTTTTCTTTAGTTTCGACTGCAGCGCTCATAGCGAAATTTAAAATTTTAAATTTAAAATTTCAAAATTTTTCTAATGCTCGGATCCAATTAAGTATTGGTAAACTGCACTCAAGTCGTCGTCTACCGGTGCTATGGTCTCGATGTTGATCTCACCTTCAGCCACGACCTTATTCAACAACAGGTAGAAGCGATCCGCATCTCTCGTTTTCACGAATAAGCCGCGCCGATCTTCATGCAGTCTCGCTTCAACTACGTGATTTTGCGCAAACACTTGAGCGGCCAGCTTGGCGGGCTGATCACAGCGAATGAGAATCTGCATCGGATGCTCTTCCATTTCATCACGCACGCCGGAAATCTCGCCCTCAGCTACGATGTAACCGTTGTTAATGAGAACGACGCGATCCGACATCATGTCAACTTCATGAAGAATGTGACTCGAGATAATAAGATGCAGTCCGTCAGCAGCTAACTTGCGGAACAGCGCGATCGTTTCTGCACGGACCATCGGATCGAGACCATTCAGTGGCTCGTCAAGAATCAACACCGAAGGCTGATGAGCGATCGACTGGGCCAATCTAATACGTTGTCGCATTCCTTTACTGTACCCGGCTACTTTGCGATCCGCAGCGTCGAGCAGGTTTACTCTTTCCAGCGCAATCTCAGTGAGTTCATTCGCTCGATGAGCAGCGAAGCCATGAACTAAGAGTAGCGATCGAATGAATTCGCGACCCGTCAGTCCTCGCGGGAAAGAGTCAAACTGCGTGCAGTAGCCGACGTGGCGAAATAACTTTTCCGGTTCGTCAGTCGGGATGCCGAGGATGGTGATCGTGCCGCGCGTAGGACGCAACAGACCTGTCATCAGGTTCATGAGCGTTGATTTTCCGGCGCCGTTTGGGCCGACCAGGCTCGTGATCCCTGGCGCGATCTGGAGGTTCACACGATTAACGCCGAGTATTTCACCGTAAAACTTCGAAACATCGTCAAAAACGATTTCGGATGAAGAATTTCGAATTGCGAATTGCGAATTGCGAATTTCTGACTGCGCATGAGGAGCGTCGGATTGCGCGGGAATCTCGGGTTGCGAATTGCGAAATGCGGATTTTGCTTCTTCCATTACGCTACTCCAAATTCAACGCCGTTCCTTTGCAAAGGCTTGATGATCTCTCTGGGTCTCTGTGTCTCCATGTCTTTGTCGTAAACCTTAACGTGGACTCAGATTCACGTTTGAGCAAACCACAGAGGCACGAAGACACAGAGAACGCACAGAGAAAATCATGCTACTCCATGGGGATGCAAACCTTCATCGTCACACCAATTCGCAATCCGCAATTCACAATCCGCAATTCGAAATTCGAAATGTTTTACCTGACAACCTCATACGCCTTCACCTTCCGCGAGAGAATCGCCAGACATATCGCGCACAGCACAAACAGAGCTGCCCACGAGGCCCAAAGTGGCGGCTCATTTACGATGACCTCACGCAAAATGCCACCGTCAAAGTCACGTATGCGCCTTTCCGTAACGCTCCTTACAAAGGTGCCGAACAGGCCTGCAGTAACGTTCTTCATCAACATGCCGATGCTAATGAGGTTGCCCCAACGTGTCAGGAAGATCTCATTAATCACTGCTCCGAACACTGATGGAATGAAAAACACGCCCAACAAGGTTGCGCTAGCCACCACTCGCCACTTCACTACCGCTGATATCGCCTGTGAGATCAGCGCCAACAAAAGAATCCAGACGAAGCTACCGATAAGAATTGCATTCGCAATCCACAGATTGTTGATAAACCAAGTCCACCCCTCAAGATACGATTGAAAGACGAACAACAGCAGTTGCGGTACTAATGTAATGAACGAAAGCAGAATCAAAAGCACTGACATCTTGCCCAGGACGTACTCGGCACGTGAGAACGGCCGGCAGAGATATAGCGGCAGTGCGTTGTTGCGCAGGTCCTTCGCAACCAGCGGCGGCCCCACGAGCAGTGTGACGAAAAATGCAAAGCCGCCCTGGAGTTCTACAAACGTTTCGAAAAACGAGGCGTCAATCGGAATCAGTTCCCGGACATTTACCTTCAACAGCGCGAGAGCGTTGACGTTGTGATGCAAATAGATCAGGACTGCTTCGACAAGCAGTGGAATGAAACAGATGGCAAAGAATGCCGTGAACAACTTTGACTTGAACACATCACGAAACGCATGGCGCGGAATGACGAGGAACCGGTTCCAATCCGGAGTCAGCGGTCCCTGGTATCGCTTATATGTGTGCTCATAAACCGCCATTGCCGTTCTCCATTGCCTTCAGGAAAATGTCTTCCAACGAGTCGCGCTTATAACTCAAGCGTCGAATCTGTATGTTGTGTTCGCTGGCGATCCGATACACATCGCGAACTTCGGCAGCATCGCCTAGAACTATCTTTACGCGGTGATCAGTCGTGAGCGCGTACTCGCATCCGAGACCTGCGATTGCGCGAGCGAATGGCGCCAGGTCTCCGCGCGTTTCGAGCACAAGAAACTTTCGGTTCGCCTTACGTTCCTCTTCCAGATTGCAATAAACCGCAATCTGCCCGTCCTTCAGTATCAGTATCTCCTCACAGCACTCTTCGACGTCTCGCAGCAAGTGCGACGAGAGCATGATGTGCGCCTGACCAGAGTCGCGGATTTCACGAATGAGCTTGATCATTCGTTGCCGCGCCGGCGGGTCGAGACCGTTTGTCGGTTCATCGAGAAAAATCAAACGAGGACCGTGGACGATAGCCTGAGCCAACTTTGCAAGCTGCTTCATTCCCAGCGAGTACGTATCGAGATTTCTATAGCGAGCCTCTCCAAGTCCCACGTAGAACAATGCCTCGTGCGCACGCTCGAGTGCAGCGTCTGATGGCAATCCCGAGAGTTCAGCCATCAACCGGACAAAATGCACCGCGCTCATCTTTGCGATGAATGAGTCGCGTTCGGGCATGTATCCGATCACTTGTCGAATCTCTTTTGTGTCCGTGGTGATGTCACGGCCGAAGATGTGAGCGGTGCCCTCGCTCGGAGGATGAAATCCAAGCAGCGTATGGATCAGAGTTGTCTTGCCCGCACCGTTCGGACCGAGCAGACCGATCGCACGACCACGCAATTCACCTCGAAGACGGTGAAGGATGGGTCGGCTACCAAAGCGCACGCTCAGATCGTTTAGATCGATAACTGGTGCAAACTTTGCCGAGTTGGGAAGTGGTGGTTGTTCTCGAAGCGTTACGGCTGCCGCCATGTTCGTACTTATATCGCTCTATTCTGATAAATCAAAACGAATGCCAATCCGAAAGCAGTGCCCATCATGACGAATGCACCGACGAATGCAAACGCTTCCGTCGCTGCCAAAGTTCTGCCGATTGCAAAAATAGCGATCAAAAAAACCGGCAGGTTAAGCACGAGCGCAGACGCAATCGGAAACAATGCCTTCGGCCGGCAACCGCCGAGGCGTCCTCGTAACCAGAATAGTGATGGAGCATAGGCAAGTGAAAAGAGTAGAGCGGCGATGATTAGGGAAGTTATCGTCGCACCTTTGATGTTGGCCGCCGAGAGGCTTTCGCCTTCGACAAGGAGGAAGGCGAGCAGGATTACTGACAATCCCACCAGCCATGATGCGAAGGAGATGGAGACGAGTTTCATATTAGATTTGATCCTAGGTCTTGGGTCTTTGGTCTGCTTTCGTTGACCGCTGTCGGTGGTTTGCAACTGATTAGTGCTTGTTCGTGTTACTTCGTGGATCGTATTTTCCGTAGCTCCCAAAAACGATCCACGAAATAACACGAACTAAGCACTAACCACGAACCACCAACAACGAACAAAGATCTAAGACCAAAGACCCAAGACCTGCTTAGTTACTTCTTATTCTTCATACCCTGTTCGAGGATGTGCTGAATCTCTAACGCATTCGGCACTCCCAGCAGCGTTGCGGGACTCAAACCAAATGGTCCCCCTTCAGTGTTAGCCGCGAAAGTGATGCTGTCACCTTGCGCATACGCGTAAGCCAATGTGGGCGGCATGTCAGCAGCAAGTGACTTGATGGCTTGCTGCTGTTCCGTACCCAAACTACCAGCCGAATTCGCGATACGTTCCGCAAACGGCTGAACCAGTGGTGCCAGATTGTGATAGAAGACCGCCGAAAAATTGGCCTTTCCATCAGCCGGCAATCCAGCCGTAAACTTTGCGGAACGAAGTAATGAATACCCCGCTTCCTGCGATCTCACAGCTCGCTCTACCAGAGCTCGACTTGGCCCAACCACCATATAACCATTTACATAGGTGTAGTTCACTTCCACTCCAAAGTCTGCTGAGCGCAACTTGTAATAAGCGCGATTCCCGATCTCACCCCGGTCCCAGACCAGACCTGCCTTACCAAACTTCGCAGCTTCTTTGTTTAGTTCTACCACTATTCGCTCGAGCGTCTGTTGCAGGTGCTCGGGGTCATTAACTTCGAACACCATCTTCCAGGACGGCGTCGGCAGAATCGGGCCGTCAATCGCAAAAGCAAACTCTCCACCAAGCGGAGCCGCAATGTCGCGACGAACATCAAGACCATGTGCCGCCTGAAGCTGATCCACGTTCTTACGCAGGTCAGGAGAGACTGTCTCGACTACCCCGAGCAAGTCATCCACCAGCGAAACAGGATCCTTCACGACGAAACCGGCGACGATGTTTGCCTCCTGAGAAATGTATTCGAGAGAGCCCATCGGTGCAGGAGCAGCTAACCACGACGGGATTCCTCTTTGCGGTTCATTGAACGAAAGCGCTGCCTCTGTGTGCGTCTTCCCATCCACTTGTTTCTGATCGAGAACAAAGTACTTAACGCTCAATACTCCTAACTTGCGGAGTGCTTCTTCGTGTTTTGCGGCATCGGTCTCTTGCGCCCGTTTCGCTTGCGTCTGTTCGACAACCCGTTCAAGGTTTGCCGCTACGACTAACCCCGCACCTTGCTCATACACTTGAGCGATACGGCTGTGGAAAGCACTGGAGGCGAAACCACTCTTACCTCCTTGCTGTACGACATTCGCGAGTGCCTGCAGCTGTTCCAGCGAAGGGCTTGCAGCAAACAGATCATTCTGAATCCAAACGTAGATCTGTTTGTCCCTGCCAGATTCTGTAGACACCGACAACGCCGTTAATGGATTCTCGACAAAGACTACTGGAGGCCTCGTGTTGTTTCCTCCGAACCTGGCAATCTGCTGTTCGAGAAACTGACGCAACCCATCCGAGCTCTTAAGTTCGGCCAATACGAGCGGCGCTACCGGCTCCCCCTTTTGATCCATCGAGACAGAAACAGCTATCTCTTCTCCGAGGTAGTCACCAAATTCACGGACAGTCTCCATCACCTGATCCATGTTCGGACCATCGTGACCGGAACGCTTCTTTTCATACCACTCGCGCAAAGCTGGATTCTGATTGATCCGCTCCTGCATGATGCGATGTGACTCAGTGAGAGTGGTCGTCAAGTTTGGTAGTGCCGCGTAAACGATCGTGCTCTCCGGCATCAGGTCGAGGAGATGAGTGGAATTCCGCAGATTAGGTTGTGAGATCTTGCTTAGTTCTTTGTTGAGAGAAGCGAGACTCGCGAGTGTTGCAGCATAGCGTGCTGCATTGCGACTCCAGGAGATCTCTTCTTTGACCGGAATAGTTTCGATTGCTCGGCTAGTCGAGGCTTGCTCACCGGCTTTCAGAGTTCGCTCGGTATTCGCGTGATCAAGTTTAACCTCGCCTTCAATGACCGACACACGAGCTCCTTTGGTTCCATTGTTAACTGAGAAGACAGTGCCGGTGACAGAGACTAGCGAGTCACCCGTGTCAACGAACAAGTGCTGATTACTTTGTTTTGCAGCTTCAACCAAGATCGCGCCGCGATTCAGATGGATTGTGGTTCCTTGTGCGTTCTTCGTGACGTAGAACTCGGATCGATCTTTCATCTCGATCACTGATCCATCGCCAAGCTTCACAAACGCGTGCGCATCCTTGGCCGTTCGGATTCTGTCGCCGCGTTCTAACTTGTCGCCGACGCTTATACGGGTGCTTTTCGTATCGGCAATCTGGTACACCTGACCTTCGGCTGCCTGAACTGTCGCATCCAGTTGACCACCGAAAGGCGCGTAACGCTGCAACAGTGGAATCGCCAACAGTCCAAATCCAACTACGAGCGCAGCTGCGATACCCCAGCGCAAGACGACGGGCTGTAGGCTGTAACGACGCGTTGCAGGAACTGCTTTGAGCGGAGCGGCCTTGCGACTACGGGCATCCTTCATTGCCCTGCGGCAAGGGATGCACTCATGCGTGTGGTCGACCAGAAGTAATGAACGTGCTTCTGATAAGTGTCCGTTCAGGTAAGCAGGAATCAGCGATTGAAAATCCGCACAGCCTTCAATGCGCTCCGCTGCCACTGACTCGGTTTGCAGATTGGTTTCAGCAGAGAGACGCGCCCAAACACGCTCTGCTGCTGCATCGACGACCGCCGCGTTAACTTGCTCATCGCGAATCGCGGTTGTCGTCTTGTCGAGGATGTTGTCAAAATCGTTAGTGCTTTTCATGATGTTTCTCCAAATAGTGCCCAATCTCTTTTCTCAGTTTTGTACGAGCTCGGTGCAGCACCACTCCAACGACCATTTGGGAGGTTCCCATGATTCTCGCGATCTCCTGGTTGTCGTGGCCTTCGTAATAGCGAAGAACGAACATCTCAGAGGCCGTCGTTCCCAATCGCGCCACAGCTTCTCTAATAAGCATCTGCAGCTCGCGATCGACGTGCTCGACTTCCGGGTTCTTTGATTTGCTTTCAAAAGTGGCCGGATCGACATCGTCAATTCCGACGGAGCGCGAACGAGTGCGACTCCTTAACAGATCGAGCGAGGCATTGATGGCGGCGCGCGAAAGGTAAGCCTCAGGATGGGTGGATAGATCGTAGTTCTCTTGCCGCTTTGCGAGCCGCAAAAAGACGGTTTGCAGCACATCTTCGGCGTCCGCGACGCTTCCGGTTATGCGGTGCGCCGTTCGGAAAACCCGGTCGTAGTGTGTTCGGAAAAGCTCTTCGAGCTCGCCCGGAGGTTTTGGAACTGGTTTCAAAGTCTTAACGGCTGCCTGCACTGTGCCCTCCTGAAATCGTCTCCACACCTATGAAAACGGTACTCAGAAGGATTTATTAACAGCTAGTTTTGAAGATTGAATGTAATGAAGCGGAGCGGGAGTAAACCGCCCTTCTGGACCTATGAGACTCTCTAACTTAACTGACCTAATTTCTGTTGAAAGCCTGTCAGGCGGCGATTATCACACTCAAGCTAGAAAGTCTCATAGGTCCGGAAGGGCGGTTTACCCCCGCTCAAGATTCGTTAAATTTCAATATTCGACGCATCACTGAGCTGCCGTGGAACTTTTCACTGTGAGCCCTGTCTGGATACTCGCTGTCGGGCCTCCGCGGCTTCAGGGCTTTGAGGATATCGCCGAACAATCTCGTTCCAAGCAGCTCCTGTGTAATAAAACTGCTTACGGAATGGATCAAACCAGAACCTTATCCCCTGCCGGTTATAACGATCCAATCCCGCGTAATTGAGAAAGTACGAGTGTTCTGGAGCGCCACTCGCCACCATTTCGTCCTTATCTAATCGTCTTACTGCATCGCGAGACAAACGGCTGGCCGCAGCTGCAGCAGCATCTCCATAAAGCAACAATACCGTTGGCCGCAAGGGCGAGCGCGGGAACATGTCGAGAAAGATCCGAGCACGAGCGATGCGATCAAACTCTTCTGAGTCTTCAATAAGTCGCAGCAGTCTCTCATCTTCTCTCTTCTGAGAAGGAACTACGACGGCTTCTCGCTGCAACCACCCACTCGTTCTTTGCGTGAGCTTTACACGGAAGAAAACTACTCCATCGTGACTGCGTCTGAAGCCGCGAATGGCAACCAGGCGACCACGCCTGATCCGTTGCAGTAGTTTGGCAGAG
>JBKPAL010000131.1:0-16014 GCA_046726395.1 Acidobacteriota bacterium
CTCGTCACAGCCGGCTCGATTACTTCATCAACAAACCCTCGTTCCGCCGCCACATAAGGATTCGCAAACTTATCTTCTAGCTCTAGTATGCGATTTCGTCTTGCCGCGTCTTTATCACTGGTTTCGTTTATCTCACGACGATAAAGAATTCCGACTGCACCTTCAGCTCCCATCACCGCAATTTCCGCCGAAGGCCAGGCAAAGTTAACGTCAGTCCGAATGTGTTTGGAAGCCATGACGCAGTACGCGCCGCCGTACGCCTTGCGAGTAATCACGGTGACTTTGGGTACGGTCGCTTCCGCAAAGGCATAAAGCAATTTCGCACCATGCCTGATAATTCCACCATGCTCCTGAGAAACTCCTGGCAAGAACCCTGGTACGTCTTCAAAAGTCACCAGTGGAATGTTGAAACAGTCGCAGAATCGGACGAAGCGAGCGCCTTTCACTGACGCATCGATGTCTAACACACCAGCTAAGTAAGCGGGCTGATTCGCGACAATTCCGACCGAGCGGCCGCCGAGTCTTGCAAAACCGACGCAGATGTTTTGCGCAAAGTGCTGTTGCACTTCGAAGAAATAACCATCGTCGACGATCAAATCGATTACTTCGCGAATGTCGTATGGTTGATTTGAAGCCTCAGGTACGATCGAGTTGAGCTTCGGTTCCGTTCGCTCCGCAGGATCTGAGGATTCTGATCGCGGCGCATCGTCCAGATTGTTAGAGGGGATGAACGACAGTAGCTCACGAACCATGCGAAGAGCATGTTCATCAGAATCTGCAGCAAAATGGGCGACTCCTGAAACATGGTTGTGGGTAACTGCTCCGCCCAGCTCTTCCTTGGTTACATCTTCATGCGTAACGGTCTTAATTACATCTGGTCCTGTGATGAACATGTACGATGTGTCTTTGACCATGATATTGAAATCAGTAATGGCAGGACTATAGACGGCACCTCCAGCGCAAGGTCCCATCGTGCAACTGATCTGTGGCACCACACCGCTCGCTAATGTGTTGCGAAGGAAAATGTGCGCGTAACCGCCAAGACTGACCACGCCTTCCTGGATACGAGCGCCGCCCGAATCGTTAAGTCCAATGATCGGCGCGCCAACTTTCATGGCGAGATCCATTACCTTACAAATTTTTTCCGCGTGAGTTTCGGAAAGCGAACCGCCAAAGACAGTAAAGTCCTGCGCAAATACAAAGACTCGACGTCCATCTATCAATCCATGACCGGTGATCACTCCATCTCCCGGGTAAAGCTGTTTATCCAGATCAAAATCACGCGATCGGTGGACCACGAACTTGTCGAATTCTTCAAAGGTTCCTTCATCCAGCAGAAAATCGATTCGCTCGCGCGCAGTCATTTTTCCGGCAGCATGCTGTTTCTCGACACGATCGCTACCGCCGCCGGCCTCTGCTTGCCGGCTCCGCTCTTTAAGTACTTCAAGTTTCGTTTTCTTCTGCTGTTGTTTCTGTTTTGAGGTCATTCAATTGGTCCTAGAAGGCCGTTCGTTGAAGGGGAAGCTTCTCGTCTCAATCAAAGTTCGCAACTCGCCTAGTGCCTGATGGGCCCTGGTTTTAATTTCCGGAGTATACCGGTAACGAACTGCGTTCGACTCGAATTCGTCTAAATCTAGCACTGCGTAAGAGAAGTCCTTACTTACAAGAATGTCTATATCGAGGTCGACGTATTTCAGATTCTCACCGTCAAATTCCGGAGGGGTGTTTACGTTACAGTAGTAGTTCCTTACCGTTCCGTCAGGTTTGTGGAATCGAAAGATGTTGTACCACCGGTCGAGCCAGTAATACTCAACGCTCAACGTGCCCGAAGGGATAGTACCAAGCAGATCGTGCTGTACCTCTTCAGCAAATTCGGCGTTGAGAACCAGAAGGGAACCCTGCTGTTGAACTATTTGGGCCTGCCAGGTCCGATGTTCGGAGCCATCTTGCTTGTAGGCTCGAACAGTGATCATTTCCGACCACTCTTATGCCAGTCGGCGAGAAACTGTGCCTGACCCTTATCAGTCAACGGGTGGTTGAATAACTGGTCGATCACCTTGAACGGCATTGTCGCGATGTCTGCACCCATCCGTGCAGCTTCTATCACGTGGATCGAATTACGAATGCTCGCAGCAAGCACCAGCGTCTTCCACTCATAGTTCCGATAGATGTCGACGATATCCTGCAAGAGTACCAATCCGTTTTCACCTACGTCATCAAGGCGTCCGAGAAAAGGACTGATAAACGAAGCGCCTGCCTTTGCGGCGAGTATGGCCTGTGCAGCCGAGAAGCAGAGAGTTACGTTCACCTGTGTGCCTTCATTTGAGAGCAGCCTGGTGGCTTTGAGTCCCTCACGTGTAAGAGGACACTTGATAACAACATTGGGAGCAATCTTCGCGTATTCACGTCCTTCGCGAACCATGCCGTCAACGTCGGTGCTGGTTACTTCAGCCGAAACGGGACCTTGAACGATTTCGCAGATTGCGGCGATGTGCTGTTTGAAGTCGACGTTTCCTTCTTTCGCAATGAGCGATGGATTAGTAGTTACGCCGTCAGCAAAGCCATAGGAGGCAGCTTCCCGAATCTCGTTCAGATTAGCGGTATCTAAGAAGAACTTCATGATGAACTCCTGATTGATTTAATTGTTGTCGTACCCTCAACTATCTTACTTTAGCCGTAGCACCTCGTTAAGCGACCGAGACGAATTTATTGCCTCATTGCTGAACTCTTTGACATCCTCAGGCAAACGATCCACGAAATAAGACGAAGCAACACGACGTCACGCGTTTGCGTGATCTTCGTGTGATTTCGTGAATTGGTTCGTTATTGATGTTCAGGGTGTTTGCAAGGAACTTGCTTAAATCAATCCCATCGTGTCTCGGCGTTCGCTCGGCTTCACGGCACCACCTCAGAGACTACTTCAGACGTTGGACTGATATTTCCCGCTTGGTCAGTTGCTCTTAGGTAATAGTAGTAACGCTTGCCTGAATCAACTTTTTCGTCTTGGAAAGTAGTCTTAGTCAATAACGATTGATTAAGTTTCGTCCAACGCTCTTTTGGAACTGTCGGATCGGCGGACCGATAAACATCGTAACCCGCGACATCCGGCTCAGGATTCGCTGGGAAGAACAAAGAGATGCGGCCCGGCGCTGCGACCACACTTATTGAAGAGGGCGCCGATGGCGGGAAGGTATCGCGCGGCGAGATCGAAAGAGCATTCGAGTTCAGGCTCTCTACTTCAGCACCCTCTGTACCCAGCGAAACGGAACGAACTACATAACGATAGTTCTCTCCGAATTTAATCGTCTTATCAACAAACTGCGTTCCGGAAATCAACGAACTATTAATTGGCGTTTGGCCCACGTCCGCTTGCGCTTCGTCGAGTCGGTATACGTTGTAACCAAGCACGTTGACTGGAGTGGAGCTATCGATGTTGGCAGTAGGTGGTTGCCACGAAAGAGTGACACCGCCTTCGCTCACTTCTTTACCCGTTGATAACAAGGTGGGTGGTTGAGCTATTCGCGCAGCAGGTTCGATTAATAAAAAATTCGAGAAGGCAGCACGCTGGCCGGCCGCATTCACATAGCTGACTGCATACCGCAGCCGGGCTGGTTCGCCTGCGAGCTCAAGTCTGTCAGTGTACGTGAGCGTCTCACCAGCGTTTCGGATTGAGTCATAAGTTACCGAACCGATAAGAATGGAACGAGCGGAGAATTCATCTTCGGTCAAGGGAAGAGGGGCGTCTGGTTTTTCTGCAAGGCGATAGACGTCGATTCGCCGGATACTCTGAACGCTTGAATCAGGAGCGTTTCTGATCGGTGCAGGCCAACTCAGAATAACCTCGTTACCTCGTTGAGCGCCTGACAGGAGCTCAGTACGTTGCTGAACGCGCTCGATCGGAGGCAATGGTGGTCGTCTCTTACCACAGCCGGCCAAGTTGAAAATGATCAAGAGCGCAAAGAGCAGCGAGAAATTTCTCGCGAAGTTTGAATTGTGGCGTTTCGGAGGAGGCCCGCCAGGGATCGAAGCAGGCAGGCTGATGGGTCGTTTCACAGAATGTACCGACTGAGGTCCTGGTCCTTCACAGTTTCTAAGAGCATATTTTCAACATAAGACGCGTCGACCCGCTGATGTTTCGGTTCAAGGTCTGGGCCTTCAAAGCTGATCTCTTCCAGCAGTTTCTCCATGATCGTTTGGAGACGTCGTGCGCCGATGTCTTCGGTCTGTTGGTTTACTCGAGCCGCAAAGTTGGCAATCGCATCGATTGCATCGCCGGTAAACTCGATAGTTACTCCCTCAGTTTCCATCATTGCCTGATATTGCTTGATCAGCGCGTTCTTGGGTTCGGTGAGAATCCGCTTGAAGTCTTCTATCGTGAGCGTTTCAAGTTCCACTCTGATTGGAAATCGTCCCTGAAGTTCAGGTATCAGGTCCGATGGCTTCGCTACGTGAAAGGCGCCTGCGGCAATGAACAGAATGTGATCGGTGCGGACCATCCCGTATCTGGTGTTGACGGTCGTGCCTTCCACGATCGGCAGAATGTCTCGTTGAACTCCTTCGCGAGAAACGTCAGGACCATGACCGGATTCACGGCCGGCAATCTTATCTATTTCATCGAGAAAGATTATTCCAGACGATTCGATCCGCTCGATGGCGGCACGCGCAACCTGATCCATGTCGATAAGGCGCTCTTCCTCTTCCTGGATCAAGTACTCCATCGCTTCGTCGACACGCATCTTGCGACGCTTTGAACGTCCCTGAAAGATGTTGCCCAACATGTCTTTCATGTTGATGCCCATCTCTTCAACGCCCTGAGGGCCAGCGAGCTCGATCACCGGGAAGTTCTTTTCGCGTACTTCTATCTCAATAAGCCGGTTGTCGAGTTTTCCGCTGCGGAGTTGTGTGCGGAGTTTCTCTCGAGTGCGCTGGAACTGCTCGTCGCGGTTTGGATCGTCGTTGTTGGTCTCTTCATCCGCAGTGTTGGAATCAAAATCATAGAAGCTTGACGATCGTGCCGGTGGAAGAAGTAGATCGAGGATCCGTTCTTCGACGTTAAGTTCTGCCTTCTCAGCAATCTCTTCGATCTTGTCTTGCCGAGTCATGTCGACAGCAATCTCCGTCAGATCGCGAATCATGCTCTCGACGTCACGACCTACGTAGCCAACCTCGGTAAATTTCGAAGCCTCAACCTTCAAGAATGGTGAGTTGGACATCCTCGCAAGACGTCGCGCGATTTCCGTTTTGCCTATGCCGGTAGAACCGATCATGATGATGTTCTTCGGCATGACGTCGACGGCCATTTCCGGAGCAAGCTTCTGTCGCCGAATGCGGTTGCGTAACGCTACTGCAACCGCGCGCTTCGCATTCCTCTGTCCAACTACGTGCTTGTCGAGTTCGGTAACGATCTGACGTGGAGTCATCTCGTCCAGCCGAATCTCTTCGTCAACGTCTCCTGCTAAATAAATAACCATTGATTAATTACTCTTATGATTTGAATTGAGTGCCCTTTAGACTTACAACTCTTCGACGATGATATTTTGGTTTGAGTAAATGCAGATCTCGCCAGCTATTCGCAAAGCCTCCACAGCGATCTCCTTCGCAGACATTTGAGTGTTCTTCAAGAGTGCCCGCGCCGCTGCTAAAGCGTACGATCCGCCCGAGCCAATCGCGATCACGCCGTCGTCAGGTGTGATGACATCGCCGTTGCCCGACAAGAGAAAAGAGCTCTTGTTATCGGCCACTACCAGCAAAGCTTCCAAGTGACGCAGCGCCTTGTCAGTGCGCCAATCTTTACTGAGCTCAATCGAAGCTCGTTCGAGGTTCCCGTGAAATTGCTCGAGCTTGCTCTCGAAGCGAGTCAGCAACGAAAACGCATCCGCAGTTGCGCCAGCAAAACCGGCAAGAATCGCGTCGTTGTATAGACGACGAACCTTTCGGGCGTTTGCCTTCATGATGGTTTCGCCCATCGAAACTTGGCCATCACCGGCCAGTGCTACATGTCCGTCTTTGCGCACAAGCAGGACTGTTGTGCTGCGAATTCTGGGGGATTCTTTTTGCATTTCTGGCTCCGTGCACTATAGGAATTCGCTTCAATTGAAGTCAAGGAGACATAGAATCATTGTCGATTGGCAATTGACAATTGACGATTTGACCGATCATCGCTAGTGGTAGAGGTGTTCATCGTCAACGTACTCTAATCCGCAATGATCACTTTGCATCAAGCTAGCGTGCTGATAAATTAAGATATGAGTTAACGATAGAACGATGAGAGAACACCGACCGCGCATTGGCATAACGATGCGCATTGAAACCCAAACCGATCGGTTCTACCTGTCCCGATACTACAGTGAAGCCGTCGAAGCCGCCGGTGCTGCACCAGTTCACCTCAGCCTCATTCCTGATCCTGATTATCTGATTCCGGCCATGAAAGGCTTGGATGGCATTCTGCTACCCGGCAGCGACTCTGACGTGGATCCGCTGCGCTATGGTCAGGAACCGCATCAAGCCTTGGGCCATGTGCAAACAATCAAAGACGAAACGGATTTGATTGTGTTGGACGAGGTCGAGAGACGTGGCGTGCCTTTATTTGCAATCTGCTTCGGTATGCAAATTCTAAACGTCGCCCGTGGTGGAACATTGGTGCAAGACATTCCGTCACAAGTGCCTGGTGCCATAAAACACGAACAGGGCACACCGCGTGACCGCCCATCGCACACGATTAAGTTGCTAGAGGGAAGTATGGTTTCGTCTCTCGCGAGGAACAACACTGCAGTCGTGAATAGCCATCATCATCAAGCGATCGAGAACATCGGGCGCGATCTGATCGCGACTGCCTGGTCCTCCGACGGGTTAGTTGAAGCACTTGAGGACCCACGTCCGGATCGATTCAGTTTAGCCGTGCAATGGCACCCTGAACTCGGCTGGAAGGCAGATGACTTTTCGCAGGCATTGTTTCAGCGGTTCGTTAAAGAAGCACGTCAATTCGCAGCGCGCAGCGATGCCATGTCAGTCAATCAGCGATAGAGAAGGGAAGTTCAGTGGCAGAAAATCAACTGAGCTTAAATGGGCAAGTAGCCGTAGTGACCGGCGGTTCTCGTGGAATCGGGCGCGCAGTCGTTCTGCGGTTGGCTGAATTAGGCGCGTCGGTTGTTGTCAATTACGTGAAGGATGCAAATGCAGCTGAGTCGATAGTCGCTCACTGTCGTGAGCTGGGAGTACAAGCCGAAGCGATTCGCGCTGACGTTGCGCACTTGAGTGACGCAAAAGCTTTAATCGACCAAACGGTGGCGCAGTTTAATCGTCTGGACATTCTCGTTTGCAATGCTGGTATCTGGGAGGGCGCTCCTGTTGAAGTAATTCCTGAAGAGTTATGGGACCGCACCATAGAGGTAAACCTTAAAGGCACCTGGACCGTATGTCGCTCAGCCGTGCCAGTGTTGAAAAACCAGCGCTCTGGGCGGATCGTAATTATCAGTTCAACTGCCGGGCAGCGTGGCGAAGCAAACGTTTCCAATTACGCGGCCTCCAAAGGTGGCCAAATCTCCTTTACTAAGTCGCTATCGAGCGAGCTGGCGGAGTTCGGAATAACTGTGAATTGTGTCGCGCCAGGGTGGGTGGATACCGAATTGAACGACAACGTTTTTGCCGATAAGGAGCGATTGAATTCAATAGTAAGAGGGATCCCGCTGGGTCGGGTCGCAACTGCCGACGACATTGCTTATCCGGTAGTCTTCTTGTGCACTGAGTGGGCGCGGTACATTACCGGTGAAGTCTTGAATGTAAACGGTGGTTCGGTTCTGTGCGGCTAGACCTAAGGCATAACTTTAACATCTCACGATCACACCTGAATGAACTCAAATAAAAGACGAATCGAACTTGGTGCTGAGAAATTACTTCAAGACCGAGCGGTCTTGCAGGCCGCTAGAGTTGGGCTGATTTGTAATCAGGCCTCGGTTGATCATGGATTCAGACACGTTGCCGATCTGTTCCACGAGAATGCAGAGATAAATCTGACAGCCCTCTTTGGGCCACAGCATGGGATCCGCGGTGATGTTCAGGACAATATGATTGAGACTGAACACGCCAGAGATCGTGAAACCGGTTTGCCGATTCACTCGCTTTACAGCGAAACGAGAGAGCCGACCGAAGCAATGCTCAGTGACGTTGATGTGTTGGTTTTTGACATGCAGGACGTGGGTTGTCGCATCTACACATTTGCTTACACGATGGCGAACTGCATGCGGGCAGCAAAACGTTTCGGGAAGAAGATGATTGTATGCGATCGTCCTAATCCAATCGGAGGGAGCCGAGTAGCAGGGAATGTTCTGGAGGATCCATCGTTTGTGGGCCAGTTCGCTATTCCAACCAGGCATGGAATGACGCTCGGCGAGTTAGCGGGGTTGTTCAACGAACACTTTAAGATCGGGTGTGATCTTGGGGTTGTAACGATGGACGGTTGGGAACGTCAGCTTTGGTATGACGAAACAGATGGCCCGTGGGTACTGCCGTCACCAAACATTCCCACGGTCGACACCGCTACTGTTTTTCCCGGCACAGTGCATTTCGAAGGGACTCAGCTTTCAGAAGGCAGGGGAACAACGAGACCATTTGAATTGATCGGCGCTCCCTACATCGTTCCTGAAGAATATGGTCGTTCCTTGAATAGCCTGGGCTTTTCCGGTGTCTATTTTCGTCCGTGTGTGTTTCGTCCGACGTTTCAGAAACACGGCAATGTTAGTTGTGGTGGCGTCCAGATACAGGTGCTCGACCGCGATAAATTTGAACCAGTGATCGCTGGTATAGCGATGGTTAAGGTTGCGCATGACATGTATCGAGATCAATTTCACTGGAAAGAACCACCGTACGAGTATGAGTACGAGCGGAATCCATTTGATGTAATTGCTGGCACAACGAAGATAAGGGAAGCGATCGAGGCTGGCCTTTCAATCGGTGAAATCGAGTCGAGTTGGAATGGAGAGTTGAAGTCGTTTCTTAATGTAAGGCAGAAATATCTTCTGTACGAATAGGGCTGTTGTTAACGTGTGAGTTGAGGAGTCGTAACGCCGACGGTTAAAGTGAAAGTTCAGAAAAGCCCTTCTGAAACCCATTCCTTCGGTCTGTGTATTGAACAGAAAGATTGGACCAAGCAGCGACAGATCGTTGCCGAGAATGTGTGAACGTCGCAGATTGAACGTGATGAATCTTGAGCGGGCGGTAAACCGCCCTTCCCAACCTCGAGACTATTACACTCGGATGTGACTGTCGCAGCTTGAAAGCCGTTCACTGGCAGATGTAAGCACTAGAGCTTTAACGTCTCGAGGTTGGGAAGGGTGGTTTACCCCCGCTCAAGATTTGGCAGCTTTACTTTCCGCCTTCACCTGCGATTCGCCGTAGCTCTTCTGTTGGTTTCGCGGATCGAGGTTCAGCCCGTATCATTGGACATGCTGTGAGCTAAAAGATGTGGTGCGGAACTCAAAATTACTGCAGCTATGTAACGGCGGTGGCAACCCGCTAGGAGTAACTGCACTGTATCTGGAATGCTTACCAGTTTAGAGATTACTTTTAATGTAGTTTGGAGGTGTGATTGGCTAAGACTGATCGGGAACGAAGAGAAGAGTTAGAGAGAGCGCCATCACGTGCCTGGGCGATGGGGTTCCTGGGTTGGCTTCTGCCAGGTGCCGGACACCTGATGCAAGGCAAGCGCATTCGAGCATTGTTGCTCGGAGGCACCATCTGGACATGCTTCATCACTGGATTGGCAATGGGTGGCCACATGTTTGGTTTGACAAGTAGCGATCCAAGTTCATCCATCTTGCTCCAGATACCGCCAATGATCGCAAATCTTGGAGCAGGTCTTCCGTACATAGGTTCGTGGCTGCTTGGAACAGGATTCGCGGATGACCCGGGGAAAGCGGCACTGGCAACTTTTGAATACGGTAATACATTTCTACTTATAGCCGGTCTTCTAAACTATCTGGCAACGCTAGACGCATTCGATATCGCCGCTGGGAGGAAATCTTGAGACACTTTCTCGTAATGTGTGCCTTCGCTCTCCTTTCGTCGATCGTATTCGGCATTGTTACTAAGGATGACAATCGAGAGCGAGCTTTATACGGAGCAAAGATCTTCGCTGAGTTCGTGCTTATCGGGTTAGCGCTTGCCTGGGTTCTTTACTTTCTTCCTTTCTAAGTGAATATCGTCACTGGCGAGGCAAGTCTTAGATGGGTTTGTTTGACACTGAGGCTTTAGTTCTCAGAACCTACAATCTGGCAGAAGCCGACAAGATTGTGGTTTGCCTGACGCGTGACGCCGGCCTCATCCGCGCCGTCGCGAAGGGATCGCGGAAGTTAAAAAATCGTTTTGGCGCCGCGCTTGAACCCTTCACTCTCCTAAACATCTCCTGCTTTCAAAAAGAGCATCAGGAATTGATTTCGCTGCGTAACGTTGAGATCTTACAGTCTAACTTTAGTGTTTTTGGTGATCCGGACATTCTCACAGCGCTCGCTTATATGGGCGATCTAATAATCGACTTCTCACCTCCATATCAGTCGAATGAGAAACTGTTTCGGATGGTGAAGGCTTGTCTCGAAGCTATTGCAGAGTCACCAAGCGATTTGCAGGCGTTGGTCGGTTACTTTGAAGTTTGGCTTTTGAGATTGGAAGGCTTTATGCCCGATCTGAAGAGTTGTGCAGAGTGCCATCGTGCAGTGACAGATGGTGAACCACTGTATCTGGGTTCAGATCTCACAGTTAGGTGCGAGTTGTGTAACGGAGGAAGAGGTTTTTCGTTATCAAGAAAGCTCTATGCACAACTAAAAGCTACCAGCAAACTAGCGCCAAGAGTTTTTGCGCAGGAGGCCCGAAACGTTCCCGTAGCGGCTCAACGTGAGATGGCCGAGTTCACTCAGCGACTTATCGGGCGCGTTCTTGAAAGGCAACCACGCGTTAAGTTGAGTTTTAATTAAAGGTCTTAGATCCGTTTTCTACTATGACGTCTGGTCGAAGGCTGCTTGCGAAATACATTGTCGGCGCTGCGGTACCTTATGTTTTTCTATCGCTTGCCCTACTCACTGCAGTTCTGTTCGCACAGCAAGCCGGGCGTTTTGCGGAGATCGCAATCTATGCTCAGCTTCCTTTGTCTTTATTAACTCAAATTTCTGCCGCACTTCTCCCTGGCGTTCTGGTCTTCACAATTCCTACTGCAGTGCTTGCGGGGATCATGATTGGCTACGCACGCATGGGCAGCGATAGCGAGATAGTCGCCATGCGTGCTGCGGGTGTCGGGACGTGGACCATGTTGTGGCCACTCCTGATTATCGGCCTTCTTGCGACTGCGGCAACGACCTATCTCCATTTGCAAGAAGCGCCACGTGCTGCGCGCGACATACGCAAGGCAGCGATTCAGGGAGCTTTACGAAAACTCGATTCCCCAGTGGATCCGAGAATGTTTACGACTGACATTCCTGGGTTTGTCATTTACGTAAGAGAGGGAAACAAGATCAGCGGAGCCTGGGGACGTGTGTTCATATACCGGCAGGAAGAGAATGGATCTACTAGCGTAGTCACTGCTCGTTCGGGTCGCATCGACTCCTCGATCGAAAAGTCTGAGCTTGTACTGAGTGATGCAGTCAGAACTCAGGTGCCGAAAGATCGAGAGGGAAGTCAAGCATCATATGTAGTTGAGCAATTGGACCAACTGCGTATTGCCATCAACACCGGGCGTTCTGCGCTGCTCGAGCGACTGCAAAAGGATGAAGTTGGACCAGACGAGCTCGAGTGGTCGGACTTGCGGGTTCGGGCGCAAACAGGTTCGCTGAAAGAGCAAAACGAAGCTCAACGAACGCTGCATCGTCGCCTCGCGCTGTCGATTGCTCCGCTCGTGTTTGCAATTCTGGGAGGACTAATCGGAATTCGCGTTAGACGTGGAGGTCGTGGAGCTGGAATTCTCCTGTCACTCGTGGTTGTAATTGTCTACTACCTTGTTTCATTACTCGGTGAGTCGTTAGCCAGAGTCGGAACCGTTTCGCCATTAGTGGGCGCCTGGATGGCTACCGCATTGATGCTAGCTATGATTTTGACTCTCGTAATTGCTCCTCGCCTACCACGATTGTCATTCGCATGGACGCCGGGGCAAAGACGTGCGAAGAGTTCTTCCAACGCTGCGGTCTGGCGAGCTGACAGAACAGCGCGATTCGGGTTTCCGAGTCTGCTGGACGTGAGTTTGTTCCGAACTCTATCCATCAGCTTTCTGCTTGCTTTTGTTGCCCTGATTTCGATCTTTATCATCTTCACGCTCTTCGAACTATGGCGATTCATCGGCAGCAATCACGTACCGTTTAGTTTGGTAGCTCGTTATCTGATGTTTCTTCTGCCTCTAGTCAGCATAGAGGTGTTTCCAGCGACTATGCTGATTGCTGTGTTAATTACTTACGCACTACTCGCGCGTCGGCGAGAAGCGATTGCGTGGTGGGCCAGTGGGCAGAGCGTCTATCGTCTGATGATTCCCGGTTTGGTGTTCGCGCTCGCTGCGGTCCTTGGCATGTGGTTGATTCAGGAACACCTGATGCCGGATGCAAACATCAAACAGGATGCGTTGCGTGCACAGATCCGAGGTGGAGAAGCGCGAGCCATCACCGGAACCGGCAGGCAATGGTTGGCTTCGACCGAGACTGACAGAATCTATGCTTACGAGTTTGACGAACAGAGTGGAACACTTCACGACCCGGTGATTTACGAGTTCGCGGCAGACGGCGTCCACATTGTAAAAATCATTCAGGCTGATAACGCATCGTGGTCAGGAACCGACAATCTCGCATTGCGAAACGTTGAGACGCTGTCAATAAATGATCTGGAAGTGGACCGCCAGGTTACAGAGGAGACTCAACTTACGAATGTTGAACCACCGCAGATCTTCAGGCCGACAATAGACAAACCTTCACAGCTCAGCGCAGCACATCTAAGAACCTACTTGAATGCAGCAAAGCGGAGAGGGACTGAGGTGTCGTCTCTGGCGCTTGCGTTACAACGAAAATATGCAACGCCCTTTGGCGCTCTGGTGATGGCGTTTATTGGAATTCCGCTGGCACTTTCGTTTGGCAGGAAAGGAGCGGTCATAGCACTTGTTGTAGCTGTTGGAGTAAGTGTGGCTTATTTGGGAATTGGTGGAGGGTTCCAACAACTGGGGAATTATGGACTGCTTCCACCTGCTGTTGCTGCGTGGTCCCCGCCGGTGATCTTCGCAGCAGCGGGGACCTACTTTCTTTCGCGAGTACGTACCTGAGCTCAGGTACCGGTTTCCCAGCTCGAGATGTACTCAAGCTGTTCAGCAGTAAGCGTATCGATACCAATTCCGAGCGCGCGCAGCTTCAAGCTCGCGATCTCTGTATCCACTTCCTTCGGCAATAAGTGAACGCCTGGTTCGAGCTTTCCTTTATTCTTAACGAGATACTCAACGGACAGAGCCTGGTTAGCGAAACTCATGTCCATCACGCTGGCAGGATGTCCCTCCGCTGCAGCTAGATTAATCAGACGTCCCTCACCAAGCACCATTACGCGATTGCCACTGCTCTTTAACCGGTATTCCTCAACGAATGGTCTGACTTGAATCGGCGCAGCACCGGCCAATTCTCGTAGGGCCACGAGATTCAATTCCAAATCAAAGTGTCCGCTGTTGCAGACGAGTGCGCCATCTTTCATCCGTTCAAAGTGCTGACGATCGATCACGTGACGGTTACCAGTTACCGTGATGAAGATGTCTCCAATTGGCGCAGCTTCGGCAATCGGCATAACCCGAAAACCATCCATTACAGCCTCAACTGCTTTGATTGGATCAATCTCGGTGACGATAACGTTCGCACCCATTCCACGCGCTCGCAGTGCCACACCTTTACCGCACCAGCCGTAACCAACTACGACCACATTTCTCCCTGCGAGAAGAATGTTCGTGGCCCTGATGATTCCATCTAAAGTCGACTGGCCCGTGCCGTAGCGGTTGTCGAAGAAGTGTTTAGTTTGAGCGTTATTGACGGCTATGGACGGGAAAGTTAAGACGCCGGCCTTTTCCATCGCTTCAAGGCGTTGAATACCGGTAGTAGTCTCTTCCGTCGAACCGATGAGCTCAGCAACCTGAGCGGCTCGCTCCTTGATGAGAGTCGCAACAACGTCAGAACCATCGTCGATGATCACGTCAGGGTGGTAGTCCAAAGCCGTGCGAACGTGACGGTTGTATGTCTCTGTCGATTCGCCTTTGATCGCATAGACCGGAATATTCCAGTTTGAAACAAGAGATGCGGCGACGTCGTCCTGTGTGGAAAGGGGATTGGAAGCAATCAGAACTGCCTCAGCACCACCCGCTTGTAGCGCCCTCGCCAAATTTGCGGTTTCGGTAGTGATGTGGGCGCAAGCAAGGA
The DNA here is from genome assembly GCA_046726395.1 of Acidobacteriota bacterium. Taxonomy (GTDB): domain Bacteria; phylum Acidobacteriota; class Blastocatellia; order Pyrinomonadales; family Pyrinomonadaceae; genus PSRF01. The sequence continues at coordinate 14,409 of JBKPAL010000131.1, forward strand.
GTTTTACCCCATTGAGTGGTTTCTCTTCGCCGAACCGCTCACGAATCAGTCGCAGTACCGGCATTTCTCTTTCGGCCCACTCGATGCGTTGCTTACCTTGGGCGGCCAAATTTACATCTTTCACGTCGTACTCAAGCGAACGTGTTGCACTCATCTATGTATTCCTCTTGTTGAAATTAGATATCTAAGAAGTAGTTTACTTATGCGAAACTAAATACCGGCGGCGGCACGAAGTGCTTCGGCTTTGTCGGTCTTCTCCCAGGTAAATCCTTCTTCATCGCGACCAAAATGTCCGTATGCTGCCGTGCGCCGATAAATAGGTTTACGCAGGTCGAGCGATTCAATGATGCCGCGCGGCGTCAGTTCAAAATTTCCGCGGACCAGCTTCGCTAATGCGTTTTCCGACACACGACCTGTACCGTGTGTATCGACATTGATCGATACCGGCTCGGCTACGCCAATTGCGTACGCGAGCTGTACCTGACATCGATCGGCCAAACCTGCTGCGACAATATTCTTAGCAACATACCGGGCCATGTACGCCGCCGATCGATCTACTTTCGTCGGGTCCTTGCCAGAAAAAGCACCGCCGCCGTGAGGTGCATAACCACCGTAGGTATCGACGATAATCTTTCGACCGGTTAGACCAGCATCACCCTGAGGTCCACCAGTTACAAAACGACCAGTCGGGTTGATGTGAAACTTCGTGTCGTTATCAAGCAGCTCGCTCGAAACGGTATGTCGAATAATCTTCTCCGCGATGTCTGAACGGAGTTGCTCGTTCGATACGTCAGCATCATGTTGAGAAGAGATGACCACAGCCTCGACACGGAACGGTCTACCATCGCGATACTCAATCGTGACTTGGGACTTTCCGTCCGGACGTAGATAGGGAAGCTCGCCTGACTTGCGCGCTTCGGAAAGCCGCCGAGAAAGCATGTGCGCGAGTTGAATCGGAAGCGGCATCAGCTCCGGAGTTTCATTGCATGCGAATCCGAACATTAAGCCCTGGTCACCGGCGCCTCCAGTGTCTACGCCCATTGCAATGTCTGGTGACTGGCGGTCGAGCGCAGACAGCACACTACAAGTATCACAATCGAAACCATACTTAGCCCGGGTGTAGCCAATTTCACGGATTGTTTCGCGGGCTACTCTCGAGTAGTCGATTCGAGCGTTAGTCGTAATTTCGCCGGCAATGACAACCAGACCAGTGGTTACGAGCGTTTCGCAAGCAACACGGGACTTGGAATCCTCAGAGAGTGCGGCGTCAAGGACCGCGTCGGAAACCTGATCGGCGATTTTGTCTGGGTGGCCTTCGGTGACGGATTCGGAGGTGAAAAGATAACCTGATTCAGTACTCAAGCAGACTCCTTTTGTGTAGTAGAGCTGAAAACATCATGCAGGAAAAGACCGCGTAATGTAGCAGTCAGCGTTTAAGGGTGTCAAGGCAGCGAACATTGGAGATAGGTGGTCTGTTTTGAACAGTTAAGGGCACCAAAGCCGCCCGAAATTAACGGTTGTACTCCTTTATTAACCTATACGACCAATGCTAGTCCCTCACTCATTTTGTACTTAAAGTTCATTGACAAGCATTGGAACCGCAGTA
>JBKPAL010000132.1:0-13427 GCA_046726395.1 Acidobacteriota bacterium
TTTAAACAGATTGCTTCTTCAAGACGGAAGTACCAGCAACGGGGACGCTGACAAAGATTGCCACCGACAGTACCGAGGTTACGAATCTGAGGAGTTGCTACTGAATGCGCCGCCTCTGCCAGACCGGGAAAGTTGCGTCGCACAATTGGGTGGTCCTCAAGTTGGCCCAACGTAACCAATGCTCCAATTCGTAACCCTCCTTTCGGATCCGCAGCAATACGATCGAGGCCGCGGATGTTCTTCAAATTAACCAAACGCTCCGGCCGCACGAGATAATCCTTCATCGAGGTCAGTAAATCCTGACCACCGGCGAGCAGTTGAGGTGCTTCGTCAGACTCGCGGCTTGACGGCTCCAGTAACTTTGACGCCTCCGCGAGTGTGGTAGGGTTGGCCCATTCGAATGCTTTCATGCGGTCCTCCTTTCGCTCATCATTCCCATCAGAATCTTGTCCGGAGTAACGGGAAGCTCGCGAACGCGAACCCCGCACGCATTAAACACGGCATTTGGAATAGCTGCGACGGATGGAATAATCGCAGGCTCACCTACGCCGATGACCGCCTCACGTTTGTCTTCGTCGTCAATCAAAGCAACCAGCTCAGGCATTTCCAGACAACCCGGCAACTTGTAATCACCAAAATTTGAGTTGAGCTGTAATCCAAGAAGACCATCCATGACGCGCTGTTCCCAGAGTGCCATTCCGAGTGATTGGATCATCCCGCCATTAATCTGACTCTCCACAGCTAGACGGTTTAATGGCAGACCGATGTCTTGTACGTGGACCATCTTGATCGGCCGCACGTGCCCGGTCTCGACGTCAACTTCAACTTCGGCGAAACAAACTCCATGAACTCCACTGGCTGCTAGATTCGATTTCCACTCACCTCGCGCTGTGATTCCAGCTGCGGGTAACGCGGCACTTGCTTGCTTGAACGTAAGATTCTTACCACCACCAGTGACTTGTCCTTCTGCAAATTTGATTTCCTCTGGCTTAGCACCACCGAGAACACTGGAAAGTTGCTGGGCCATTTCCATTCGCGCTTTGTACGCCGCATCCTTCACCGATGGCGCTAGAGAAGCAGCGGTAGTTGATCCTCCGGAAGCGTTTGCCGCACCGAGTTTGGAATGACCGATCTTTTCAACCACTGCGTTCATCGGCAGTCCAAACTCTTCGGCCACAATTGCACGGGTCAGCGTACGTGTTCCGGTACCCAGATCCTGTGAGCCAACAGCAACAATCACCGAGCCGTCGCGTCCGACGGTCACATCCACTTTGCACTGGTTGTTACCGCCGCCACCCCAGGTTCCGACGGCACAACCCATTCCCCGACGCAATGGACCATTTCCTGCCCCGGGTGTTTTGTTTCGGCGCTCCCAGCCAATCTCGCGCGCACCGCGATCCAACTGACGGTGGTAGACCGTGTCGGTCAAATTCTTTTTGCGGAACTCGACAGGATCCATGCCGACCTTGTAAGCCAATTCATCGACCAACGATTCCATAGCGAAACACGCCTGCGGGTGTCCGGGCGCGCGCATGGCTCGCGAGGCATCCTCATTGGTGTGGATCGAAGCGCGCTCGCGATAAGAATTCGCAACGGCGTAGATGTATGGCTGGCCGGCTTGCGAACCGTCGCCAATCCCGCCGAGTTGATACTGCATCGCGTGTAGCGCCTGGATCGTTCCGTCTTTGTTCACCCCCGCTTTGAACTTCTGCCACGAACCGGAGCGATTTCCGGCGAGTAGAAACTCATCGCGACGTGTCAGCATTAGCTTCACCGGAACTTTCGCTTCCTTGGCCAACTTGCACGCGAGCATGCCTTCGATTCCAATTCCAAATTTCGAACCGAACCCACCACCCATATGCTCGACGATTGCTGTCACCGCAGTCTCAGGTAAACCGAGTTCCTTCGCAGCATCACCGGGAATCGTAAAAGTGCCCTGAGTTGAAGCGTAAACCGTTGCGGTGTTGTCGCCGCGGTAATCGACAACATGGCCATGGGTTTCCAGTGAGGAGTGATGAACGATTGGAGTTCGATACTCGGCTTCGAGAACGATCTCACTCTGTTTCAAAGCTGCTTCAGTTTTCGCCGGGTCGCCACGTTTGTCTCGCGGTTCGAGGTTACCTTCTGGAAAAACCTTAGGCGCGCCCTCTTTCAACGCTTCATCGGCACTAACTACATGCGGAAGCCATTTGTAATCTACTTTGATAGCGCGAATTGCGTCTTCCGCGATCTCGGGCGTACTAGCCGCGACCGCAGCGACCGGTTCGCCAGCATAGTTCACAATCTTTGGCTTGTCGGAAGGAGCTCCATCGAGAATCGTGACTACCGCTTTTACGCCGGCCAACTGGCGGGCCGCCGACGCATCAATCTTTAATACTTCAGCCTTAGGATGTGGTGAACGAAGAACTCGGCCGTAGAGCATTCCGGGCAGTCGTTTATCGAACGTATATTGAGCTACGCCAGTAACCTTAAATGGTCCATCCACGCGTTTGAGATGATGATTCAGCAGAACATGCTTATCATTCGGTCCCCAAACTGGACCAGCCTCATCATCGACCTCGATCTCGACTTCGGTGTCGATGCCATTAACCACTCTGGTTACTTTGATTTTCTTTTTCTTCTTTGCGGGTGCCTGTTGTTGTTGCATGGTCGTTCTCCGTTACATCACACATTACCGGTGGCATTCTTCGCCGCAGCCAGTGCCGCTTCAAAAACGCGCGGGTAGGTACCACAACGACAGAAGTTCCCTTTGCATGCTTCACGCACCTGTTCGAGTGTCGGCTTCGAATTCTGCTTGAGGTAGGCAGAGATGGTGGTAACAAATCCCGGTGTGCAGAAGCCGCACATTGACGCGTCCTTGTCGACAAACGCCGCCTGCACACTGTTCATGTTCTCCGGCGAGCCGAGGCCTTCGACTGTTGTCAACTTCTTTCCGACTGCATCAACCGCCAGCACGAGGCAGGAGTAAATAGGTTTGTCGTTTATCAGAACAGTGCAGCCACCACATGTGCCCATATCGCAGACGAGCTTGGGACCTGTGATCGGTGGCTCCACGCGATCGCGTAATGCGCTCAGCAGAGTCGTTCTTGGCTCTAAAGCAACATTTCGCTTTTGCCCATTTACGTCGAGAACAACATTCACGTTACCGCTTGCGGTGGCGGTCGTGTTCTGTTCAGCTTTAGCCTCAGTAATAAGCAAATGATCAGCTAATGCTGCACCGGCACCTGCAACGCCGACGCCTTTTAGAAAGCGCCTGCGACTGGGATCGTGATGATCCTGCTTGCGGTGATCCCTGTCTTTGCTGTCACTCATGTCCGCCCTCCATCGGTAAGAATAGGAATAGCGAATTTCGGATTGCGAATTTCGGATTGCGAATTTCGGATTGCTAATTTCGGATTGCGGATGTTTTGTTCGGAACGCTGGATGAATCCTGCAAGATTCGAAATTCGCAATTCGCAATTCGCAATCCGCAATCTTGTTTTCTTTAGTCTACCTTATCCCAAAGTTATTTTCTCAATGCGTGGTCGATCGCCGCTTGAGCGAGTGGCGCCATCACGGCGTAGCCCTGCTCGTTGGGATGTAGCCCATCATTACTTAGTTCATCCTTGAAAAAGCCCTTACCGTCAACCATCGCAGAATAATAATCGAGGTAGGTCAACTCGTGTTCCCGCGCGTATTGTTTGATCCACTCATTAAGTGCTTTGATCTTTTCGGGCGGGCGCCGACCCGTTTGATTGATCGGCTTCCCATCTCGAACTTCGTAATCGCTGACGGGTAACAACGAAGCAAACACGACCTTGATCTTGTTCAGTCGTGCTAATTCAGCAATTGAAATGAGATTGTTCTCGATGTCGCCGAGAGTCATTGGTCCAGTGTTGCCTGCGATGTCGTTTGTGCCGGCAAGAATCACCACCACTTTTGGTTTTAACGCAATCACGTCAGGACGAAAGCGAATGAGCATTTGAGGCGTCGTTTGACCGCTAATGCCGCGGTTGAGGTAAGGCTTACCCGGAAAGAACCCGCCGTACTTTGGATCGTCCCACGAGTCGGTGATTGAATCACCAAGAAAGACGACGCGACTCTCACCTTTAGCGGGGAGCTGCGTCGCCGAGTTTGTTTCACGATAACGAGTGAGTGCGGGCCAATCTTTTAGCTTCTTATCGGCATTCGCAAACTGCGTCTTTATATCAGCACAGGGATCTACTGACGCCGTCGTGCTTGGTTGCGCAGTTCCTATTACCGGCGATTGCGCCTGTACTAGTTCCGGTAATATCAGTAGCATCAAACAAACAAATAGAAATTGCGCTTTCACTATTGTCTCCATTGCTTTTTCTTTCGTGTTGGTTCGTGTCTTTTCGTGGATCAGTTTCGCTTACGTCCGAATCAGAAAAGCTAAACAAGTCTCAGCTACATCACTACAGCGCCGAAACGTCACTCGATACAAGCCTTGACTTATCGCACAATTTCAAATTTACCTTTCACACGAATATCTTCTGACGATGATCCAATCATCAGGCTAAACTCGCCCGGCTCAACTACGAAGCGCATGTTGCGATCCCACAGCGAAAGATCTGCCGGCGTCAAAGTAAACGTAACATTTCGCGACTCTCCGGGATTCAGATGAACTCGCTCGAAGCCTCTGAGGTTCTTCTCATAAGTAGTAACGCTGCTTACCAGGTCTCGAGTGTAGAGCTGGACCACCTCGTCTCCCGCCCGCGTGCCGGTGTTCTTCACATCAACGGTAACGGTTACGTTTCCATTCGTAGTCTGACGTGACGGATTGATCTGCAGATTGCTATAAGCGAACGTCGTATAACTTAACCCATGACCAAAATTATAGAGCGCGCCATTAACGCGTGACTTCTCACCTTCCCATTGGGCATTCGGCTTAGTGGGAAAGTTGAACGGAATCTGTCCCACCGTCTTGGGAAATGTCACCGTTAGTTTTCCTCCCGGATTGTAATCACCAAACAGAACGTCAGCGATCGCTGTTCCTCCCTGCGCTCCAGGAAACCACGCTTCGACAATACCGGGAACGAATTTCGCCACCCAATTTATAGTTAAAGGACGTCCATTGATCAGGATCACAATCACCGGACGGCCGGTCTGATACACAGCTTGAACAAGATCGAGTTGTCGACCTGGTAAATCAAGACTCGTGCGAGACAAACTCTCTCCTACAGTTTTTGGCGAATCACCAAGAACGACGATCGCTGTATCTGATTTCCTCGCCAACTCAACCGCTTCATTCAATCTCTCTCGCTCTTCTGCCGCTAAAGGTTGCGGTAGGACTTCCGACTCGGGCCAGTTCGCATCAACCGCCTCACACCCTTTCGCATAACTGACCTTGACTGTCGGCCCAACTTTCTCGCGAATTCCCTCGAGCACAGTCACACCTTTCACTGCTGAAGGGCCATACCGGTATTGAGTATTGCTGTTGTCATCCGCGTTAGGACCGAGTACCGCAATGGACTTGATCTCTTTGCTCAGCGGAAGAATGCCATCATTCTTCAACAGCACGAGACTCTCACGCGCCGCACGCAGCGCGACCTGTCGGTGCTCATCCGAATTGAGAATTTTTTCAGCGACGCTCGCGTCAGTAACATAGGGTCGGTCAAAAATCCCAACCATGAATTTCACTCGCAGCACATCACGCACGCGGGCATCCAGCGTCTTGACTGGAACCTTTCCTTCTTTGACCAACTCGCGAAGCGGCAAGATAAAGTCATCGGGCATGGTGAAGTTCGTTTTCACATTCAGACCTGCCTCGATCGACTGCCTCACCGAATCTTTCATGTCTGCAGCCACGCCATGTTTGCTGTAAAGATATTCGACGGCTCGGCTGTCAGAGACCACGTAACCGCGAAAACCGAAATCGCGACGTAAGCGATCCGTCAACCAGTAGCTGCTCCCGGTGACGGGGATGCTGTCGAAATCGTTGTATGAACTCATGATGCCCAGTATTCCCACGCCAACTGCAGCTTTGAACGGCGGCACAAAGATGTTCTCGACTTCGCGCGGCGATGTCTGCGGATCGGTGCGCGCCTCGCCTTCTCTTGCTCCTTTATTAATGCTGTAGACAACGTAATGTTTCGCGGTTGATGCCACCGTAAAGTTCTTTTGCAGACCGTGCACCATCTCCACACCCAGTACCGAAGCAAGGAACGGATCCTCACCGTACGTGTCTTCCAATCTTCCCCAACGCTGATCGCGAGCGACGTCAAGTGTCGGCGCGTAGATGTTCGTGTAGCCGAGTGAGCGAGCCTCAGCCGCTGTGATTTCTCCCATCTCGCGTACGAGTTTTTTGTCCCAGGTGTGACCAATATTGAGTTGTGACGGAAAGCTGGTAGTGGTCGGGAAAGCTACGCCTCGCAATCCTTCATTAGTAAAGTCGACCGGAATGCCGAGCCTGGTCTCCTCCACAAAAAATCGTTGCACCTCATTCATGGCCCACACGTGTTTCCTAATATCGTTGGCATAGACACTCTGTGATCCTGGACCCCACCCATTCAGGTGTTCGTCAATGTTTGCAATGCCATCTTTCCATACGCGATTCTTCCATTCGGCAGTAGGAAGTTCATCTTTCAAGACGCGGTTGTAACCGTAGAGAGTCGCCGTTTGACAAGTCTTCTCCTCCAAGGTCATCTGGCCCAGCAGATCCTCGATACGTCGATCTATCGGAGCTTTCGGGTCTTCGTAAACATCCTTCTTGCCGTTCTTGTTCAGATCGATCCAGCCTTCGTGATAGATCTCGCGACGACCCCCGGTCTCGTTCTGTGCCATGAGGATTGGGGCAATGGTTGAGAACAGCATACCGATTACGAGAATGAGACATCCCGCTCGCATTAAATGAGTGGTAAGGGTCAAGTCAGTAGCATCTCCCGTAGAGGCTTTGTGAACAGCTGAAAGTCGAATCAGCGGATCCTTGAGCGGGGGTAAACCGCCCTTCCCCACCTATGAGACTTTCAATCTTCGCTGCTTACAATTCGACCTTGAACGTCTTTCAAGCGTCGCCAATCACACTCAAGTTTGAGAGTCTCAGAGGTTGGGAAGGGCGGTTTACCCCCGCTCAAGTTTTATTAATCTCAACATTGAAAGTTCTCACATAGCCTCGATAGCGAGAGAATGGATTGGTTACACGCCTCAAGTACGCGGGCTATGGTCGCAACTACTTATCCACGACTATCAAATGCAACTCTTTTGGGCCGTGGACGCCGATGCTTAATGTTAGCTCAACATCACTGGTGCGACTTGGACCAGTAATAAAGGTCGCAGAACGCGACGGTGGTTGCCGCATCATTCGCTCAGTTCCAAGTTCTTCCAGGACAGTGGTCAGGCTCTCTGTGATCTGCGAACGTTTCATGACCGCAATATGAATCGGTGGCAGCAATGAAATCAGCAGCTCTTGATCTTCGTCGCTGGTAATGACAATCGTTCCGGTCTCGGCAATCGCCCAGTCAATTCCCGTTACTCCTACATGCCCCGACGCAAGATGCTCGACTAGGTCTTTCTTGGCCGCATTACCAAACGAGTCGACGTAGCTCCGCTCGATCCCATAGTGATCAAACAGATCGTACAGTCTCAAGGTGGCCAGCAACGCGGCGCAGGAGATGACAATCTTGAAAACGCCTGCTGCTCGGCAAATTCCGAGAACGGTTTCAGCGATAGCTTTTTCACTTTCGATGCAGACCACATTGCAGCCAAGCGTCGATGCTTCTTCGGTAAAGCGCTGAAGCAGATCAACAGTTCCTTCACGCGCACTGACGTCGACGAACGGAGCCAGTGGTGTGGGAACCACAGTCTCGTTTCTCCCCAAAGCTCTTTTCACATCAGTAAGAACAGCGGAAGTCTTGCTCATTTCGAGTTCTGCTCCTTCCACTGCTCTCTAAACGATAGTTCCGGAGGAGAATCGAGGTCGCGATACCGCGTCCAATACTTGATTGGACCAAACGGTATTCGTCTCATCTTGCCGTTGCTCGCAAACACTCTCGCCAATGCGCGGCCAATTCGACCACTTTTGTCAAACCAACCGGAACGTTGGCCCACAATCGAAAGACTACGCATCGCAAGAACCTCGGTCACCTTTCCACCTTGGGTTTGTCTTACCTTCGCGCGCAAAGCGAGTAACAGGTCGGGAATATTGATCGAAACAGGGCACGCATCGCGACATGCCCCACAAAGACTCGAGGCAAACGGCAACTCAGCCGCCTGTTTCAGCCCTTGTAACTGAGGAGAGATGATTGCTCCGATCGGACCCGGATAGATCCAGCCATAAGCCTGACCGCCAATCTTCTGATATACAGGGCAAACATTGAGACAGGCGCCGCAGCGAATGCAGTAGAGCGATTCGCGCATCTGTTCGTCGGCAAGAATCTTGGTTCGTCCGTTGTCCATCAGGACCAGATGAAACTCATGCTTGTCACGCGCTCTGGGTTTCGCTCTTGGTCCATTCAAGAAGGAGACATAGGCAGTGAGCTTTTGTCCAGTACCACTGCGCGGAAGCAAACGCAGAAACACCGAGAGATCGCTGAAACGTGGAATCACTTTTTCGATGCCCACCACTGCAACATGAATTTTCGGCACTTGAGTGCTGAGTCGAATATTTCCTTCGTTCTCAACCAGGACGATCGTTCCCGTTTCGGCTATCGCGAAGTTGGCACCCGTGATCCCCATGCCAGCCGAAAGAAACTCGTTCCGCAGACGAGTACGCGCCATCGCAGTGATCTCAGCAACTTCGTTGGGCCGGCCGGACTGTAGTTTTTCCTCAAATAGATCCGAAATCTGTTCACGTGTTTTATGAATAGCCGGAACGATTATGTGAGACGGACGCTCGTGAGCGAGTTGAATGATGTATTCGCCGAGGTCTGTCTCAACTGGACGAATTCGCGCAGCTTCGAGTGCATGGTTCAGCTCGATCTCCTCCGTAGTCATCGACTTCGCTTTGACTACAGACCTCACGCCACGCGCTTTGGCCAATTCAATGATGTAGCGATTGACATCTTCACCAGTGCGGGCCCAAAAGACTTGGCCGCCAAGTTCCGTGACTTTCTCGACCAATTGTTCAAGGTAGTAGTCGAGATTGTTAATGGTGTGTTCCTTAACCTGACGTGCTCGCGCGCGAAGAGTTTCCCATTCGGGTGCGCTGGCAACGGCATCTCGACGGCGCTCGATGAATGTACCGGTCGCGCGTTTGAGAGCAGTCTGGAGAACAGGATCCTCCAACGCTGCATGCGACCGCTCTGTCAGATTTGACGGAGGCGAACTCATCGTTCAATCACACGATCCACGAAATTACACGAACCAGCACGAAGTCTGACGGCTTAGCGATCTTTCGTGTGAATTCGTGGATCGATCTCTCCTGCCCCTTAAACTACTTGGCTAATAACTCGGCCAAATGCATTGTCTTAATGTTCGAACCCGCGCGACTCAGACCTCCCGCGATCTGCATCAAACAACTCGAGTCGTTGGCAATTACATAATCAACTTCGCTGCGTGTTATGCGTTCAAGCTTTTCATTCAAGATCGCATTCGAGATCTCGCTGAACTTTACTGAAAACGTTCCACCGAATCCGCAACAGGTATCCGGAGCTTCCATCTCGACAAAATTCACTCCACGCACAGCACGGATGAGACGGCGAGGCGCTTCCGAGATATTGAGTTCGCGGAGTAAGTGACAAGCATCGTGGTAGGTGACCTTGCCGTTGAAGGTTGCCCCAACGTCTTCAACCTTCAATTCGTTAACCAGAAATTCTGAAAACTCTCGTAATCGCAGTTGCACGTCTGCAAGAGCTTTGCGGCGAGTTGCGTCCTCATCATCATGGAGCAGTTCGCCGTAAAAATTGCGCACCATTGCAGTGCACGAACCAGAAGGCGCAACAATGAAGTCGGCGCGGTCGCTTTCGAATACATCGATGAAGTGTTTCGCGAGAGCGCGGGCGTCATTTCGATAGCCGGAATTGAAAGCAGGCTGCCCGCAACAGGTCTGTGCTTCATTGAAAGAAACATCAACGCCGAGACGGCGGAGAGTTGTGACCATCGCATTGCCGACCTGAGGATAGAGCTGGTCGACAAGGCAAGTGATGAATAACGAGACGCGCATTAGAAGCTATGATTGATGAGTTGGTCGGGGTCAGATCGTTTTCCATTCATTTGACGTTTCTCATGTCGTCATCTCGTTCTTCTCTGTGCATTCTCTGTGACTCCGTGCCTCTGTGGTTTGCCTTTGCTTGAAACTCATTCACGCTAAGACAACACAGAGGCACGGAGTCACAGAGAATGCACAGAGAAAAACGATCCACGAAATCACACCAAAGAACACTTACCGTCACGAACTAACAGTTGACCAAATGAGAAATGTCAAATGACGAATGAAAAGTGATGGCACCTGCTCACACTAATTGAAATCTGAATTCTGGCTTCTGCTTATCCGTGTCATCCGCGTCTATCCGCGGCCAATTATTCCGTGACCGAATTTCGCAGCACTCCCAGCTTCTCAATTTCAACCTCATAAACATCGCCGGCTTTCAACAGCACCGGAGGATTACGAAATATCCCCACGCCTTCCGGAGTGCCGGTCGCAATCACATCACCTGGTTCGAGTGTGATCCCCTGTGACAAGTAAGAGATCAGATACGGGATCTTGAAAATCATTTTGCCCGTGTTAGACGACTGCATAACTTGCCCATTCAGCCGACCTTCAATCTTCAAATTATGCACGTCGGCAATCTCGTCACGCGTAGTGATGAACGGACCAAGTGGCGCAAAACCGTCGAGTCCCTTTCCCCGTGTCCATTGACCGTCGCCGAATTGAAGATCCCGGGCACTCACGTCATTGATCGGCGTGTAACCAAAGACGTGGCTGAGCGCCTCCTCTTCGGACACTCGACTCGCACGACTGCCGATGACGACTGCTAGCTCTGCTTCATAATCAACTTTCTCGCTGATCGCCGGCAGCAAGATCGGAGCGTTGTGAGCACTAAGAGAGTTTGACAGCTTATTGAAAAGCATCGGAGCAGCCGGAGGCTCCGCGCCTTGCTCGATCGCGTGGTCAACATAGTTACGACCAATAGCCAAAATCTTTCCGGGAAATACCGGTGGCAAGTACTCAACAGAATCGGGCGAAACGATCACATCTTCATTCAGAGAAATCGCCTCGCCTCCTGCACGATCGATTAACCGCTCAATCTCCGTTAGCGCTGCGCGACCTCGCTGAATGACACCCATCGTGCTGTTGACTTCCAACAGCCATTTGGGAAGTTGACGATCAATGCTGCTGACATCGCGCGCCATTGCTGCGATATCGATCAAGTGGTTTCCACCCAAAGCTCCCAATCGCTGTGGACCACCAGCACTCCTCTTATACTGCGCAAATTTCATGTCTATCTTCCCGACTTGAACTGACGGTGAATTACTCGGAGCTATCCAACCTTCGGCGTTGAAATTCGTCAAACGTTACTGCCAAGACTATCACGGCACCGATCACGATCTGCTGCGTGAAAGACGAAATGCGCAGCAAGTTCGCGCCGTTGGCCAACACGCCCATGATCAACGCGCCGATGATTGTTCCGATCACGGTGCCTTGCCCGCCACTAAGTGAACCACCACCAATGACAACCGCCGCAATGACACGTAGTTCGTAACCTTCACCCGCTGTTGGTTGACCGGTAATGAGCCGCGCCGACTCGATGGCTCCCGCAAGACCAGTTAAAGCACCGAGCATCAGATAAAACAATATCTGACATCGCGAAACTCGCACGCCGGCGTATCTGGCTGCCTCGACATTACTTCCAATCGCATAGCAATAGCGACCCAGCCGAGTTCGCGAAAGCAGGAAATGCGTAGCCAACGCAACGATTATGACAATGAATAGAGGCAGTGGAATGATGCCGAACAGATTTCCTTCGGCAAGATAACCAAAGTTCGTTGGCAGTCCTACTACGGCTTTGCCGTCTGGAAGAAGCAAAGCGACCCCCCGGTAAATACCCATCGCACCCAGTGTCGCGATAAATGGCGAGATCCTTAGCGTGGTGATGGCCAACCCATTCAGTGCACCGCAAAGCGCGCCGATACCCATGCAAACCAGTACTCCAACAACGGCCGGAGCACCAGCGACCATTGCGAATGCTCCCACCACACCAGCCAGCGCCATCATCGATCCAACTGAAAGATCTATTCCGCCGGACACCATAACGATAGTCATGCCCATCGCGATAATTGAAATCACAGCCGTTTGTCTGGCCACGCCGGCAAGATTGCCAGTTGAAAGAAACTTCGGTTCGAGTGCTGCAATCAAAACACACAGCACAATGAGACTGGCAAACGGAAGAAACCGTTTGACCATTTCCGACAACTTTGTGTCTCGCCGCTGCATCGTGGCGGCAGTCGTCATCTCCATAGCTTTGCCCTATAAGCTGTTCTGGCGCTAAAGAAGAGAGCTTGCTCCCTGGTGTGCGGCGGCGGCTTGCCCCGCCGTACATGCCCCCGTTTGTCATTTGGGCTTTGCCCTTGATCCGGCGTATCTCAACAGTTTCAAAGGGCGAGCCCGAACGAAGGGCAAAGCCCTAACAATTATCCGGCCGCGAACGGCGGGGCAAGCCGCCGCCGCACACCAGCCGGCAAGCCGATGCAAAGTCCCTATGTACTTTTGAGGTTGAGTCCATCTCTAATGAAATCGGCGTTACGAGGCTAAGTCATTTACTTCATCCAGAGCCGCGTATTTCAAGATCTCTTCCTGTGAAGTTCTTCGGGTCTCGAGCTCTGCGACCAACCTGCCCCTACGCATGACAAGGATCCTGTCCGTCATACCGAGTAACTCGGGCAAGTCTGATGAGACCATCACGATCGCTGCACCCGCTTCGGCGACTTGATTAACGGTCCGGTAGATCTCCGATCGCGCTGCGACGTCGACACCGCGTGTGGGTTCATCAAGCAGAAAAATTTGCGAGCTCGCAAAGAGCCACCGCCCGAGCAACACCTTTTGCTGGTTACCGCCACTCATCTGGTTCACGGTCTTAAAAGGATTTGGTGGACGAATGTGCAGTTGATCGATGTATTGCCGGGTGATGGCTATTTCTCGCTTTTGATCGACACGCCCGGCTTGCACGATAGCTTTAACGTTGGCCAGGGTGAGATTGGACGCCAAAGACAGATTCAAACAGAGCCCGGTCCGTTTTCGATCCTCAGTAAGCAGGCCCAGCCCAAGTGACACGTTGCTGTCCGGCTTCAATGATCTCATCTTCGATCCGTCGAGATAAATACTTCCACTATCGATCGGGTGCGCTCCGAAAATACTTTCAACCAACTCGCTTCGTCCGGCACCAGCCAACCCAGCTATGCCAACGATCTCGCCAGCCTTCACTTCGAAACTGATGTTAGAAAACTTTCCGGCGCGATTTAGTTTCTCTACGACCAGACGGATCTTCCCGATG
>JBKPAL010000133.1:0-9977 GCA_046726395.1 Acidobacteriota bacterium
TTATGCCCGAAGGTACATGTCAGCGGCCATCTTGGTGAGCTTCCAGACTTTCTTCCACTGAATACGACCACCATTGTCTCGACCGCTAAGCTTGTCGAAGACCATTTTCCTCAGCAGTCGACCTTCACGACGGAGCATAAACTCCTTCGCATAAGGTTTAGCGGTTTCGAAGAAGCTGAAACCGGGATCCGTGAGGATTGCGATTCCCTCAAGCGTCATCAGAGCGCGCATCACGTAGGTGAAGTTTGCCGGCAGCCGAAATGGATATTCATACATCACTTCCGCCAAATCGTACGTGAGCTCTTTGAAGTTCACTTCGCCGAGCTTGAGATTCAGGTAGTGCTTGAATAGGCCTTCTACTATCGGTCGAATAGTCTCCGGGTTCACTCCGGGTTTGAGGAAGTTGAGGTTGATGATGTCCTGACCTAAGCCGTGTACGTCACGTCCAACAACATGGAAGAATGCATCAATCATCTGTGACTGTAGCTTGGGTGTGATGCGCCCGACCATGCCAAAGTCGAAGAAGGCAAGGTGACCAGAATCCATCACTAGCAGATTTCCAGGGTGCGGATCAGCGTGAAAGAATCCGTCCTCCAGGAGCTGCTTCAGGTACGTACGCACCAGCAGACGATTGACTTTCACGGCAGAGATTCGGCGCGCCTTTAAACCTTCAAGATCGATAACCTTGGTGCCGCGAATGAATTCCAACGTCAAGACCTTCTGGCTCGTGTGCGACCAATACACGCGAGGCACCCGTATGGTCCGCCACTCTTTAAAGTTCCTCCTGAAGCGATCTGCGTTGTGTCCTTCACGAACGTAATCCATCTCCTCGAACACTGTCGCGTGAAACTCGCGCAGCATCCCATCCCAATCTGCATTCTCGTTTGCCTTCGGGAATAACCGATTTGTCAGCTTGACCAACCGATAGAGCACCGCTGTATCAAAACTGATGATCTCAGCGAGCTGCGGTCGCTGCACCTTGACTGCGACTTCTTCTCCGCTGTGCAGTCGCGCCCGATAAACCTGGCCCAGAGAAGCAGCGGCGATTGGCTCGGCATCAATTTCGGCATACAGATCAGTTACTCGATGGCCAAGCTCACTCTCAATTCGGACAAATGCCTCACTCGTTGGGAATGCGGGCACCTGGTCCTGCAGCGTCTCGAGCTCTTTTATGTACGTAAGCGGAAGCAGGTCACCGCGAGTGCCCAACGCTTGACCGATCTTTATGAAAGTTGGACCAAGACGAATCAGACTTCTTCGCAGCCATATCGCTTGCTTTTCCAGTCGAGCTTCTTTTGATCCGCGGAAGACGAAGTAGCGGACCACGCGAACAAGTTTGTCGAAAGCGATCGGTGCGAGCGTATGCGACTGCTGGCGAAGTCTCGCACCCCAGGTTTGATTCGTACTCTCCTCACGACGACGTACGAGGACCCTGCGATTGAAACTCGCGCGAATGTCGTACGTGTCAAGAAAGAGGTAAAGCGATAACAACCCAAGCACGCGTGTGATATTCAGCGCACGAAGCCAACCGCGCAACCCACGACCCGCGAGTATAGTGTTGACGAATTCGTCGTTTAGGGATGGCGCCGCAGGCCCGACCGGCTTAACGGGAATGGACACCGCCACACTCGCTCGCGACGGCGCGTGCCGTCCGTTTGTCCCTTCGCGCGGAGGCGCTGTGATTGGAATTAAAGCTTCGCTTGGATTCATTTGCTGAAGATTCTGGTGTTACTAAAGTATAGACAACATGTGTCTGGTGCCCGCACGTTCAAAATAGCTTTTCGCCCGCTTAACGTCCAATTGAATCTGAGATCTTAACTCATCTAGAGAGCCAAACTTCTTTTCGTCACGCAACCGATGCAGGAATCGCACGCGAATCACGTCACCGTACAGATCACCCGCCCAATTCATTACGAACGTTTCCACCGAAGGTTCAGTATCAATCCCGAACGTGGGCCGCACGCCAACATTGGTAACGCTGCGCCGCCATTGTTTATCAATCAAAGTGCCGGTGACGTAAACACCGCGAGCTGGTATGACGCGGTTCTCCGGATGTAGGTTGGCTGTGGGAAACCCCAGCGTGTGACCGCGTTCATTGCCGCGTATCACCCGCCCTTCCACTCCATACGGCCGACCCAACATGCTGCGCGCGAGGTTAACTTTTCCTTGCGCCAAAAGCTCTCGAACTCTGCTTGAGCTCACACGCCGACCACGCAGACGGACTTCAGGTACCTCATCTGCGAAGAACCCCAAATCTGAGCTCACCTTTCGCAGTAGGCCAATGTTGCCCTCGCGATCGTGACCGAATGCAAAGCCCTTCCCCAGATAAACTTCTTTTGCATGCAGCCGATCATGGACCACGTCGGCAAGGAACTCTTCAGCCCGAACCATCGAGAACTCTTTCGTAAAAGGGACGACGATCGTTTGTTGAATCCCGAGGACGCCAAAGCCTTCTACTTTTTGGTCCAGGGTCTGCAATAGAGGTGGAGATGATTCAGGATGCAGTACGGCTCGCGGATGAGGATTGAAAGTGATCACCGTAGGGACAGCGTCTATTGCACGAGCGCGCTCAACTACAGTGCGCATGATCAATTGATGTCCGAGATGAAGGCCGTCAAAAACACCGAGTGTTAAGACCGTCGGTCGCTGAATCCCGGCGTTATCAATTCCGTGAAAAAGACGCATGAGAGATTTTCGATTGACAATTGCCAATTGACAATTGGAGTGGCAGCTCAAATTGAATGTCGTTATGTGAAAACAATAGCGGATAGCGGCCGCATAAGAGATGACATCTCGTTAGATTAAAGCCGAGAATTAAAAAACATTTAGTGTTGGCGTCGGCCAATCGACAATTGGCAATTGGAGATTGGCAATGAATCATTCTTCATCACTGACAGTAAGCCCGTCGTAGGCCCATTCAACTCCTTTAGGCAGACGTGCCGAATCACGCGCATACATCACGTCATGCGCAATGTGCGTGAAATACGTTCTCCTCGGTTTCAACTTCTCGACATACTCGAGGGCCTTGTCAAACCAGAGATGCGTAGGGTGTTCGGCAAAACGCAAGCAGTCGAGTACGAGCACATCAAGGTCTCTCATCGCATCCATTGTTTCCGGCGGTATCTCGCTGAGGTCAGTCGCGTAAGCGAAATCATTAAACCGATAGGCCATCACGGGCAGTCGTCCGTGGATCACTTCCAACGGAGTGATTTCCAAACCTCCACCCAAACAGAATGGCGCCCGACTGTAGACGGTGTGCGGAATTATCTGTGGCAGACCTCCTCCAAAGTGAGAAGGCTCAAAAACGTATTTGAAAATTCGTCGTATATCCGGCCACGCCCGTTCGTTCGCGTATAGACCAAGAGCGCCATAGCGAAAATTTAATGGACGGATGTCATCCAAGCCAAAAATGTGATCTGCGTGACAGTGCGTGATGAGTACAGCGTCTAATCGTTTCAAGCCGTACCGCAGTGCCTGTTGTCGAAAGTCCGCAGACGTATCCACCAGGACCGTTTGATCAGCGTGCTCGATGAGAATTGAAACCCGCAGTCTCTTGTCTCTCGGATCGTCTGACGTGCAAGTCTCGCACTCGCACCCGATGGAAGGAACTCCAGTTGATGTGCCTGTACCGAGAAAAGTCAGCTTCATTCGAATAAAGGTGTATCGTCAGTGGATTACAGAATCGGGAGCGGTAGCGACCGGGGGGTCATTGCCGATTGCCAATTTCCGATTCGTATGGCGAGCGCCATCGATTCGAATTCACTCATAACTTCACGAAGTAATGAGGAATTCATTATCAAAACTGTCAATCGGCAATTGGCAATTGGCAATGACCCCCGGGTCGCTACCGCTCCCGGTTCTGTATTGTCTATTTTCCGCCCACAATATCTCGACCTGTGAAACCGCGTGGCGCTTTGGCAGTGGCACTGTTGACTAGTGAAACATACTGCATACGCAGGTCGCTAAGAAGTCCTTCCAGGATTTGTTGCTCTTGAGGATTAAGATTGCCACGCGTCTTTTCCTGCAGCATTCCAAGCACATCGATCCAGTGCTTACCCAACTCTATATCGACGTCCCGCTTGCGCGTCACAGGGTGCTCAATCATCCCCAACGATGATGCTGCGTTGGACGCGAGGGACATCAGGAAGTTAACAAAGCTGGCGGGATCTTCCGCTCCCGGAACGTCCTCATCGGAGTCGGCTGCAGACGCGTCACGCATGCTTGGTTCTTCATCACGATTTCCGCTCTGTTGCTGTCTGCCGGTGGCTGCGGTCGACTGTTGGTTCAAGTCTGGAGTCGTGGTGCTGGCTTCAATTGGTCGCGACTCGGTCTTCTCCTCCGGCGGAACGTCTCGCGGAGTTCCATCTGCGTTGAATAATCGTCGATCGGTTACTTTGAAATTAGTCTGCTCTTCACTCATGGCTAATCCCCGTTAACGCGCAGGGTTACGGAACACTCTGCGCAACAGTTTTCTTCAAATTTAACTGAGTGCTCGTGATGTTAGCATCCCTTTTTAAACCCTCGCAAACGGCTCTTGTTGGGCCGTCCCTCCGTGGACGCCTCTCCGTTACTACTCATTTTCAAAACGACATTGGCATATTTGCAATCGAATATCGCCCATGTAACCATTCACCCGCTAACCAAACACTGATATCGACTCGTTAAGGTTCGCGCGATGTTGTAATCGCGCTTAACGTTTCTCTATGCCAGCAACCTTTGAAGATCTTGTCGCTCTGATGGCCCGCCTTCGCTCACCAGAGGGCTGTCCCTGGGATCGCGAACAAACCTATGCCAGCCTTGCCCCTATGCTGCTCGAAGAGGCCTACGAAGCCTTCGAAGCCGTAGAGGTTGCGCGCGAAGGGAATCCCAAAGAACTCTCTGCGGAACTCGGCGATCTGCTTTTTCAGATTGTCTTCTATGCGCAGGTTGCAAAGGAACGCGGTGACTTTTCCATCGACGATGTAACCGACTCAATCCACGCCAAGATGGTGAGAAGACATCCACACGTGTTTGGAGACGCGACAGCAGAGAATGCCGCTGACGTGTTGCGGAGTTGGGAAGCCATCAAGGCCGAGGAGAAGCGAGCCGAACATCCGGCGGGATCGACTGAAACAACCTCACTCCTTGAACGTGTTTCAGCAAAGGTGCCAGCGCTAATGGAAGCTCACCAATTGTCCACGAAGGCTGCGCGTGTGGGATTCGATTGGGAAAAACTTGAAGATATTTTTGAAAAGTTAAAGGAAGAGATAGAGGAACTACGCAGCGCTATCCAACAACACAAAGACTCAAACGATGAAGCCGATCACTCACTTGTGCGTGAGGAGGTTGGTGATGTGCTTTTCGCGGTCACAAACATTGCGCGACACTTACATGTCGAGCCAGAGGCCGCGTTGAAACTAACCAATCGAAAGTTCCGGCAACGTTTCCGGCATATTGAAGACCGACTCGCTAAAGAGGGGCGAACTTTCGAATCAGCAAGCCTTGAAGAGTTAGAAGCACTGTGGCAAGAAGCCAAGAACATTGCTGATTGATCATTGCCAATTGTCGATTGGAACAGTTCCACCTATCGTCGTTCACTGCTGTGGATCGGTTCCTTTGAGCTCATGAACAGGCTTTGGGTCAGTGACTCTTTGAGAGAAAATAAAAGCGTCACAGAAAGGCACAATCGACAATCGGCAATTGGCAATGTTCACTGTTTCTTTGGCTTCAGCTCCCATAGCACGTTGACGATCACCCAACGCCCATTTGACTTCGCCATATGCAAGTAATCAATCCACTCACCGGCGACGACCTTCACACTAGCTGCATTCTCAAACACATCCAGTATGGTGACGTCCTTCTGCTGGTTTTCTTTCGGCGTATTCTTACCGCCGCCATTCCGGGTTGACTGGACCAGAGTCATCGCACCCATCTGACCTAACCGGCTTCTACCGCTAGCAGCATCGGTTTGTACGATTCTTTTCGCTAATTCGGGATGAAGAGCTCTTTCCATCCGTTCCGCGTTCCCTTCATACCATCCTTCGATGTAATCGAGCGCGGTCTGTTTGATCGCAGCTGCATCGGCAGGTGACTGCGCCGCTACGCCCTGTGCCATGAACAAGACTACAAGAATTGGAAGCAACACGAGTTTGCGCATGAGTGTTTTCCTTTGAGAGAGATTGGTATGGCCTGCTTGCGATACGAAATAGAATGCGCCTGAGGGGGCAGGAAATCAAAAAGGCCCGCATTCGCGGGCCTTTCCGATTGTTAGGTTGGTTTCACCGCTTATCCGTTGAGTCGCAACGAGCGGGCGATTTCGTTGAATGTCCGCTGATATGTTCCGCTCTCATTCCTCGGCGAAACCCCCGCCATGTAGAACACGTTCCCATCTGACAACTGAGTCACCAGAATCGTTACGTTCTCTAACTGCCCAGTGATCGGCGAATTGCCCGACAACGTCGTCACAAGTGCGGAACGGCCATCAATACTTGTGCGACGCCAACTCCCGGTCTGTTGCAAGTAGTTATTGCTCTGTAACAAGCCCTGCAGAACCTCCTGAGCAGCTTGATCCAAGTTGCCGTATCTGGCTTGCTCAGCACTGAACATCACGCCGTGCGTAATCCCATTCGAACCGTATGCTCCTTCGGGAGCGTAGCTGACGGAATTGCCGCTTCCAAGAGTGCGCCAGTTGCTGGGAATGGCCACGCTGAAGAGGTTATTACGCTCAGTGCGATAATTGGTCGACGGATAGGCAATACGCTCTCCGCGAGCATAGTCGCCATTCTGTGAAGTGCCGCCGCCCTGGTTTGGATACCGCTGACCACCGCGAGCGATTTCTTCCATGCTCGGCGCAGATCCGCCTCTGCGCAATCGCGCTTGTACGTTTTGAAACTCGCGAGTGTTATTGATCGCGTTATTGGGGTTCACCCGAAGCATCGCTGCTTCCTGATTGATCCGTTCATATCTATTGCCCGGGTTCGGGTGACTGCTGAGCCATTCCGGTCCACCACTACGGCCGCCTTGGCTTTCAATTGTTCGGAACATCTCGGCTAGATCACGAGGATCGTATCCGGCTCGCGCCATTATCTGCGCACCGAGAATGTCAGCCTGCGTCTCATACTTGCGGCTGTATCTTAAAGCTCCCGCACCAAAACCGATCTGGCTGCCCGCGCCGATGACTGCGCCGGGAATTCCACCAACGACTCCACCGAGAATCTGGCCCAACACTGAGCCAATTTGGAACTTCTGCGTCTCGGTAGCTTGAGCGGTTGCGTGACGCAACGCTACGTGACTGATTTCGTGGGCCATGACGCCGGCCATTTCACCTTCACGTTTCGCCGCTTCGATCATTCCCCGGTTCACAAACATTGGACCGCCAGGTAGCGCGAACGCATTGATGTCGCGCGCATTCACAACATCGAACGTGTAATTGAACTGCGGATGTTGAAACTCAGGTGGAATAGCTGCGACTAAACGACGACCAACCGATTCCACATAGTTGTCAATATAAGAATCGTTAATTAAGGGCATCTGCTGACGCACTTGCTGAGAAGCCTGTTGCCCAAGCTTCACATCATCTTCTATCTGATACTTGTTCTTTGGAGCCGTGACCCGAGTCTGGCCCACGGCGAGCAACGGCATCGCGATAAGCGCAACCAGCGCCAGCCATGTCACTAATTGATCTACTCTTCTATAACGTCTAATCATTTCTCCCTCCGTCGTCTAACGTTACAACTCATTTCCTGCGGGAAGAACACAGAAGCTTGATGTCCAACCTAAAACCCCAATCTTAGCTTAGAGAGAACCTGCACCAAATCGCAACATTGGTACACGTTTCGAGGATGATTTCACTTCGCCCAGTATCCGTTACAGGCGTTTCGTGAACCCAGCTTGAAGGAAGCAATGAGGATGCCAAAAGGAGCAAGACTATTGAGGTTTACGGGGCTCGATGTGTTCGTTAAACCACTGGGCAGGTTCGGCCAAAGGGGCGATTCGGTGTGGTTCGCCCTTCCAAACTCTGATCATGGAGATTATCAGAAAAATGGTCGCTGCGGCGCTAAAAAGTGCCCCTCCAAAAGAGCTGTTCGTGACCGCTCCAATCGCCCCGAACAGTGTCTGGATGGCGATTATGGCTATGTGTAGCGACAGCCCCTGCGCGGCGTGGAAACGAACCTTCACTTCCTGGCGCGGCACCAGGAATAGTTCCAAGAGCGATATCACCACGCCAATGTAAAAAGGAGCATAAGGAAGAATGAGCGCCCATTTTTCAGGAATGCTTATGCCGTGTATCGAGCGCGATGAGGGTCTTTCCCAACGCTGTGATTGTTGGTTTTGGTACGCGGATCGCGGAGGCTGATATGGAGTTGGAGGCGGCGTGTAAGTAGGTGGAACAAAGACTGACGGATAGGGTGCACCTAAGGGAGGATCATCAATGCGACGCGTGGGAGCCTCAGAATAGATATTTGAACGAGCGCTGTCCTGAGAAGAAGTGCCGACTGGATGCGTCGCGCCTTTAACCTCCTGAGTCTCTGGTCTGTCGCTTTCCTCGCCCCAGATTTCCTCCGTTTGCTTCACATAATCGGGATCGAGCGGATTGGTGTCGTATTTAGTCTTTTTCGTCTCCATCGCCGAAGGTCTCTACGATTGTCACCCTATAAGAGTTTCAATCTTACTCGTCCGTAATCGCATACTCAACTTCGCTCCACCGCTGTTCTCGTTCAGAAATCGAGAAGGCACGAAGCGATGGATCATTACCGCCGAGCCCTACTATGAGATAAGTGGCCGCCGGGTAGTACGCAAGCCGCACATCGGTTTCGGATGGAAAAGGTTCCTCAGACTTTGGGTGAGAATGATAGATAGCAAGCAGTTGCTCGCCTCGGTCGCGCATCTGCCGTTGTGCGGTGAAGAGATCTTCAGGCGCGGCTTCGTAAGCGAGCTCGGAATTTTTAGCGACGTTTCGCAGAGGATAGATAGATTTAGCCCGACCATGCTCGCCGCCAATTAATCCGCAACACTCATAAGGATCAGCTTCACGAGCGTACGCAAAGATTTGATCGCGGTGGGCAGCATCGAGAGTAATCATCTACTGTTAGCAGGCTTCCAAATGAACTTTCCTGATTTATCGATGTAACCGTAATTCATTTTGTTAATCTCTATTTCTTTCTCGAATTCATCTTTGGTTTTACCAGCCTCGTCATCTTCCATAGCTTTCACTGTCATTTCGTCGTTGGTCAGACCGACTTGAACCAGTGCCAAGTTATCGGAAAAAGATTGAGCAGTGGAGAACTGCGGCGGGATAACCATTGCACCATTTTTGTCGATATAGCCAAATCGCCAACGGCCGTCTTCCCTAACACCAATCACCGCCAATCCTTCACTGAAAGGCTTGATGCAGTCGTACGAGGGCTCGATAACGAACTTTCCAGCGCGATCGATGAAGCCGTGCTTGTCATTAATTGTAACTGGATACAACCATGTCGGTTTCTGATTGGGTGACAGGTCACTCGCTTGCACGTTGACGCCGCTGACCTTACAAGCAAGTGAGTAGGCTAGTAGGCTCGCTATGAGCAAGGTGGAACATCGTGTGGTTAGCGATAATTGGTTGTGAAGCACGAACTTACTCTTCAACAATTCGCAGATGCAACTCTTCCAATTGTTTTGGGTCTACTTCACCAGGCGCATCAATCATAAGATCTGCTGCTGAAGCCGTTTTTGGGAAAGCGATTACATCGCGCATGTTGTCTGTTCCAGCAAGCACCATCATCAAGCGATCGATACCGGGTGCAATGCCGCCGTGTGGTGGGGTTCCGTATTCGAGCGCATCAAGAAAGAACCCAAACCGTGCTCGCGCTTCTTCCGTAGTCATACCGAGAGCTTTGAAGACAAGTCGTTGCACATCGCGCCGATGAATACGGATAGAACCACTCGCCAATTCGACTCCGTTGATCACCGGGTCATAAGCCTTGGTACGAATCTGACTCAACAGGTTCGTCTCGCCA
>JBKPAL010000134.1:0-7664 GCA_046726395.1 Acidobacteriota bacterium
GCCTTCCGTTCGCTGCCAAAGGATTTCCTCGATCGCGACAAGATTGATGAGAGCATCGAGCAGGAACTCGTGTTCCTGGGCTTGATTGGCATGATTGATCCGCCGCGTGAAGAAGCGAGAGAAGCTGTCGCGCGCGCTAAGGGTGCGGGCATTCGCCCGATGATGATTACCGGCGATCATCCTAAGACCGCCGCAGTCATAGCCTCACAACTAGGCATCGTGGAGAACGGTCGAGCAATCGCTGGAGCCGAGTTGGAAAAGTTGCCGGACGATGCTCTCGTCCAAACCGTTAAAGAGGTGTCGGTCTATGCGCGCGTCAACCCCGAGCACAAGTTGCGGATCGTGCGCGCGTTGCAACGCGGAGGCGCAACCGTTGCCATGACGGGCGACGGCGTGAACGACGCACCCGCTCTGAAGACTGCTGACATCGGAATAGCGATGGGCATCACCGGCACTGACGTTTCCAAAGAAGCTGCAGACATGGTGCTCGCCGACGACAACTTCGCAACCATTGTCGCGGCCGTAGAAGAAGGGCGCGCCATCTTTTCAAATATCCGGAAGTTTCTGCGCTACCTACTTGCGTCCAACATCGGCGAAGTCCTGACGATGTTTTTCGGCGTGGTGCTGGCAGATGTCATTGGATTGATGACCGCAGGGAGCGGAGTTGTTCTGCCGCTGCTGGCGACGCAACTGCTCTGGATCAACCTTGTCACAGACGGCGCGCCGGCACTCGCTCTCGGCGTCGATCCGGCTGACGAAGGTGTGATGAGAAAACTACCGCGCCCACGCGACGAGGGTGTGATTACGCGGCGAATGTGGTTCGGGATCCTCTTTATCGGCCTGGTGTCGGCTACGGGAACACTGGTGGTTCTCGACTGGAGCTTGCCAGGTGGTCTGATCGAGGGATCAGGCAGTATGCGTTACGCTCAGACAATGGCTTTTACGACGATGGTGTTCTTCTCGCTCTTCACCGTTTTTAACGCGCGTTCGGACGAGCGGAGCGCATTCAGCGGATTGTTTTCAAACAAGTGGCTCTGGGGTGCGGTTCTGCTGTCGCTCTTGTTGCAAGCGGCGGTGATTTACATACCTTTTTTGCAACTAGCGTTTTCGACCGTCAGTTTGAGCTCCGGTGATTGGCTGCGCTGCGTGGCGGTGGCAAGCTCTGTGTTGTGGCTGCGCGAATTGAGCAAGATGATTACGCGGCGGGGAGGCTTGGCTGGTTGGAAGGAGTCAAGAGAACCGGAAACGAGTTAAGAAATTTAGCTTGAAATGTTTCTGCGGGATGGTGATTCATAACCCCAAGGTCAGGAGTTCGACCCTCCTTGAAACTGTTGGACCAACGGCCGCTTGGGGGCAGAGCCCCGAATGCAAGGAACCTGAGCTTACGGCGGGGCAAGCCACCGCCGCACACCAAGCGGCAAGCCAACCGAAAAGTAAACAAAAGCGGCTCCACTTATGCGATTAACAGGAGAGACTCATTGCAACCGATCTCACTGGTCATTTCGGATGTAGATGCGACACTAATCACGCCGGATCACGTCATCACAGAGCGAGCAATACAGGCCGTGCGTAATCTGCGTCAACGAGGAATTCTTTTCACTATCGCGAGCTCGCGCCCTCCGCGTGGTCTTCGCGCTTTTGTGGTGGAGCTTGCCCTGAGCGAACCATTCGCCGCCTTCAACGGCGCGGTGATTCAACGCCCGAATGGTGAAACGCTAGTCAAGCACGAGTTGCCGCGCGAGATTGGCGAGCGCGTGTTGAATGTTCTTGCTGGCTTCGGCCTTGATCTATGGGTGTACTGCGACCATGACTGGTATGTACCTCGTCGTACACCCTTTGTTGATCGAGAAGAGAACACGAGCGGATTCAGCCCGTTCATTCAGCCGGACATACGTGAGGTGCTTGACCGCATGGCCAAACTAGTAGTCGTCGGAGAGCCAGTGTTGATTGCTGAGGCTGAACCGCTGGTACTCGAGGCCGGCGGCGACGAGATTTCAGCCACCAAGTCCAAGCCGCGATTTATCGACATCACCTCCGCCAAAGCGCATAAGGGAACGGTCGTCACGGAGCTCTCAAGCTTACTGGATATCGGCAACGATCGAGTCGCTGTGATTGGCGATGGACCGAACGACATTCTGATGTTTGAGCGCGCTGGCTTCAGCATCGCGATGGGACAAGCGGATGAAAGCGTGCGTCGTGCCGCAGATGTTGTGACCGCGACTAATACTGAAGAAGGTTTCGCGCGTGCCATGGAGAATTACATCTTGAATGTAGGAGCGGAGTCGACTAACGCTGGGGTCGGCGAACCATGATCCTTGCGGGTGACATTGGCGGTACGCAATACGCGGCTCGCTTTATTGGAAATGGAAACTAAGTGGCCGCGAAAATCGTCGAGCAGACATTCCCCAGCCGCGAACACAAAGGTCTCGACGAGATTGTGCTGCAGTTTCTAGGAAACCATCGGCTGATGATCAAGCGAGCCTGCTTCGGTGTCGACATCGTGGACGGCGAACGCCAGGTGCGGCCAAAGACCAAGTTCTCTTGAACCCATCGTTGCATCACGCAAAAATCTAAGAAAATAGATTGACTTCTTGATGTCTGTCTATACACTGTCTGTTTATGACAGATATCAACACCCGGGCACTCGATCGCGAGCTGAAGAAGGGCGCCGCGGAGTTGCTCATCCTTTCACTGCTCGACGCGCGACCCCGCCACGGTTATGAGCTGAGTAAACTGATCCACACGCGCTCCGGCGGCCAGCTCACTTTTCACATTGATTCCCTCTATCCCTTGCTGTATCGCCTCGAGGAGCGTGGATGGATCAAGGGGGCCTGGGTCGAAAAGCCCGACGAGAGACGCCGACGCTTCTACAAAGTCACGCCCATGGGCCAGCGCGTGCTAGCTAAGCAACGCCAGACTTGGGCGGCATTCGTAGACGCTGTTCAACGCGTCTTGGGAGACGAACATGCCTGACTGGACACAACACGTGCGGCCGCGTTTATCAACCCTGCGCCTCTCGCCCACTCGCGAGGCCGAGATCGTCGAAGAACTCTCGCAACATCTCGATGACCGCTGGCGGGAGTTGATTGCGAGTGGTATGTCGCCTGACGAGGCCACACGGTTAGCGCTTGCCGATTTCAGGGATGGCAACGTCCTTGCGGAGTACATAGCACCTCTCCGGCAGGCGCATCCGCCTTCAGCGATCACACCGGGAGCCCCCGGCGGCAAAATGCTCAGCGATTTCTGGCAAGACCTGCGGTACGCCGCGCGCACGCTATGGAAGCGGCCCGGCTTCACAGCCGCTGCCGTTCTTACGCTCGCGATTGGCATCGGGTCGAATGCCGCCATCTTCACGGTTATCAATGCGGTACTGCTTCGGCCACTGCCATTCCCGCACAGCGAACAGCTCGTGAGTGTGTACACACGGTATCTGCCCTCTTCCGGTTATGACTTTCCGTATTTCGCCCTGTCGGGACCGGAATTCGCCGATGTCCGAGGCCGCGTCAATGCTTTCGCCAGCATCGCCGCTTACGGATCGGGGAGCCGGAACCTGACGCGCGGCAATGGAGAAGCCGAGCGCGTCTTGACCATGCGCGTGACCTCGGAATTCTTCGACGTGATCGGCGTCAGGCCCGTCCGCGGGCGTACCTTCACCGAAGAGGAAGCGCAGCGCGGGGAAGCATGCCTCGCTGTTCTGAGTTACGGGGCATTAGATGATGCCGCGAGCGCAATCGGCTCGATGATCAGACTCGACGATGTGCAATGCGAAATAATCGGCGTAATGCCCGAGGGCTTCGCGTTTCGTGACGACCGCGTGAAGGTGTGGACGGCGCTGCCTATAAATACGGAGGAAACACAGATCAATCGACAGAGTCATGGGTTGTTCGCCATCGCTCGCCTGCGCGATGGCGTCAGCGCTGAGCAAGCTGATGCGCAACTGCAGTCCCTGCGCGATCACTGGTCAGAGGACTACCCCGATCATTACTCGAAGGGACATTTTGCCGTCATCCAGCCGCTGCACGAGGATATCGTTGGCAATCAGCGCGACGCGTTGGTGGTTCTCGCCGGCGCCGTCCTCTTCGTGCTGCTGATTGTCTGCGTAAACCTGGCTGCGTTGCTTATCTCGAATGGAGAAGCGCGGCGACGAGAGTTTGCCGTGCGACATGCACTCGGAGCGAACCGCCGGCGCCTCATTAAGCAGATGGTCGTCGAGGCGATGGTGCTCGCCGTCATTGGAGGCATCATTGGTGTCATTCTCGCGAACGCGCTGCTTGCAGGGCTTCTTGCGCTTTATCCGCAGCAACTGCCGGTTTCACAGGCCATCACTATCGACTACGCCGGGGTGCTGTACACCTTTGCCCTGGTCATCCTGGTCGGGTTCTTGGTCGGCTTTGTCCCAGCGCTACACGCGACTGGAGTGCGGATGCAGGAAATCCTGAGAACCGACTCCCGCACAGCGACATCGTCCCGCCGCATGGTCGCAGCTCGCTCCGCGCTCGTGATCAGCCAGCTTGCATTGAGCGTGATCCTGCTGGTCGGTGCGCTGCTCATGATTCGGTCCTATCTGCAGCTTCAGCGAATCAACCTGGGCATTGAACCGGATCACGTACTGACATTTAGCGTGTCCGTTCCCGCGGGACGCGAGCCCGACCCAGCTACTGCGCGGCGGAGATTGGCTGCGATCGAAGACCAACTCGCTGCAACTCCCGGCGTCGAAGTCGCGGGCGCGATTTCAGACCTTCCGCTAGTGTCGGCAGGACCGCCTGACAGCTTCGTTATTGAAGGCCGGCCCGAACCCTTGCCAGGGGCGCCGGCGTGGGAAGCGCGCTACTTGGTGGCTACACCACGAATGTTTCGAGCCCTCGGCATTCCGTTGAAGCGCGGAAGACATCTCGCCGAAGGTGACGTCGTCGGGCGACCATTCGTCGCAGTCATCAACGAGACCGCCGCGCGTCTCTACTGGTCCGGCGACGATCCGATCGGAAAGACGATTCGCTACTACCCGCAGGAGACGAGCCATTCCATTCAGATCGTCGGAATCGTGGGTGATGTCCGGTCGATTGGTGCCAGCGAGTCGGCCCCTCCCGCTGTGTACGTCCCGCTCGCCCAGGCGCCGCGGCCTGAATACGAAGGACGTGCGATGACATTTATTGTCCGCGCGCCAGGGAATCCGACCGCTATCACTCCATCGGCGCGCGCGGCGATAGCATCCATCGATGCTGGTCTGCCGCTGGCGAACGTCCGGCCGATGTCTGAGATCGTGTCGGCAGCCTCTGGCCAGCCGCGGTTCACTACTATCGTGATGTCGTTCTTTGCGAGCATCGCGTTTTTCCTCGCCGCTCTCGGACTCTACGGAATACTCGCTTACAGTGTCGAGCAACGAGTTCGCGAGATTGGCGTCCGCGTCGCGCTCGGCGCAAACAAAAGCGAGATCTTCCGTTTGATTATCGGCAACGGCATGCGCCTCGCGCTGGTGGGCGCTGCGATCGGCGTACCCTCAGCGTTGGCATTGACGCGGTTGATGGGTGAAATGCTGTCCGGGGTACCGAGTACCGATCCAGTGACGTACATCGCTGTTGTTGGGATGCTGGTAATCTCAGCCCTCTTGGCGAGCTACTTGCCGGCTCGGCGCGCCACACGTGTGGACCCGATCGTCGCACTGCGCGCGGAGTAGCCGTCTCTCTTGAAGTGTCAGGTGCGCGCAATCGCATCAGGCTTTTCTCAAATACGGTTTCGCTAAATCCCCATACCAATACGTCACCTTCCAATAAGGATGATCCGTTCGCAGCGCTTACCTTTTTCGTCGCACTGATCAGATTGTTGATTCCTTCGCCTCTCAAAAACTTGGGAATCAATGCGAACTATTAAGTGCGCCTAACAAAACCGCGGCGCAAGCAGGCGAGAAAGAAGGATGGTTGCCAAACAGGGTATCGAGTAGAAGGAGCGCCTAGGGCGCCACCGGTGTCCCGGACGGCGGTGAATGCGTCAGAAGAGTTCCTCGGCCAGCGCGACGATGATGCCCGCAGGGCCTCGCATGTAGCTGGATTGGAAAGGGATTAGCGACCGAGCACGACGTCGATGCCAGACAGGAGCAACTCCAATTTCGCGCGCGAGAGCTTCGCGACGCGCTCGGTCAGCACCGTCCGATCGAGCGCGACGACCTGCGAGACGTTCGCGACCGAGTCCTTCAGAAGGTCTTCGCCCGAT
The DNA here is from genome assembly GCA_046726395.1 of Acidobacteriota bacterium. Lineage (GTDB taxonomy): Bacteria > Acidobacteriota > Blastocatellia > Pyrinomonadales > Pyrinomonadaceae > PSRF01. Next base: position 6,208 of record JBKPAL010000134.1, read on the forward strand.
ATGGTCACGTGGGAGTCCCGCATCCCCAATCGTGGGTACGGCGGCTGCTGCCGCGTGTCCCACGAATCTTCGCAACGCGCGCAGAACAGCGTCCAGACGCCCCACCGCTCGAACACGACTGCCGTTTCGTGAGAGCCGCAGCGCGGGCAGGTCGGGCTATTCGAGATGGTTTCGCGAGCCGCCATGCGTCGGAACCACTGCTCGTTTCATGCCAGCTCGAACCGAAGGAGGCGCAGGCCCTCAGTAGATCCGAGCGCTGCTGTAGAGGTAGAGTTTTGCTGACAGCCAGACCGGGCGGCCCCGTCTGACCACGACGAGCGCCGACCAGGCAGACCTTGCTCCAGTTGTCGTCGAGCCGCAACGATGAAGACCAACGATCAGGACCGTGAACGGCGCCTCCACGACGCGGAAGTGGCGGAATCGTATCTTGCCGCCATCGTTGAATCGTCCGAGGACGCCATCATTGCGAAGAACTTGGACGGCGTGATCGAGGCGTCCAATGCGGCAGCACAACGACTCTTCGGCTACACGGCCTCCGAACTCGTCGGGCAATCGGTCAGAATTCTCATCCCACCCGACCGACTGGCGGAAGAAGACGAGATCCTCGCGCGGATTCGGCGCGGTGAACGCGTTGATCATTTCGAGACCGTCCGCCTCGCCAAGGGCGGACGGCCAATTGACATCTCGCTCACGGTCTCGCCAGTCCGCGATCGATCAGGCGCGATCATCGGCGTGTCCAAGGTGGCGCGAGACATCACCGAGCGCAAGCGAGCCGCGGCCGCCCTGGCCGCGCAGCAGGAATGGTTCCGCGTGACGCTCGCCAGCATCGGCGACGGGATCATCGCATCGGATCCTGAGGGGCGCGTCACCTACATGAACGGCATCGCTGAAACCCTCACAGGCTGGGCGAATGGGGATGCGCAGGGAATGCCGCTGACCGATGTCTTTCATATCGTCAATGAGACGACGCGACAGCCGGTGGAGAACCCCGCAGGGCTCGTCATTCGATCAGGCCACATCGTGGGCCTGGCCAACCACACGGTGCTGATCAGCCGCGACGGCACCGCGCGTCCCATTACCGACAGCGCCGCCCCAATCCGCGACGATGCGGGCAGGATCCTGGGCGTGGTGCTCGTGTTCCGCGACTTCACGGAGCAGCGTCGAGCCGAGGAAGCGCTCGCCGAGCAGCGGGAGTGGTTCGAAACCGCGCTGGAGAGCATTGGCGACGCGGTCATCGCCACCGACGTGCGGGGCCGCGTCGTGTTCATGAACCCGGTCGCCGAACACATGACCGGGTGGCGGATGGACACTGCCCGCGATCGTCCCTGCACCGAGATTTTCCACGTCGTCAACGAGAACACGCGCCGGGTTGTCGAGAATCCCGTCACGCGCGTGCTCCAGGAGGGCGTGATCGTCGGTCTGGCGAACCACACGGTGCTGATCGCCGCAGACGGTAC
>JBKPAL010000135.1:0-5491 GCA_046726395.1 Acidobacteriota bacterium
CATCCACATGACCATCCGTTCTATTTTTGGCTGACCTTTGGGCGGGGATCGGACCAGATGCCAGAGTGCGACTGGAATTCGACGGCACTATGGCGAATGATTCAACCTGTCAGTTCGGAGGATCACGAAGAGCATGCCACCTTGTATGACATTCCCGATGGGATAACGTCAGCACAAATTGAAGAGAAGATCCGCATCACCAAGCGCCTCTGCGAACAATACGGGGATGGATTCCTAAGCGGCGACTTGTCGCTGTTCAAGAAAGTGCGGGCCGCGATGAATGAGGACAGAGAACCTTACAAGGTGTACTCGCCAAATTCAGATGGAACGTATTCAATGGATTACGACGCAGAAAGCTCGAAGTTAAAGGACAAGTATTCGAAATGAGGTTCAACAAACGCTTACAGCTAACGGCGTGATAGCATGCTTCTCAAGTTATCTGTTCCCCTCACCTTGAATGTTGATCGCTCCGCGGTTGAAACCCAGCGTTAGGCTTTTTCTTTAGAGCTAGGCATTTTCATTATCAGGAGGTCGTACGGTGAAATTATCGCGTCGAACTTTTAATCGCAACATGCTCGGCTCAATGCTGACATTCTCACTCGTCAAGAGTCTGAATGAAGTGGGCGTGCTTGCGAATACTCTTAGGCCTATCGTCAGGAAATGGCTGGTCGAGATGGAACATGTGACTCAGGAGCTGAGGCAAGGAAAGGTAAAGCCGATAGAGTGGCAACAGCAAATTGAATCTTTGCTGTCTCGCGTCGATTTGAATGATCTATTGTCGGCGATTGATTATGACAGATTAGCGAAAGTCGCCGTCTTTCCTGAGGACCATGAGTCAGCCGAAGACGTTGATTTTTCTCGTAACGAAGGCTTACCCGCGGAACTAAGCTTTGCGCCCTATTTTTATGCCATGAAAAAAGGGGTTGCGATAGTGCCTCACGGTCATCGGAATATGGCTTCCATGCACATGATGCTCAAGGGACAAGCTCATGGTTGGCAATATGAGCGAGTCTCTGATGAAGCGGAATATTTGATGATTAAGCCAACTATTGACAAGGTGATTAGCGTCGGCGCTGTCACAACAATTTCTGACCAGAGAGATAATATTCACTGGTTCAAGGCGTTGAGTGAGCCGGTCTTCATGTTCAATATAGGCGTGTTCGGCATCAATTCGTCGGAAGCGTTCACCGGCAGAGATTATATTGATCCGTTGGGTGGAGAGAAATTGAAAGATGGATTGATCCGAGCGAGGCGCATAGAGGTGAAGGAAGCCTATAAGCTGTATGGGAAATCCTAAAAATGAAATCGCTACGGGAAGATGTAATCGCAGCACAAACCTAACAACTCATTCAACCGGACTCGCAACTAGGCAATCTTTAACCATCACCATTGATTGCTCGCGGGTTAATTCGGCGTTATGCCGCTTGCGAAATACTCCAGAATTTGGCGGGCGGCGTATTCACTCAGGTGCAACAGCGTTGCGAGAGGAGATGGTGATGAAAAAGCAGAAGTCGATCTTCTTCCCTATTGTTGTGCTTATATGCCTGTACTCAACGGTTCATGCACAAGATGACTCAGCGGTGCGGAAAGAGTTGGAGGTTCAGTACAAGAGACTTGCCGAAGCTCACGATAGAAAAGATCTGAAAGCCATCGCCGACCTAAAAACGCCGGACTTCCATGCTATTTTTCCCGATGGCAGAGTTGGCGATGTTAAAGCGATGGAACAGTATTCCAGGCAGTTCATCGAAACTAATCAGCCTCCATTCAACATCAGAGTCACGATTCAGAAACTCACCATATCCGAAAACAAACTCATCGCCGTGGCTGAGGTCTTTCAGGAAGCAGCCAGGTTCCGGGACTTGGCAGGCAAACGTCGCAAAGTTGAAACGAGCGTATTACAAAGGGAGACATGGGCGAAGACTTCCGACGGGTGGAAGCTTAAGTTGGTGGACAATGTGCGCGATCAGAAACGATTTGTTGATGGGAAGCGAGTTGACCCAACAAAACCGTATAACCCAGATGACCCGCCGTATAACCCCGATGCTGTCCAACGAGAGCCGCAATGAATTGGACCGAACAAATCGTTGGACGCTAGCGGCGGTGGCGTGTTTCCCTGAATCGCAACGTTCGGCAATGCTGAGTTTTTGAAGGTAAGCCTATGACTATCGATCGCAGGACAATAACGACGGTTGTCGTTGCCCTTACAGTCTGGGGAGCATATACCTCGCGCTCTGTGGGCCAGGAAGCATCTGAATCAAGAAACCAACTGCCAGCGATCATTAAATACGATGGTGATATGGCGTCCATGTTGTCGCATCTGCCAAGCATCTACGGCGCGACCATTGGGTTGGAAGTTGATCCTGAACAACCGAGGTCTCAGGTTGGATTTGATTTGCGCGATCCCACATTGACTGACGTATTGGACGCTATTGTTCAGTCTGCTCCTCGATATCAATGGCATAACAGTGGAGGCTTCATCGAAGTCTCGCCGTTGCAGGGAAGCTGCCCCCTTTTGGATACAATCATTAGTAATTTCAGGGTGGATGACGTTGACGAGAGAGAGGCAATCAACCAGTTGGTAAGCGTGCCGGAAGTGCAAGCCAGCATGAGGGCAATGAGGTTGAATCGTCAGGATCTCGGCGATGCAGCGGTAGCGAAGAAAGGCGAGAAGATTTCTATTAGCCTTGAAAACGTGACGATGCGCCAGGCGTTAAATATAGTCGCAAAGCAGACTGGGACGCGATTCTGGATCTTTTCAAGGCATGGTAAAGGATCCTTTTCGATCAGCAACGCACCTAGATAGCCGTACGAACAACCTCTTGCAATCGGACCCGAATCAGCAGGCCTCTCATCGACAACTTGTCGCTCATTGGGGTCTCATGCCACAGCGAAAAATCATCGTGAACATTGCCACGAGCGCGGACGGCTACGTGGCTCGATCTGATGGCAATCTCGATTGGCTGACGGAACGGCCAGCTCCCCACGGCTTTTATGGACTCCCGGAATTCGAGCGCTCCACCGACGCCAAGATCCTCGGCCGCAAGACCTTCGACCGGAGTCTGCAGATGGGCGCGCGCTTCACTGCAGATGCCGTCCACTACGTGTTCTCTCGACGGCCGCCGCCTACTTCCGTGCCCGCCGGCGTCCACTTCGTCACCGAGTCGATCGGTGCCTTTGCCAAACGTCTCCGCACGCAAGCTGGCAAGAACGTCTGGTTGATGGGCGGAGGCGAGATCATCGGGTCCTTCCTGGACGAGGACGCGATTGACGAGTTCATCATCACCGTGGTGCCAATCTTCATCGGGGAAGGCATTGCTCTCCTGGTACCGAGGCATCGTGAAGTGGCGCTCCGCTTGCTCCGTGTACAACAATTTCCGGATGACGTCGTTCAGCTGCATTACGAGGTACAGCGGTCGAGAGTCTGAGCCGGCCTTGCACAAAAAGTGGCAAGTACGACTAGCGACTCAGCAATACAGAACCGAGACCGGATGCTACACACAGCTAACCAGTTGAATTGACTCAAGAAGATCTGCATACGTTGAGTGTTGCATCCGGTCGCTACCGCTCCCGGTTCTGTAATCAGTTGTCGAGTTCTAATCGATGGAAGTCAAATATCTCAATACTGATTTAGAAATCGAATCGAAAAACGATCTCTCAAAAATCGTCGAGGAATTCGGCGAAGATGTCCTCGTACTTCATCATGGAGAAATACGAGGTTACCAACACGCGTCGTTTGAAATCGCTGGAGGTAGTACCGATGCCGACGCAAGCATCAATAGCTTTTGCACGCTTATAGAAGGACTGCCAAGAGAAGTCCGTGAAATCTGGGATCAATGCGTCTCACGTATTCGATTTAGGTTACGAGGGTGGTCACATCGTTACAAAACTTTCGGTCAACCATCAAAGCCTCTACTATTCAACGAGTCGCCAAAATCAATGCTGGTTTTGTGATAACCATCTACCCGGCAGGTGAAGAATCTGTTTCAGGCAGCGCAAACCAATAGAACAAATCGTTGGACGCGAGCGGCGGGAAACGAGTTTCTCAATTTGCTTGCAACGGGGGTTGCTCTGATTGCTGTTTTTCTTGGTGCGCTCTCCTAACTTAACGGAAGATTCAGAATGAGCCGCCATGATAAAAGATTACTATTCCATTTTAGGCGCGGAAGAAAATGCGTCGCAGGATGAGATCGAACGCCTTTATAAACGTCTCGCCGTGCGACATCATCCGGATCGCGGCGGCGACGCGGAAGAGATGAAGGTGATCAATGAGGCTTACCGTGTTCTCGGAAATGTCGCGACAAGATCCGCCTATGACGAGCAACGCCGGCCGCCTCATGAACCGTCAAGCGTACCGGTGTCGTCGCTCTCTACGCCCCCGGCACTACTGGAAAACACAGTCAGTGGCCGCTTCGCTGGCGCGACGTTTTACCTGATGTCCGGACTGCTGTTCCTATTCCTGTTGAGGTTCTATTACATCAGGTGCCTCTGGCCGCTCTTTGTCCTTGCTGCTTTTGCGGTGATGGTTGGTGTGCTGAAAATTCATGCGGCGCTGGTCTATGCGCGTGAGGGGGTTTCATCATCCCATCCGATGGGCCGCTACGTGTGGATGCAGGAAATGGCGTTCTGGCTAATCGTGTGTGTGTGTGTTTACGGCATTTATCTTATGTTGAGAGTAATTTGAAAGCGTGGGCCATATCGCACGAAGCATAACAAGCGCTTGCAGTGGACCGGAATCAGCGTGTCTCTCATCGACAGCTTGTCGCAGATGCAGTTGTCGCCCTGCCGCTGAAGCGCGGCGTTCGGCTACTTTCTTGAAGGAAGAGTTTCAACGATGAACACTCTGGTCTTGTTATCGCTGATTTGGTTCGCTTGCCTGTCCGCAAGTCATAGTGTCAACTCAACTATGAGGTGCATGACTGAGCCGAAGTCAGTGAAGAGCGCGCTCAAAAAATCTGCTGCAGTGTTCTCGGGCGAAGTCCTTGAGATCAAGAATGGTCCCAACTTCATGGAAGCGCGGTTTCGAGTAGAGCGTTCTTGGAAAGGCGTCGAAGCGGAGGAAGTTACGGTGTTAACTTACAGTATTACTGCTGAAAGCCCGCATTATCGCCTTGGCGAAAAGTACCTGGTGTTTGCTGTCATTCAAAACGGCAAACTGTTCACTGGCAACTGCTCTAGGACCAAAAGGATTGCTGATGCAAAAGGTGATTTGCAGCAGTTGGGAGAAGGAAAGAGTTCAAAAGACAAGCGGAGTAATTCCGTCTAGCGAGCGATGCCGAACAAGCACTTGCTACGGAAGGGGGCGGCGACGCCCGTTCAGAGGATAAATGTGCCAGTGAGGATCTTTGGGAAACTCACACGTTGCGACAGTAACTGAATCGGCAATCTTGAAGGCTTGATGATGCCTTATAGGTATCCGAGTTCCCTAAGGGGATGCCTTCCGGTGTGTGAGCACGTTACACGCCTCCACCACGCTGCTTGGATCGATTGCGAC
>JBKPAL010000136.1:0-19613 GCA_046726395.1 Acidobacteriota bacterium
CAGATAAAGGTCGGCGATCCCACCGACAACGCAACAACAATGAGTGCAGTCATCAATCAGAAAGCGTTTAAGTCCATCAGCGACTATGTTGAAAAAGGAAAGGCCGAGGGCGGTAGAGTAATCGCGGGCGGTGGATCAGACGGCGAGCAGGGCTTTTTCATTGAACCCACAGTTATCGCCGATGTGAAGCCGGGCCAGACGATTGAACAAGAGGAGATTTTTGGTCCCGTACTCGCGGTGATCAAGGCAAATGACTTTGATGATGCGCTGAACATAGCAAACGATACTCAGTTTGGTTTGACTGGCGCCGTATACAGTAAAGACGAGAACAAGCTCGACCGTGCCCGGCGTGAATTTCACGTCGGCAACCTCTACTTAAATCGCAAATGCACAGGCGCGCTCGTCGGCGTGCATCCGTTCGGTGGTTTTAATATGTCCGGCACCGATTCGAAGGCTGGTGGCAGAGATTATCTGCTGCTATTTATGCAAGCGAAGGTCTCGTCTGAAAAGATCGGAGCTACAACGAAGCGTTCGGAAGTTGGAACCGCCGGGTGACGATGGTTCTAATCGCATTATGCTTTCGCAGGTGACGGCACATCTGAAGCTGTCACCTGTTCTGTTTTGTGATTGACGAAGATGCGAATTGTTTTCATGGGTACACCTGAAGCGGCAGTCCCTTCTCTTCGGCGCTGCGTTGAGGATGGCCATGAAGTAATTGCCGTTTGGACTCAGCCGGACCGGCCTGCTGGTCGCGGCGAAAAAATGCGCGAACCGGCAGTGAAAGAGTTTGCGGTAAAGCATGGCCTAACCGTCGAACAGCCAGTGAAAATCAAAAGTGAGCAAGCCAAAGATTTGTTCTCGTCATACCAAGCGGATGTAGCGGTAGTAGTCGCCTACGGTCGCATCCTTCCTGCGCACTATTTGAAAGCACCGAAGCGTGGATGCATCAATGTGCATTTTTCGCTTCTACCAAATTTCAGAGGTGCTGCGCCGGTCAATTGGGCCATCGTCAACGGCGAACCCACTACCGGAGTCACTACTATGTTTATCGAACAAGAGTTGGACGCTGGCCCGATTCTGTTGCAGCGTGAAACGGAGATAGGCGCCCGTGAGGCTGCTCCTGAATTGATGCATCGGCTTTCGGAGATTGGCGCAGACTTGTTAGGTGAGACTCTGAATCGGTTCGATAACATTACGCCTCGTCCCCAGCGCGACCGTGATGCGACGTTTGCACCTATACTTAAGAAAGGAGATGGGCTGATTCACTGGTCAAGACCTGCGACAGTTATTGAGAACTCCGTCCGAGGATTTCAGCCTTGGCCAAATGCGTACACCTATTACAAAGGACAGCGTTTGATAATCTGGACCGCAGAGCCATTGGAACATGCTGATAAAGACGCAGCGGTTGGTGAAGTGCTATCTGCGTCTGGCGACGAACTCCTGATTAAGACGGGTGGTGGTATGGCGCTGCGCGTTCTCGAATTGCAACCTGCAGCGAAGCGAAGGATGAGTGCGCGTGACTTTCTCAACGGAACACGTTTGAGGATTGGCGAGAAGTTCGGTGAGATCTAATTCCGTATCGCCGGCGCGTTTGACGGCTTTTGAAATACTGCGGCGTGTTGAAGATGGCGCATACGCGTCGGTCTTGCTTGCCTCCAAAGAAGAAACCCTGAAGCCAGCGGACCGCGCGCTTACGCACGAGTTGGTTCAGGGCGTACTCAGGCGGCAGTCCTTTCTCGATCATCTCATCCAACATTTTTCCAATCGATCGATAGATAGTCTGGACCAATCTGTGCGAATCGCGCTCCGGCTTGGCCTTTATCAACTGCGCTTTCTTGATCGCATTCCTCCGTCCGCCGCGGTAAACGAATCAGTTAACTTAACCCGACGTGCTCGTCTCCGTTCGGCAGAAGGTTTCGTCAACGCAGTGTTGCGGCGAGGAGACCGGGAGCGTGATTACGACCCAATGGTTGGACTGACCGATCCGGTTGATCGATTGGCGATGGAGACATCACATCCTCGTTGGCTACTGGAACGATGGATTACTGCGTTTGGATTCGATTTTGCGGCTGAGTTTGCTCGGGCCAACAATCAAGCGGCGCCGCTGGCGTTCAGAGTTGTCAAAGGCATTGGCGAAGAGTCTGAGATCGTCGAAGCTTTGAAAGCGAGCGGTGGAACCATCACTCGCTCCAAAGTTGCGACCTCTGCGTGGGTGCTACAGGGCAATCCTCGCAAGCTGCTTGAACTGGCTAGAGAGGGAAGGGTTTACATTCAGGATGATGCGTCACAACTGGCCGCCGAGATTGTGGCCGCAGAAGCGTCAGACAGAGTGCTGGATGTTTGCGCTGCTCCCGGTAGCAAGACGAGTCAGGTTGCCGCCGCGGACCAGAGGTTCGAGATCATCGCGGCGGATGTAAACGAAGCGAGGTTACGCACGGTGGCCGACACTATCGAGTTACATCGAATTTCAAATGTTCGTTGTGTGCTTATGGATGGTTTGCGCGATTTTCCTTTCAAAGAAGGCTCGTTTGACACAGTGTTCGTTGACGCACCTTGCTCAGGAACCGGAACTCTTAGGCGCAACCCCGAGATCCGCTGGCGCATCTCAGCCGCGGATATCCAGGATTTGTCAGCCCGACAATCGCAGATTCTCTCAAATGCAGCAGGCTTAGTGGCGTACGGGGGACGGCTAATTTATTCAACCTGCTCGGTTGAGCCTGAAGAGAATGAAAAGGTTTTGAGGACGTTTCTGGATTCTCATGATGAGTTCGAACAGCTTGAGCCGCGAACAAGTCCTGCGTTGTTAACAGCTGAGAAAACCATCAGGACGTGGCCGCAAGTCCATGGCAGTGACGGGTTTTTCGTTGGTGTTCTGAGACGTAAAGCCGTATGACGCAAACTTTTCAGTTGCTTGCGGCGGCTATTACCCGATGCTAGACTTCGCAGCTTAGTTTGGCTCCCGTCGGAGCCACTTAGTGAGGTGACTCTCGGATAGTGAGTTTTATCACTCAGGTTGTTTCAGCTCTGCGGCGAATGGGAATTATTGTCGCGATCGGGTTCACCTTCCTTTTCGGCGTAGTCTCGACTGTTTATTTGTCCCTGCGTAGCCCGGAAGTGAAGGTTCCCGAAGTCGTAGGAAAAGATCGCTTTGAAGCCGAGCGAGTGCTTGGCGAAGCTGGCTTGAATTTTCGTGTCAGAGCTACGCGGCCCAGCAAACAATCAAATCCCGACACGGTGCTGTTTCAGTTGCCACGCGCAGGCGAAGTCGTAAAAGTCGGTCAGACGGTCGCAATGGACATCAGCCGGGTGGCGAAAGAAGGCGAAGCTGCGGAGAGTGAAGCGACTGATCAGAAAGTAGCCGAAGAACAGGCTAGTGAGAACCAGATCACTTCAGATGCCAACGAGAATCGACCGAAGCGGAACAAGAATGCTAATAAGAATGCCAACGAGAACGCGAATGGAAACGTTAACGCTAACGCTAACGCCAACACCATCGCAAATGGCAATACCAACGTAAATGCAAACCTCAGCGAGAATGCGAATGCTGCCGCTGTAAATAAGAACGTCAACAAAGCCGTGGAGAGCGGCGAGTTAAAACCCGGAAAGAACGTTAACCAGGAACCAGAGCGGCCGCGACAGGTAACTACGCCGCAACCGGTAACGCCGAAACCGTCGCCCACTGCTCGCAATACGAATAACCGATAGTTCATCTAAGTCAATCGGTGTCTGACTAAAACTAGTGAATCAAAAAGTTATCGATATTGCTCCCTCTATCCTGTCGGCAAACTTCTCGTGTCTAGGTGAGGAGATTGAAGCGGTCGAACGTGGAGGGGCGACGATTTTGCACGTCGACGTGATGGATGGACATTTTGTGCCGAACATTACTGTCGGATTGCCGGTGGTTAAGTCTTTATCACGGACGACGAAGCTGCCGATCGACGCGCACCTAATGATTGCGAATCCTGAAAAGTATGCTGAAGAATTCGTTGCGGCCGGCGCCTCGATGGTCTCAGTTCACATCGAAGCTGATGCCAATCTGCATCGAACACTAACGGCTGTTAGGGCTCGAGGCGCACAAGCTGGAGTAGTGATCAATCCCGCTACGTCGCTTAGCGTGTTGGACGAAGCATTGAAGTTCGCCGATTATGTGCTTGTAATGTCGGTCAATCCCGGGTTTGGCGGACAAAAGTTCATACCGGAGTCATTGGATAAAGTTAGACGACTTCGCCGGATGATCGATGAACGTGGCCTCAATGTGCGAATCGAGATCGATGGCGGAATTGATCAGGACAACGTCGGCTCAGTAGTTGCGGCTGGAGCTGAAATCCTTGTCGCTGGATCCGCAATTTTTGGAAAAGGAAATGCAGAGGCTGCTGCACGTGAGCTCCGAGAGGCTACCGTACAGTGGGTTTGAGAGAAGTCTTGGAGACTTCATGTGTAAAGGTTTCGGAGGTTTTTATCATATGCGTTATCGCTTGATTACTTTGTCGCTGCTTTGCGTGGCGCTCGTTCTTACTTTCTCCCATGCTTCGTTGGCGCAAAGCAAAACCCAGCAGCCCAGCGAGGTCTCGACTCTTCAGCGCTTGGAGATAATGCGGTCGAAGCTCGAGTCGCTGAGGCGTTCGCTGAACAGTGCAATCACGTCAATGCCTGCAGCCGAAAAGGATAGTAAGGAGAAGGTGGCCGCTGACAGTCCGAGAGAGATTCTGAAAGGGCTCGACAAGGAAGTCTCCTCAGTACTGTCGGAAGTGAATGACATTCGTGGCAAGCAAGAGAGAGCAGAACGCTACGATCCAACGACGATAGATCGTTTGGAGACTTCGGTCAAAGACGTTGATACGCGAGTGCAAGCCGCGTTGCAGTCTACTGCGAGCGCGCGAACTGCCTCACCCGTTGCGACATCAACTCCGAAAAAGAAGAAAGGAAAGTTCTTCGGTCTGTTCGGTGGTGGAGACGATAAGTATGCCGAGCTTACCGGCACAGTTGCAGCTGGACGCGATCGCGTTTTGTTTGAAGAGGCTGCAAAGGAAGTCCGAAAGGGCCGTCACGACACGGGCCGACTTTTATTCACCACGATCATAAACACCTATCCCGATTCACCATTTCTACCACTGGCAAAACTTGCAGTTGCTGATTCTTTCTATCTTGAAGGAACGACCAGTGCTTTGATTCAAGCAGCACAGGCGTATCAGGACTGGCTCACATTCTTTCCGACGGATCCACTCGCCGATGATGCGATGTTGAAGGTCGCGGAAGCGGAAATGCGTCAGATGGGATTAGCTGATCGAGATATCAGTCACGCCCGGAAAGCCGAACAACGCTTGAAGGCTTTGATGCAGCAGTATCCTCAAACCAAGCTGCGTCCTGAAGTTGAGGATCGGCTGAACGAAGTGCAGGAAAATCTCGCCATGCACAATCTTCAAGTTGCCAACTTCTACATGGAAGCCCGATACAAGTCCGGAAAGGGTGGTTTGAAGGGAGCACAGTCGCGGTACAAGGAGATTGTCGATAAGTATCCAAACTTCTCATACATGGATGAGGTCCTCTTCAGGTTGGCGAATACCTATCAGCAAGAAGAGGAGCCGGATGAGGCGGCGAAGTACTATGGCCAGATCCTGCGCAGTTATCCATACAGCGAATTTTCCGAAAAGGCTAAGGAGCAGCTCACGATTATCGGTGCTCCGATTCCTGAGGCGGATCCGGCAAGAGCTAAGGCCACGGCGCCGGTCCGGCCTGGGTTTGTAGGGAATCTCATGCAGCAAGTTAGCGGACGAGCCGACGTGAATGTGAGGAAAGACGGCATTCTGATCAGTAAAGATGGAAAAGCGGGTAATGATCTGATCGATGAAGCATTGAAATACAACGGACAGTTACCGGAGAACACCACTCCGATTGCACCGGTTCAGCGTCGGAGCCCGCAGTCGATCCCTAGTTCTTCACCTGCTAAGACCAATGCGTCACAAGGTGGAACACTTGCACCTGCTAATGGCAAGCCTGAATAGCGACAAGCAAAACCAGACCAGCGGTCCGTTGTGTAGACAGCGGACCGTTTTTATTTTTGCAGACTCACTAGGCAGCGTTAGCAAGGGCTGGTATGTTTAAGACCTCAGCTTTCTTACCTATTTGAGTGGAGCAATCGATTGTCGGATAGTGTTCAATCCGAGTTGATTCGTCGGCACAAAGCGGCTTCAGCTACCGTTATTGGTCTGTTGGTCGGTTCCGTGCTGCTCTGCATCATTGCTTACCTGGGCAAAGGGTATTTCCGGCAAGACCCGAACCCCACGCTGTATACCGCACTTCGCATCACGATCCTGATCCTTGGGTTAGGAGCGGTGACTTTGCGTCGTACACGCTTTTCGACAATGCGACTTCAAGACATTGCTGGTTTGAAGGGTGCTTCCGGACTCCTGGACACTCTGGAGAAGACTACTCTTCAAGTCGCGCTCATCGGGGCGGCAATTGCTGTTCTGGGGTTTGCCGCGACTGTCATGACCGGGAACGACTTTTATTCATACTGGGCCGGAGTCGTCGCTGTTGCGGTGCTCTTCTACAGCTATCCGACCAAGAGCTCCTGGCAGCGGACGCTACGGCAGTTTCTGACTAACCCCGCCGACAATTCAAAAAGCAATTCATAACTGAGTGGCCATCACTTCATTCACGCTTCCATCTTTCGCGAAAATCAACTGGAGCCTGCGTGTCTTGGGAAGACGTCCGGACGGTTATCACGAAGTGCGCACGTTCCTTCAAACAATTTCGCTTCACGATGAGATACGATTCGAGCTTGCGAATGATGGAATCGACTTCTCTTGTGACGATCCAGAAATCCCCCTCGATCGAAATAATCTGATCATTCGTGCAGCAGAAGAACTTCAAGGCCGTTCCGCACCTCGAAGTGGCGCCCGACTCTTCCTGAAAAAAATTATACCCACGCAAGGTGGCCTCGGCGGTGCATCTTCGAACGCTGCCACAACGCTTATCGGTCTGTCTCGGCTTTGGGACCTGAATCTCTCCGCGGAGGACTTTTTTGAAGTTGCTTCGCTATTGGGGGCAGACGTTCCGTTCTTCTTATTAGGTGGGACCGCATTAGCAACTGGTACCGGAACTGAAGTAAGACCAGTAATGTCCAACGCGTCTGCTGCGCTTTTAATCGTAAAACCGGTAAGCACAGTTTCGACTAAAGAAGCTTACGGAGCGCTTAGAGCCACTGCCTTGACAACGGAACAAGCGGAACCTATTCTTGCTGTTTCGCGTAAGCGGTCGTTTTCCAACGATTCGTATCTGTGGAATGTCGAGACCGATTTGGTAAACGATTTCGAAACGGTGATCTTTGATAAAGAACCTGAGATCAGGAGAGCGAAAGACGCACTCATAAAGGTTGCCGCACGTGGCAGTTTGCTAGCTGGTAGCGGCTCCAGCGTTTTTGGTATCTTTGACGACCCTGAAGCGCGAGACAGCGCTTTAAAGAGGATTGAAATCGAACCCGGTTGGCGCATTTTCCCCTGTGTTACGATGTCGCGCATTGAGTACTCTCGAGCTTTGGATTTACCCGAAAGCCTGCGCTCTTTCTAAGCTGAGATACTGGGGCGTAGCCAAGTGGTAAGGCACCGGTCTTTGGAACCGGCATTCGTAGGTTCGAATCCTCCCGCCCCAGCCAATTCCATCAGAAATTAGTTGGTCTGAGAATTCCAAATTCAAACTCTTAACCTGTTATGGGCACAACTGGCGGAATAAAGATCTTTTCCGGAAATGCGAACCCCAAGCTGGCGGAAGAAATATGTCACCACCTTGGGTGTGACATGGGAAGAGCATTTACGGAACGCTTCTCGGATGGTGAGTTTAATTTTCAGATTGACGAGAACGTTCGCGGTGGTGACGTTTTCATAGTACAGCCGACGTCGCCTCCGACCGATGCTCACCTGATGGAACTGCTGATTATGATTGATGCGTTTCGGCGTTCCTCGGCCGAGCGAATCACTGCGGTAGTTCCTTATTACGGATATGCTCGTTCTGATAAGAAGGACCGACCCCGAGTTCCGATTTCAGCGAAGTTAGTCGCCAATTTGATCACAGTGGCAGGCGCGAATCGCGTCGTCACGATGGATCTTCATGCGGCACAGATTCAAGGGTTCTTTGATATTCCCGTAGACCACCTGTACTCAGCTCCGGTAATGATTGGTTACTACCAGGAAAATCCATTACCGAACCTGACAGTGGTAGCGCCCGATACTGGTGGCGCTGAGCGTGCGCGCGCGTATGCGAAGCGCTTGGACGCCGAACTGGCACTCTGCGACAAGCGCCGCGAGAAAGCCAACGTAGCGGAGGTCATGAATGTAGTCGGCGACGTACGCGGGCGAAGTTGTTTGGTGGTTGATGACATGTGCGACACCGGCGGTTCGTTGACTAAAGTTGCTAAAGCTTTAAAGAGCGCCGGAGCCGAAAGAATTCATGCGTGCTTTACGCATCCTGTCTTGTCTGGTCGGGCAGTGGAACAACTAGACGAGTCAGAAATTGAGCAGATCATTGTGACCAACACGGTTCCTTTGCACGATCACGCATGTGAATTGAAAAAAATAAAAGTACTTAGCATCGCGCCACTTCTGGCAAAAGCGATCAAGTCGATCCATGAGGAAACGAGCGTTTCCTCGCTCTTCGTATGAAGGGCAAACACTGATGGCTTGAAAGAAGACCATCAGCGACCCGGAAGATTGACTATTGACGATTGACAATTGACGATTCGAGTTGGGTCTTAGAGCACCTTTAATCGTCAATAGTCAATTTGCAATTGTCAATGTCTTGGTCGCTGTACCTATGTAAGGAGCAATCATGGCAGAGCAAAAAGAGATTACTGTCCGCGCGCAAAAGCGTCTTGGTCGCGGAAAGAATGATGCGCGGCGCGCGCGGCGAGAGGGGTTGATCCCGGTGACGGTTTATGGCGGCGACGGTGAGACCGTCGCTGCGTTGGCTCCGCTTAGAGAATTGGCTGCGATTCTGCGCTCAGAGGCAGGTCGAAACACGATATTCACAATCGACATCGAGGATGTTGGCAGCAGTGAAGTCATGTTTCACGAACGGCAGATCGATCCGGTGCGTGGCCGTCTAATCCATGCGGATTTTCAACGGCTCGTAAAAGGACAAAAGATAGAAGTTACAGTTCCATTGCACCTGGTCGGCGAGCCTGTGGGAGTACGGGAGGAGCAAGGTGTGCTCGAGCAGATTCTGCGCGAGTTGGAGATTCGGTGCGAGCCACGAGAGATACCAGATGCCGTCGATCTCGATGTATCTAATCTTGGCGTCCATGACGTGCTCCACGTATCTGACATCGCCGTAAGCTCCAACGTTGAGATTCTGAATCCACCTGAGACTGTGGTTGCGACCGTTGGAATCATCCGAGAAGAGGAAGTTGCACCACCGCCGCCAGTTGAAGGCGAGATACCCGCCGAACCTGAAGTAATCGGCAAGGGCAAGAAGGAAGAAGGAGAAGAGGCGGAAGAACCCGAGAAAGGGAAGAAGGAAAAGGAATAGCCGTTCTGGCGTGAGAATTCTGTCGACAACAATAGGAGTATTAGTGTTTGCCGTGGTTAGCCTGACCTCGTCGCATGCGATGTTTGCACAGACACAAGGTGCCCAGGTGTTTTCAGCAATACCCGAAGAACGTAGAGGTCGCCTGATCGAAAGACTTAGGTCGCTTGTGCAATATCAAAGAAATCAGCAATGGAGTAAGCAATACGAACTACTTTCCACATTGCAACGGCGCGCACAGAGCAAGCAGGACTTTATTAATCTCAATCGGCAAATGTACAGCAAATGGGGAAGGACCCCGCTGGTTGAATTTGTTCCTTTGAAGATTACGTTAGAGCAGGTCGACAAAACAGAGAAGGTGTTGTTCATCGCTGGATGCTCGGTGGTCCTTGAGAAAGGAACAAAAGTTACCAAGGCTGCGTTGGTTGAAGCTTATTGGGAGAAGGGCGACTGGTTCTTTTCGGAAGTTCAGAATCTGGGTGCTGTCGGCGACGGATTTCCATGTAGAAAAACCCCCTGACTCGAGTATTGCAGCTTTCTAAGTGCGAAAGCCATGCGCCTAATTGTTGGGCTTGGAAATCCAGGTGCCGAGTATGAATGGTCCAGGCACAACCTGGGGTTCATGTTGATTGACAATTTAGCTCAGGCGAATGATATCGAGGTTACTCGTCGAGAGTGTCAGGCTTTGGTTGGCCGTGGGCAGATTGACGGTCATGAGGTAAAGCTCGTGAAGCCTCAGACATTCATGAACCTAAGTGGTGAAAGTGTTCGTTGCCTTTTCGCCAGGCATAAGATCGATGAGCCCGGTGATAAGTTGATCGTGATTTCTGACGATCTCGCTCTACCGTTCGGAGTGATCCGCATTCGAGCGCGTGGATCGGCTGGTGGCCACAATGGGTTGAAATCGATCATCTCGGCGATCGGAACTACTGAGTTCATTCGGATGCGGATCGGAATTCAGCCTGAGCATCCGATTGCCGACTCAAAACGCTTTGTGCTGGATGCGTTTCCACGCTCAGGGCGGCCGGAAGTTGAAAAAGTCATTGCTCGAGGTGCTGAAGCACTGCGCATGATCTTGACCGATGGTGTGTTGAAAGCAATGAGCCAGAATAATTGACGATTGATGATTGCCGATTGACGATTGACGATTGGGACAATGGCTTGAAGTGATTTCAATAGTCAATCGTCAATAGTCAATCGTCAATAACTTAGCCTTCTTGCTCCAATTTTGGGGCTGGACATCCATAAGGAGGATGATTTGGATAATAAGAGACAATACGAAGTAGTGTTCATCGTCGACCCAGCTGCGGACGACGATGAGGTAACTCGCCTAACAGACAACCTCAAACAGATCGCCACCGATAAAGGTGGAGTCGTGACCAAGGCGGAAAGCATAGGCCGGCGGCAGTTGGCTTACGAAATCCTGCACAAGACCGAAGGCAACTTTGTTCTGATGGAAATCGACGGCTCGGGTCGCGAGATCGCAGAGCTCGAGCGTCGCATGCGCGTGAATGATCGGATTCTGCGTTACCTGACTGTGCGTGTGGATGAGGATCGACGCCGCGCTGAGAAGTTCAAAACCAAGCGCGCACGCAAGGCTGAGAAGCGGCCCGGGGCCGGTCAACGCCAGGCGCAAGCACAAACGCAAGAGTTTGCCTCTGAGGATAATTACGAAGGACAGTGAACTGGTCTGTGTGGCTTGTTACCGGTTCGCTACTGAATAGGAGAGTTTATGTCGACAAATTACGAGGACCGCGACCGCGGGCGCGGATATAACGGTGATGAGGATCTGGATAGAGGCAGACCCATGCAGGGCCGCGGAGCTGGCAGGCGTATGCATCGCCGGCGTATCTGCCGTTTCTGCATTGAGAAGGTCGATATCATCGATTTCAAGGATCTCAGGCTGTTGCAGAACTACATACCCGAACGAGGGAAGATTTTGCCTCGCCGTATCTCGGGCAATTGCGCGACCCATCAGCGTATGTTGGCGGAAGCCATCAAGCGCGCGCGCAACATTGCACTGCTGCCTTACTCAACAGACTAAGAAAGGAGACGAGCGATGGCACACACGAAGATACTTTTACGCGAAGATGTTGATGACCTCGGTGCTCGAGGCGAGATCGTCCGCGTGCGCTCTGGATACGCGCGCAACTATCTGCTGCCAAGGAAACTAGCGGTGGAAGCTACAGCGAGCAATGTGAAGCAGATCGAGCAAGAGCGCGCGGCGCTGCTGAAGAAGGAGGCGACCGAACGAGCTTCCGCTGAAGGTCAGGCCGATCAGATGCGTTCACTCGTGTTGGATTTCAAACGCAAAGCCGGTGAACAGGGCGCGCTTTATGGCTCAGTTACTTCAATGGACATTGCTGAGGCGCTGCAGGAGAAAGGCTACGACATCGATCGGCACCGCATTCATCTGCGCGAACCGTTGAAACGTTTAGGCGACTTCACCGTGCCCGTGCGTCTACATCGCCAGGTGAGCATTGATCTACAAGTGAAAGTTTCACCTGAAGGTGAAGTGATCGTTGGTCACCTCACGCCTGACCAGGAAGCGGAACTTGCGCGACAAGCCCAAGGCGATACGCAAGAAAACGCTGAGGCTTCTGAGTAGATCACGAGAATTAACAGACACTTCGTTGACGCATTCCGAAACGTTTGTATAGTTGGCGTTGCGGGTCATTAAAGAACCCGCGACGCCACTTTTGTAAATCTCCTAGTTTAAGTTCTTCTCTGTGAATCTCTGTGTCTCTGTGCCTCCGTGGTTTTCTCTTGCTTGAGGGTCCATTCACGAATAAGAAAACCACAGAGGCACAGAGACACAGAGGGCCACAGAGAATTGGTAATTACCTTTATTTCTTCTTATGGCCATTGCTGATCCTATTCGCGAACATTCCCTCGAACGGGCATTACCACACAGTGCTGAAGCTGAACGTGCAATCCTCGGTGCTGTCCTCCTCGATAACAGTTTAATCAGTCAGGCAGTTGAGCTCCTGCGTCCAGAGGATTTCTACGTACCTTCTCATCGCCGGATTTTCATTGCGATGATTGCTCTTTTTGAACGAGGAGCGGAGATCAATCCAATTCTGATCGGTGAGGAGTTAAAGAAAGAGAACGCGCTCGAATCAGCCGGTGGAATCAGCTTCATCACCAACCTGACTTATGGCTTGCCGCATTCAACCAACATTGCTCACTACGCGAAGGTCGTGCGTGGTAAGTCGATGCTCCGCCAACTGATCAGGGCGGCTAACAAGATCACTCAGGAGGCGCTCGATCAGGAAGAGGAGCCGGAGATCATACTGGACCACGCCGAGCAGGCGATCTTTCAACTCGCCGACGAACGCATTCGGCAGGGCTTCGTTCACGTCAAACCGGTTGCGGAACAGTTGCTCGAGAAGATTCAGGAGATGGAAGGCCGCGCAGCTTTACTTACCG
The DNA here is from genome assembly GCA_046726395.1 of Acidobacteriota bacterium. Classification (GTDB taxonomy): domain Bacteria; phylum Acidobacteriota; class Blastocatellia; order Pyrinomonadales; family Pyrinomonadaceae; genus PSRF01. Next base: position 12,949 of record JBKPAL010000136.1, read on the forward strand.
GTCTAACTACAGGCTTCGCTGATCTCGACAAGATGACTTCGGGTCTGCAACGTTCGGATCTGATCATCCTTGCTGCACGTCCCTCAATGGGAAAGACGAGTTTTGCGTTGATGCTGGCAGAAAATGCCGCGATTCAGGCTGGCGCCGTCGTTGGTGTGTTCTCTTTGGAAATGTCGAAAGAAGCATTGGTGATGCGCATGCTTTGTTCGCAGGGAAACATCGACGCCCAACGCTTTCGCAATGGCTTTCTGTCGCGTCCCGAATGGGCGCAGATTGCAAAGTCACTAGGCACGCTGGCTGACGCGCGGATTTTTCTTGATGACACACCGGCAATTTCCGTTTTGGAGATGCGTGCAAAGATCCGCCGTCTTGCCGCAGAGCAGAAGAAGCTTGATCTAATCATCGTGGACTATCTGCAGCTGATGAGTGGCGCGGCGAAGAGAGTGGAGTCGAGACAACAGGAGGTGTCGCAGATTTCGCGTGAACTCAAGTCACTAGCAAAAGAAATGAACGTTCCGCTGGTAGCACTGTCCCAGTTGTCGCGCGCTCCGGAAGCACGATCAGATCATAGACCACAGTTGGCTGACCTTCGCGAGTCAGGAGCATTGGAACAGGACGCCGATGTGGTGGCCTTTATTTATCGCGCTGAGCAATACAAGACACCAGAAGAACGGGATAGCTTGCCGGAAGATCAGAAGAACGTGGCGGAATTGATAATCGCGAAACAGCGCAACGGTCCAACGGGCAGCGTCGATCTGCGATTCACGCCTTCAAGCATGCGCTTCGATAATCTCTATCGGGAATAGTAGTTCCGCGCGATGAAGGTAATACCGCCTCGCGTTAGCGGCTGGATCTGTAACATTGGGCTTGCCCTTTGGACTTGAGGAAGCGGCTCCGCCCTTCCGGTTGCTCGCCAAGAATGTTGGGCTTCGCCCTCGGTTGGCTTACGGACTCAATAACAATACGACCGTCAGCAGAGGGCGCAGCCCAAGAACTCCCCGGCAACACCTGCTGGAAGGGCGGAGCCACTTCCTCAAGTCCAAAGGGCAAGCCCAATCGCGAGAGAGCGACTGCTACTCGCGCAAGGTGGTGCTGACTCATAGAACGCTTGAGCAACCGCAAGATGGGACGTTACACTCCAGCCAGTAAATGCAAACCACTTCAAAAGACTCTCATTCAAAACTTCAAGATCCAGGCTTAATCGGTAATCGACCTACGTGGGCCGAGATCGATCTCGACGCACTCGCGCATAATTTCCACATAATAAACGACCAGGTTGGGCCACAGGTGAGAGTTATGGCGGTGGTGAAAGCCAATGCCTATGGTCATGGTGCCCGCGAGTGTGCCAGGCGTCTCGAAGCCGAAGGCGCCGAATGGTTCGGGGTGGCTCTTCCCGAGGAAGGAATTGAACTGCGCCACGCTGGTATCACACAGCCAATTCTTTGTCTCGGTGGTTTTTGGCAAGGACAGGCTGCAGCATGCATTCAACAAGGGCTGGTTCCAGTCGTCTATCGGCTCGACATGATTGAATCCCTTGATCGTGCGGCGAAGGACGCCGGTGCAACTGTTGATGTGCATGTGAAGGTCGATACAGGGATGGGCAGACTTGGCGTCCGCTGGGATGAACTTGGACCGTTTGTCGCAGAACTCAAACGGTTTGACAACATTCGCGTTGACGGCGTCATGAGTCACTTCGCTGCTGCTGATGACCCAACATGTGAACCGCTTACAGATTATCAAGTGCGACGATTTGAAGACACATCCTCGGTCTTTCGCGCTTACGGTCACAACCCTACACACCGTCACGTAGCGAACTCGGCAGGCATCTTTGGTCAACCTGCTGCATGGGCCAACATGGTGCGTCCCGGCGGAGCACTGTATGGCTTATGGCGTGACGTGCTGCCGCCGTTGGAGAAAGAACCGGATCTGCGGTCAGTGATGTCTTTGCGTTCGCGGATCGAACTACTGAAGTGGGTGCCGCAAGGAGAGACAATCGGGTACGGATGCACATTTGAGGCTTCTCGACGATCGTTGATTGCGACACTGCCGTTAGGTTATGACGATGGGTACATGCGTGGTCTATCAAATCGCGCGCACGTGCTAGTCCGTGATGCTTACGCTCCAGTGGTAGGCCGTATCTCGATGGACCTAACGCTGCTGGATGTGACGAATGTGCCCGGCGTGGCGTTGAATGATGAGGTCACGTTGTTTGGCCGATCGGGAGAGCTTGAGGTTGCCGTGGAAGATCTCGCCAAAGTTGTAGGAACACTCTCTTACGAAGTGACGTGCCGTGTAGGCCAGCGCGTACCTCGACTGTTTTTTTAAGTGGATCCACGAAAGCACAAGAAATAACGCTAAAAGATTTTTCGTTTCATTCGTGTGTTTCGTGGATCGTACTTTCGTCGCTTCAGTTTGCTCTGTGTGTTCTCTGTGTCTCCGCGCCTCCGTGGTTTTCTTTGGTGTTGAATCGCTCTCAAGCAAAAGGAGAACCACAGAGGCACGAAGACACAGAGGACGCACAGAGATCAGAGGTACTTAAATGCCGAAATCACCGGAGACATTAAAGGTCAACGTCACTGAGACCGATTCAGTCACAGCACTCCTTTACCCAGCAAGCTCTCCTCGCCTGAATACAACTCTAATTCTTGGGCACGGCGCCGGCGCGAACCAACTGAGTCCCTTCATGAAATTGTTTGCTGGTCGTCTGTCGGAAAGAGGCATCGACGCGATCACCTTCAACTTTCTTTACATGGAGCGAGGTCGTGGCGCGCCTGATCCCAAAGCTAAACTCGAATCGTGTTATCAATCAGTCATCGACGCTGCAGTCACCCACAAGAAACTCAGGTCGAACCGGTTGGCAATTGGAGGCAAATCAATGGGTGGGCGCATTGCTTCCCAGGTCGCAGCAGCAGATGGGAAGAACGTGTCGGCGCTCGTATTCCTCGGTTATCCCTTACACCCGCCGGGCAAACCGGAACAGCTGCGCGACGCACATTTGAAGGATATCCGTGCCCCGATGCTTTTCATCCAGGGCTCGAAGGATCCGTTCGGAACAAGTGCTGAGATCCAGAGCATAATCAAGAAGCACAAACTTCCCGCAACGCTTTATGTGATCGAAGGTGGAGATCATTCCTTCAAAGTTCCTAAGAGCGCCGGCCTTTCACAGTCGGAAGTCTATGAATCAATGATGGACAAGATCGTTGACTGGCTGAACGCTAATGCAACGTAATCAAGACAAGTGCCTCGTTGAATGTAGCGAGCATAAGCGGGGGTAAAACCACCCTTCCCAACTTCGAGACTCTTGAGCTATTGACGAGAGCGTCGCTTGAAAGCCTTTCAGCGCGACATACAATGACTCCTGATGGAAAGTCTCTAAGTTAGGAAGGGCGGTTCACCCCCGCTCAGGATTGAACGCCGCACAAGTTTCAAGGATTCCTCTATGGCCAAAAAAACAATCTCTAAAAAGAAAAGCAAATCTAAGCCGTCGAGGAAACGCGCCAGTACTGCCGCCAAAAACGGATCGCGTAAACCTCAGTATTCCCAGATGCACGAAATCACAGGGAGTCGCGAAGACGTGCTGCAGCTCATGAAGGATACGATTCAGCGTCTGGGCCAGGACGCACCTTCAACAAAAAAAGCCGGCATGCGCTCACTGGGAATTAAGAGCGCTAAGCAATGGACCAGTGAACGCGATCAACTCATCGATACTCTCAAACGAGGCTACGACAACGAACAGCCGAAAGCCGCAGCTCGAGCCTTGGGCGTTACTGCGGTGCCAAATGAAAGGGCAATCGACACTTGGTATGCACCGCGTAATCGCGTTGTGGCGGTCTTTCAGTCCGCCATGGATGAATACCTTGACGAGCTCGACCAAAAGCGAGCAAAGAAGTCCCGCCGAGCAACATCGTTAACTGCACTGACTCCAGCAAAACCAACGCTCGCTGACTTCTACAAACCGACTGCTAAAGAACGTGCCTTAAGAATAATCGAACAGTACAGCAACCTTGATCCGCGCTGGGTCGAAGTGGTCTGGGCCAAGGCGAAATTGCTTTTCAAAGGAAAGCGCAAATTTATTTCGCATTCGTCAATGACCGACTTTCGATTCTCAATGAACGACGAAACCATTGTTGCAATCGTTGGTGATTGGGGCGGTGGCAATGCTGCCGCACAGGCTGTTGCGGAGCAGATCAGAAAGATAAAGCCTGATCACGTAATCCATTTAGGCGATGTTTACTATGCTGGTACTGAGAAGGAGGTCCAGGATCGGTTTCTCAGATTCTGGCCAACAAATTCTAGCGGCGGACAATCATTTGCACTCAATTCCAACCACGAGATGTACAGTGGTGGCTACGGTTACTTCAATGTGACGCTGAAGCAGTTCCGGCAACCCGCGAGTTATTTCAGCCTCGCTAATAAGAACTGGCGGTTCATCGGGTTGGATACCGGATACGTCGATCACGACTTGAACAAGGAGCAGGTTGATTGGTTGACCGCACAGTTCAAAGGGAACAACCCGAAAACAATACTCCTGACTCATCATCAACTGTTTTCAGCGTACGAAAAGACCGATGCGAGCAACTTGCAGGCACGGGTGCGGCCACTACTGGACGCCGGAAAAATCTATGGCTGGATCTGGGGACATGAGCATCTCTGTGTGGTCTATCAAAAGCATATGGGTATTAATGCTGTCTGCCTGGGCAACGGTTGCTTTCCTTACAACGCGCCTACAAGCCAAGCAAAAGTTCCCGTTGCCTGGATGAATTCCAGACCGCAAGGTGATGGAGACTTTAAAGGTGTGCATACTTTTGCGCTCCTGAAGATCCATGGTCCTACGATCGAGATTCAATACATCGATCAGGATGGCGTGGAAGGCCGTCGAGAGACTTGGACGTGAGTGCCTCTGAGATAATTGACGCCACCCTTTCGCTCGCATATCCTCGCTACCTCAAATGTTCGTTTCATGATTCATCGAGCCTCGACTAACTGCGTTTCAACCTCCAGCGTTTAGAGACTCACGACTCAATCCTCGCAACCAGAAGGTCTTGACAATCCGTCGTGCAGCCGAGCCTATTCGTTAGCAGCGAGTGGCTGAACTGTTATTTCGAAATCTCACTAACTCAAGAACTCACCCAAACTCTCAAAAGGAGAACGACAATGATGAATCCCCTCATGAACAAAAGACTTGCTGTTGTCTCGTTCGTTGCACTCCTCGCCCTCGCATTAAGTCAGCTACCTTTCGTTCAGCAAACCAACTCGAAGATCAGACCTAACAATGATGCGGTAAATCCCCAGGGTGAAAAAAACTATAAGTGTGTTCAAAGAACCGCGAGAGCCAAGCCACCAGCGCGACTCGAGCCCGGTTACCGGGGAAGAGGGCGTTTCCAGGAAAAGCCATACAAACCAATTGGATTGCAAGCGCTCTGCCCGACAGATCAGGTGGCGGTACCGGTTTCTACGAAACACTTCAAACCCAGCGTTCCTAAAGGCAATCCACTTCTCGGCTACATCCGCGATCGTCGCTTGTTCGATCAAAACCCCGGCGCGCTGATCAGAAGGAGTTTGCGTCCATTCAACCAGGTCTACTGGAAAAGACTCGATCGACATCACACGTTCACACCAGAACCGATGCCTGATCCGGCGTGCGACGGTGTTGCTTATTTTGGTTCGTGCTACTACTACGCGAGCGCCGCGTATAGACGTCGCGGCGATGGTGGAGGAATGACGATGACCGTAGAGCGTCCCGCTTACACTTCAGGTGAGTCCGGTGGACATACGCTCAACGAGATCGCCGTACAGGGTGGAGAGGGCGACGGAAACATCATCGAGCTTGGTTGGAATGTGTCGACGGATCAATATGGCGATGCCAATCCACACTTGTTCGTTTTTCATTGGATCAACTGGGCGCCGACTTGTTACGACGGTTGCAACTGGCAGCAGTACAGCGGCACGTATTTCCCAGGCATGGACCTGAGTAACATTATCGGGCGACAGGTTTATGTGGGTTACGTTTTTTATCAGGGAAACTGGTGGGCCTGGTTTGATAATCAATGGCTCGGTTACTACCCAGGTACAGAATGGAGTGGCGGCTATACGAAGAGTGAACTGATTCAATGGTTTGGTGAAGTCTCTTCGAGCAATGGTGTACCGCCTCGAACCGACATGGGCAACGGTCGGTTTCCGGCGGATGCAGCGGCCGCGCGCAACTTCACACTGTGTGATGTAGATGCTGCTGCTTGGGTGTGTTGGTATCGAGATCAGCAGTCGCTCGGCGCTACTGTTCCTGCAGATTACGACAACGCGAGAACTGGTTTCGGAGCGGTTCGCTACGGCGGCCCCGGTGAATAGAGATCAATTTTGTAATCGAAGAAAAGTGGGAAGCGTCACACGGGATAATGAATCAACGTTGAACAGCGCAGTCAGGCAGGGGGCAGTCGGTAGATTCAACCTGCGCTAGATTCAAGGCGCCCCCGCTCAAGGCTGAATGCTACTCTCTATCACTAGGCCTTGGATCCTTGTGCTGATCGATTTGATTCACTGATGAGCCTTATCAAACTTGAGCGGGGGCGCCTTGAATCTAGCGCAGGTTGAATCTACCGACTGCCCCCTTCCTGACTGCGCTGTTCAACGTTGATTCATTATCCCGTGTGACGCTTCCCACTTTTCTT
>JBKPAL010000137.1:0-28599 GCA_046726395.1 Acidobacteriota bacterium
CGCTTGTTGAAACTGACAACCAGTGCATTGTATGTGCCTTCGTACCAAGGGCCGAAAGTGTCAATCGGCCCGGCCGTGAATGGTGGTAAGAAGGTGCGAGTGCCAGCTCGCGACGAGAACGCCGCATTGGCCTGCCTGACACCCAACAAATTGTTCATATTACGGTGGTAGTAATCTGCTTCGACAACTATGTCGTGCCCGATGTCGCGCTGCACTCCTATACTGAAGCTGCTTGTGAAAGGTGTCTTGAAGCTTCTGTCTATGCTCGTGGGAAAAAGTTGAGGGGGTATGGCCGCATGAGTTAGCGCCCCAAATGGCCCAAAGAAGAAGAAGCCCGCTGGTTTTCCGACCGCGGCACTGGCTTGAGCAGCAAACTGGTCTGGAGTAAGTCCGGACAGCGATTGGATGTTATTGACATTAATTACGGCGTTAGCCGGAATGGGCGCATGGCCGGGAGCGACCACGCGGTTGAGCCTGTCTATTCCGATATATTGGTTCGTGGCACTGACGGGGCACGGTGCGTTGGTCGCCGCGATCTGTGCATCAGTCAGATTAGGCGATATGCAAAGGCCACCTGGAAACAATGTGGAGTTAACAAGAGCAACAATTAAAGTCGGGACTCCATAAAATCCACGAGGATATGAAAATGGCTGGACCACTCTGCGGTCAGAGCCACCGAATGAAGGAACGCGTCGTACCAGCCCGAGACGGAACTGATCATAGAAGAGTCCGAAGTGCCCGCGCACGACGGTCTTCGGAGTGGCCTCCCAAGCAAAGCCTATGCGCGGAGAGACATTTTCCTTGGTCACGAATTCAGAGTCGTAATCCCAGCGCACGCCGAAATTCAAGGTGAGGTTGGGGAGAAACTTCCAGTCGTCCTGGGCGAACAGCGCGTGGTAATTGTTTTGCAGATGTATCTCATTCGCCTCCGGCGTCAGCCCGCCAACGGTGGTGACCGTAAAGAACCCAGCGTTGACAGGGCCGAACGTCAGGAAGTCAGGAACCGTGGCAAAGAGCTGGAGGTTTTGCACCTGCGAATCCACACCATCAACTTTTGTCCGTAAGAAATTCCACCCGAACTTAAAACTGTGGTCACCGAACACTTTGGCCACGTTAGCCGAAAAGGAAGTGTACTTCTGGTCCAGTGCGGTGCGGCTGTTTGGGTTGCCGAAAGAGATCGACCCCAGATCACCACCAAACCCGCCTGTATTGTTAGAGCTGAACATATTGAATGTCGTTCCTGCACCGGCTTCCGGATGAGCAGGCCGCGTTTCCGAAGTGTCGCCGCGATATCCGCCGCGGAGCGTTAGGACCCAGGGATTGCCTTGCTCGCCTAACAAGACGGTGTCGCTGAATCCAAGCAAGAGGTGACGCCCGCCTATATTGTTCCGCCTCGATGGCAAGTCGGTGGCGTTTGAGAGCGGCAAAAACTCTCTAACATTGCCATTCGTATAGTTCACTTGCTGAGTCAGGCGATGACGGCCAAGCTGTTCCTCAACCTTCAAGAAGCCGCGCGTATCAGAGGCGCGAGACGGATTATCGAACTGCGCTTCAAAGTCGCGTGCGACCTGGGGGGTACCGCTTGGAAACGTAAAGTTCAGCCGGCGGTTCTCCCGGATGCGTTCCGCCGAACCGAAAACGAAGACCTTGTCCTTAACTATTGGACCACCCAGTGCCAGGCTGTAATCCCACCTTTGCAGGAAGGGCGCATCTGTTTGTGCTGGATCAAGAGAATTAGACGAGTCAAAGACGCTATTGCGGAAGAAAACTGAAGCGAGACCATGATATTCGTTGCCGCCGCTCTTTGTAATGACGTTGATGATACCGCCTGATGCCTGGCCGAATTCAGCTCTGTAGCCAGCAGTTAGTACCTGAAACTCCGCGATCGTCTCCTGATTGAACTGAGACGCTGCGCCCCCAGTAACTGTGTCTTTATTCGGTTGCCCGTCGATAAAAAAGTTGTTGTTACCGGCTCGCTCACCGAGGATTGGCGTCGAATTATCGCTGCCGGGATTCGCCTGACGATTGATAACAGCGCCAGGAACCAGTTGTAGAAGATCCAGGTAGTTACGGCCGTTGACCGGCAGATTTTGGATTTGGCGTGGCGTGACCGTAGTCCCAGTTGCTGCTGTAGTCGGATCTAGTAGTTGCGAATCAGCAGTGATATCGACCTGCTCCTTGACCGATCCAACTTCAACTTGAGTGTCCAACGTTAGAGTACGGTTGACCGTCAATTCCACTTCCATATTGCGCGTGGAAAATCCTGTGTGTGTGACGGACACCGAATAGTTTCCCGCAGGCAGCGCGGTAATTCTGTAAAAGCCATCAGCATTTGTTGTTGCCGCGCGTTCGACTCCCAGCGACTCCGATTTCGCGACGACTTGCGCGCCAGCCACCACTCCTCCGCGTTCATCCGTAACCGTTCCTTCTATCGTCGACGTTGTGGTTTGGGCAATCGCGGGCCGCGAAAGAAAATGAGGCAAAAGAGCTACAGCGGAAATGATCATGAACAGAGAAGCGAATTTGCTAAGGTTCCACTTCTTGCCTGCCGCTTGATCGTACAGTCCATGGACCACAGTATTCATGAGTTGCCTCCTAATGAGTGGAGTTAGAGTCGCCGTCGCATAAGCATCAGGCTTTTTAGATTGTGGTTCTGTTAGAAAAGCGGTAAACCGCTGGGCTAGTGCAACCTTGGGCTGCCGCTGCAGTCTATTCCCAGCGATGCCGCTATATAACATCGTTCGTTGCAGACTGTCAATTCAATTACAACATCTGTTGCGCTGGGAAAACTGGTTGTGCTATTTTCTGCCGCCATGCAAATACCGTCCGAAATAATCGATCGAGAACAGCGACTAAAAGAGGCGATAGAAATCGATCAGGTGGAAGTTCGTCTCATTCGCTTGCCGTTGATCGAGCCCTTCGAGACGAGTTTCGGCAGCATTGATTCCAGGCTTCTGTTCCTTGTTAGCGTCGAGGCTGATGGACTAAGAGGCTGGGGCGAAGTGGTGGCGTCGGAAAAGCCGCTTTACAGTTACGAGACGGCGGCCACAGCGCTTCATGTGATTCGGGAATTTCTTGGACCGGCATTATTGAGTGGGCCAGTCAGCGACTCAAATGAACTTGCACAGCGCTTCATGCGATTTCGCGGGCACAACATGGCGAAAGCTGGCTTGGAGCTGGCCTTCATGGATCTGATGGCACGGTTCACCCGCCAGTCCTTATCAGCTTTGCTTGGAGGGACGCGAAAGCGGGTTCCTGTCGGCGTGAGCCTCGGTATTCAACGCACAATACCTGAGCTTCTCAAACGAGTTGAACAATATCTCACGTTGGGCTATCAGCGAATCAAGCTGAAGATCAAGCCAGGCTGGGACATCGATGTCGTAAGCGAAGTTAGACGCTCTTATCCTGACATCTTGCTCTCAGTCGACGCGAATTCTGCCTATACCATTGCTGACAGCGATCACTTAAAGAGATTGGATGATTTAAATCTGCTGATGATTGAACAACCTCTCGAAAACGATGACCTGAATGATCACGCGAGTTTGCAGCAAGAGCTGAAGACGCCGATCTGTCTCGATGAAAGCATCACTGGTCATCGGCAGGCGAAAAAGGCGCTCGAGTTAGGAAGCTGTCGAATGATCAATATCAAAGTTGGACGAGTTGGTGGATATTCACAAGCCCTTCCAATTCACGATTTGTGTCTTTCGAAAAATGTTCCAGTGTGGTGTGGTGGCATGCTTGAGTCCGGGATAGGCCGCGCTCACAATATCGCGCTGGCCAGCCTTCCGGGATTCACGTTGCCAGGCGACATTTCCGCAAGCTCTCGGTACTTTGCGCGCGACGTCATTGTGCCTGAAGTAACAGTGGCCCGTGATGGTACTGTCGAGGTTCCTGACGCCGTTGGGCTCGGCTTCGAAGTGGACCAGGGTTTTATTGAAGCTAGTACTGAGACGTTGGCGGTGATAAATCGAAGCACCGCATAGAGTCCGTGTCCGGAAGGAGGTGACGATGCCGGCCAGGAATACGTCTGAAACGGACGATGGAAATTACGGGGAATCTGCGTCCACGTCGCTCGAGGTGCGCTTCGCCAAGTCACCGCTAAGCGGGAGTCGACGCGAGCTGATCAGAGCAATTCTTGATAATCATGAGGAGACGTTCTTCCTTTCGTCACGAGAACTGGCGAAACGTTATAACGTAGATGCTGCCACGATTGTGCGCACGGTCCAGGCCCTGGGCTACGAGCGGTTCGCAGATTTCGCTGCAGATCTCAGGCAACACTTCGTCAATCAGATAACGCCGTACATAGTCCTCAAAGCAGAAACGCAAGAGAGACGAAGCGTCACAGATCGAGTTCGCAACTGTCTGGAACGTGACAGCGAAAACTTAAGCGTACTGAGATCGAGCCTCGATGCAGAGCGCGTGATGCAATTAGCCAAGAGCATCCACCGGGCACAACGCATCCTAGTCATAGGTGTCGATCTAGCAGCATCGCTCTCTTGGTTTCTGGCTTATGGTTTGACGCCACTTGGATTCGATGCTCGTGCTCCGGTGGGGAGCACCGGAAACTTACAGCACAAGATCGATGTTCTGACGAAAAAGGATTTGCTGATTGCGATCAGCTTTGGGCGGTGTCTTAGGGATACTGTAGAAGCCGCTCAAAGGGCCCACGAACGAGGGGTGCCTACGTTCGGAATCACGGACAGCGAAACCACGCCCATAGCAACGCATTGCGACAACTACCTGGTTGCGTCAACCAGCAGTCCGTCCTTCACTGGTTCGTATGTGGCCCCACTCGCGCTAATCAACACAATTATTGTTGCCTGCGCGCACATCCAACCGAAACGAGCACTTGCGATGTTGGGTCGAACCGAAGAGGAGTATCGATCGGGAGGACGGTGGTACAAGGAGCCATTTCGTCGAGCGAAGCAGGGGAACCAAGGCGACGGTAAAGGAAACAGCAACAACTCAAGGCGTTCATCAAAGAAGCAGTAACTGATTTGTGAGACCTTGACAATTAGTACCGCGGCGCGTCGGTAGCGAACACTTGCGAGTTGATAACTCACGGCAAATTTAAGCGAAGGGATTCTCATCCGCGCTCGGCCCGTATATAGAGGGGATTGGCACGTCAAGCTGGCGCAGGTAAACCGTCAATTGACCGCGGTGATGATACCAGTGGTTCAGCATGATCGACCGCAACATCGCCACGCGTGGAATAGCGAACAGTTCACGTTCGCCATTCATCATGCGCCACGTTGCCTTTAACGCTGCATCATCCATTCCGCCGAGTGTCTTCTTTGCTTTTGCAATGCTCTCATCAAGGGCAGTAATCAATTCCGAGGCACTCTGTGGGCGAGGGTCGCTAAACTGCGGGACCTGAACGGTCGACTGAGATGCGACGAGTTCTGCAACCGCGCCGGGCACGTTAGCGACATGCAGCGCAAGCTCTCCAAGTGTTCTCGCCTTCTCGTGCGGCCGCCAGGATAGCCGATCGTCCGGAACGCGCTCGAGTACGCGACGAGTCGTTTGTGCTTCCTGGTCGAGCTCTTGCAAAATTCCATCCAATAAGCCCATCACTATTCTTCCTTTCAATCTTTAGCCACGTCGCAAATAGACGTTGCAGTAGACCCACATTTCATCTCAACCTTGCGATTGAGTTGTAATTATTACTTGCTCCAATGGTTAGTCGAACGGCAACTGATCAAATCGACACGCCGCAGGTTTGCAAGAAATCCTGTGCTCGGGACAAAATCGGATGACTCATTGCAGAACCGCTAGTTTGACGAGCGGGCCATCAATGCCTTCTCAAGTTCACAACTTTTAACAATTCCTGCCGTCCTCAGTGGCTTGACTTTGGCTCAGGGCTGCCGAAGATGGCCTCAGTCGAATTTGTACTGCCGCAACAAAAATACGAAAGAAATCGTAAGCCATTTAGGCTTGAAACCGCAGTGACCGCTAGACGCTGAGTGATTAGATCAGCGATCCTAGAGACTCTGATTGCTCAAAGAAAGCATTTTGTTATGACATTCGATTGGGGCTTCTTTTATCGGCTGGGAGTTGTGCTGTTCGTCATCGAACTCGCAGCATTATTCACCGGTTGCGTGAATAAGGCGCAGCAGAAGTTCGAACGACCACCATCGCCTGTTCAGGTGAGTGCAGCAATCAGTCAGGACGTGCCAACTTACCTGGACGCAATCGGCAAAATTGTGGCCCGCGAAGTTGTCTCGGTCCAGCCGCAAGTCTCAGGTCGCATAGTAAAGATTCATTTCACTGACGGCGCTAACGTGAGAAAGGGTGACTTGCTTTTCACGATCGATACAAGACCTTTCGAAGCCAATCTAAAACAGGCCCAGGCAAACCTTTCCCGGGATGTGGCGCAGAAGAAACAGGCGGAAGCCAATCTCGCAAAAGAAATTGCGCAGGAGAAATTCGGATTAGTGCAGGTCCAACGGTACGGTACCTTAGTTGAGCAGGGAATTGTTCCTCAGGAGCAGTACCAACAATTCCGTGCCGACTACGACACCCTCAAAGCGAACGTGGAAGCCGCTCGTGCCGCCGTGCGGAGTGCGGATGAAGCAATCAAAGTGGATGCAGCGGCCATCGACAGTGTCAAGGTGCAACTTAGTTACTGCTACATTCGCTCGCCGATTGATGGTCGGGCTGGACAGCGACTCGTGGACATCGGTAACGTCGTGAATCCGGGAGGATCAAATGTCGCGAATTCCAATAATAGTAATTCCGGCAATACTGTTTCGGGCAATGCGTTGTTGGTGATCGAGCGCCTTGATCCCATCTACGCTGACTTCACGATCTCTCAAAACAACCTCACTGCGGTGCAACAGCAGATGCGCGAGGGCAGTCTCAGGGCGCAGGTTCGTCTCCCTGACTCCGCGGACGAACCTGTCACCGGTCAACTCACGTTTGTGGATAACGCAGTGCAGGATGCGACCGGTCAGGTCACGCTTCGCGCCACGTTACCGAATGCGGGGCATCGATTTTGGCCCGGGAGATTCGTGAACATTCGTCTCGTCTTGAGCACGATCCACAACGCAGTACTTGTTCCTGTTTCCGCTCCTCAGATGTCCGCCAACGGATCATTCGTCTACGTTGTCAAGCAAGACTCAACTGCTGAGCAGCGTGCAGTGTCGTTGGGCCAGCAGCAGGGAGAGTTGATTGTTATCGAAAAGGGCGTCGAACCAGGCGAAAGAGTCGTGACAGTTGGTCAGCTCGGTGTGACACCAGGTGGCAAAGTCCTTATCGAACAACCACGCGAGGCGGGCAGCTCCGCGACAACGGGGAACGGGTCGAAATAATGAATCTCTCTGAGCCCTTCATTCTCAGGCCGGTTATGACCGCTGTGTTGACTCTCTCAGTAATCCTCTTTGGAGTGCTGAGTTATCTTCAACTCCCGGTTAACGATCTTCCGGCAGTCGATTATCCCGTTATCCAAGTGCAGGTGGGCTATCCGGGCGCAAGTCCGGATACGATTGCTAACAATATTGCTACACCACTTGAGCGCCAGTTCATGCAGATTAACGGACTGGAGGTGGTGACTTCGAAGAGCTCCCAGGGAGTTGCGACCTTTACGCTCCAGTTCGCACTGGAAAAGAACATCGACGCTGCCGCGACGGACGTGCAGACTGCAATCTCGCAGGCTACTGGCAGTCTACCGGCGGACCTTCCTTCACCGCCGACATATTCGAAAAGCAATCCTAATGATCAGCCGATCATGTATATCGCGTTGACCAGCGACTCGGTAACGTCGGGACAGCTATATGACTACGCCAGTACGCAGGTGGGCCAACGCATCAGCATCCTGCCGGGTGTGTCCCAAGTATTCGTCTACGGCACTAAATCCGCGATTCGGATCAAGGCTAATCCTTCCGCGATGTGGGCGCGCGGCATTTCCATTGACGATCTGAGCACAGCGATTAAAAGCGGCACAAGCTACACGGGCGCCGGTCAACTCGACAGCCCTTCCGGGACTGCCATCCTTCGTCCTCAGGGACAATTAGTTACCGCTGAGCAATACAGCAACCTGATCGTGGGCGGCACGAGCGAGGCGCCTGTATATCTGCGCGACATCGCCCGAGTTGAGGACTCGGTGCAGGATGAGCGGGTCAACATGCGGTTTTGGGTGCGCGGCTACTCAGTTCCGTCGGCTACGGTGATCGTAGCGGTTAGCCGGCGGGCGGGCGCCAATGCGGTTGAAGTATCCAAGAGCATTCACGAGGTTCTTCCGATAATCAGCACCGAGCTGCCAGGCTCAATTCGGGTCACACCAATTTATGATCGCTCGCTCAGTATCGTTCATTCGGTAACAGACGTGCGGACGACGCTGATCATAGCGTTCGTCCTCGTGGTGATGGTGATTTTTGCTTTTCTCGGCAGAGCGACGGACACGCTCATTCCCGTTGTTGCGTTGCCACTGTCGTTGCTTATCACCTTCATCGCGATGAACGCGCTCGGCTACAGCCTCGACAACTTGTCGTTAATGGCCCTGACGCTGGCCATCGGGTTTCTCGTAGATGACGCGATTGTCTTCCTGGAGAACACCGTGCGCCGAATGGAGCGCGGCGAGCAGCCGTTCCAGGCCGCCATCAACAGCGCGAAGGAAATCAGCTTCACGATCATGTCCATGACGATCTCGCTGGCGGCGGTATTTATTCCTCTCGTGTTTATGCGTGGATTGGTCGGACGGATCTTCCGGGAATTTGCGATCACGATCGTGATTGCGATTCTGGCTTCAGGTTTAGTGTCACTAACGCTCACGCCGCTCATGTGTGCGCGACTGCTAAAGGAGCGCGGCGAGGGCTCAAAAAAGACCTGGATGGAGCGCGTGATCGGCGGCATCGAGAAACGCGTGCTGGCAATGTATGGCGGATCACTGTGGTGGTTCTTGCGTCATCGTTGGATCTCGCCAGTGATTTGGGTCCTGTGTCTTGCCGGAACTATCTGGTTGTTTGTGCTGATACCGAAAGCGTTCCTACCGCCGGGAGACAGCAGTGTCATCTTCGGTGCGTTCATCGCCCGGGAAGGATCGTCGCCGAAACAAATGCAAGTGCTGCAAGATCGTGTTGACCAGATCCTGCAACAAG
The DNA here is from genome assembly GCA_046726395.1 of Acidobacteriota bacterium. Classification (GTDB taxonomy): domain Bacteria; phylum Acidobacteriota; class Blastocatellia; order Pyrinomonadales; family Pyrinomonadaceae; genus PSRF01. The sequence goes on from JBKPAL010000137.1 coordinate 9,096, forward strand.
AACCGAATGTGATCACTGACTTTACGTTGACCGGGGCCACCGGATTTTTGGCATCAAACCAGGGCATCACATTTACGCTCATCAAGCCGCCCGAGGAACGAAGGCCAATTGCCGAAGTCACCGCCGAGATGATGGGCAAGCTCAACTCGATTCCGGGATTGATGACGTTTCTGCGACCATTTCCCGTACTCGAGATCAGCACAGGGGTAACCAGCCAGCAGCAGGGTCAATATGCCTTCGCAGTTTCCGGTGCCAACCCCAATCAAGTCTACGATGTGGGCCAAAAGCTGATGGGAAAGCTTATGACGTATCCAGGATTTCTCACGGTGTCGTCAGACTTTTATAACAACACCCCCAACTTGAATATCGATCTTCGTCGAGAGCAGGCAAAGACCTATGGCGTTTCTGAAGCCCGGATTCTCACTCTGCTTCGCAACGCCTACTCGCAAAACTATCTCTACTTGATAAAGAAACCGGAAGATCAGTACCAGGTCATTCTGGAGATGGAAGATAAGGCCCGAGAACAGGCTGAAGACCTTTCGCTGCTGTATATCAAATCCGACGACGGTAAACGTCTAGTGCCGTTGAGCGAACTGGTCACCTGGAAACCGACGCTGGGTCCGCAAACCGTGAATCACTTGAACCAGTTCACGAGCATGAGCATCTTTTTTAATCTCAAACCGGGCGTGGCCTTAGGCGATGCTACGAATTTCATTACTAAGTCGGCGGCGGAGATTGTGCCGCCGGGCGTACGCGCGGAGTTTCAGGGCGAGGCGCAGACCTTTGCCAGCACCGTGTCTAGCCTGACGATCCTGATGGCCTTGGCTGTTTTCGTGATGTACGTGATTCTGGCGATCTTGTATGAAAGCTACGTGCACCCGTTGACTGTACTTTCGACGCTTCCGACTGCTCTGGTGGGGGGACTTTTGACTCTCGTGGTCTTCGGCCAGGAGGCTTCGCTGTATGCATTCGTCGGTATGTTCATGTTAATGGGAATCGTGAAGAAGAACGGAATCATGATCGTCGACTTTGCTCGCCAGCGAGTAGAGGCGGGCGAGTCTGCTGAGCAAGCGATTCACGATGCCAGCATGGATCGGTTCCGGCCAATTTTGATGACAACGCTCGCCGCCGTCTTCGGTGCTCTTCCAATCGCATTGGGTTATGGAGCTGACGGCTCTTCTCGCCGGCCGCTGGGGCTTGTTGTTGTCGGCGGTCTGGTTGTTTCGCAGTTCATCACGCTCTACATCACTCCGGTGATTTATCTCTATCTAGAACAGTTTCAGGAAAAGGTGTTGGACCGCAGTTCTATCTTCCGTTCACGCCGCTCACAAGCAGGGACGGTCAGTCCCACAGCGAAGGATTCAGTTCCAACTGATCTTTCGGTCGGAGACTAAAGGGCAGCTCAACATCTCCGATGACTTTTGCGCAGCAACTTGACCAATCAAAGATTGACTCGTACGTCGGCTGGCTTGCCGGCAATCGCTGTGCTCTCAGGATGCGGCAGCGTCCTGAGTCGCTGACTCCAAGATCTTAGGAGCCCATCACGACCGATACCTGATTGAAAGCGAGATCATTATGAATGGAAAAGGCAAAGTCGTTCAGCGCGCAACACTCGTCATGGGACTATTATCGCTCGGGTTGCTCTCTACCGCCGTTATGAAAACGACTGGTCAAGAGGGAGCAAACGCTAGCGAAAAAGTTGGGGAGCAATGGGAATATCTTGCTGTAGCTGGTCCGAGCACGACCAACCTTACTCCTACCGGCAATCCGCGCATGCGGAAGGAGCCCAACGTGCCGTTTGGAAGGGAGGCATTTGTGCTGGAACAGCACCTGGATAAGCTCGGCGCGAATGGATGGGAGTTAGTAGCGATAGCTGGCCCCGCAACCGATCCGGCGTACTATTTCAAGCGTCGGAAGTAGTTGATAAGCCTAATCTGTACACGAGAGTCCCTCCGCCAGGGGCAAGATGCCGCACTCGCGCAGGGACGTCCCTACAAATTAGTTCAAAGATGCTGAAGGGCTTAGAGGCTGGCCTTGCACAAAAAATCGCTAGGGATGTAGAAGTCGACAACCGATTACAGAACGGGGAGCGGTAGCGACCGGATGCAACGCTCAACGTATGCGGATCTTCTCGAGTCAAATTGAACTGGTTAGCTGTGAGTAGCATCCGGTCGCTACCGCTCCCGGTTCTGTTGTTCGGTCGCAACACCGCCACGGTCAATTTAAATCTGCTCGTAGTTCGTTGAAGACAGCATCCGGTCGCTATCGCTCCCGGCCCTGTTGTGCAGTCGCAACACCTACGCTACGGCCAATTAAATTCTGCGAATGGTAGTTCGTTGAAGACAGCATCCGGTCGTTGAAGACAGCATCCGGTCGCTATCGCTCCCGGTTCTGTATTCTTCATTCGCAACACGCCACCGAAGTCAGCTAAGGCACGATAGTAAACGCGGCCTCTTCTTGGACCAGTTTGCGCGTAACCATGTCCTTTGTTTGTATCTTCACGGTGTAGTTGCCAGCTGAAAGCTCACTAAGTTTTACATATTCCGCGAGCGTCAGATGTGGAACTGGATCATTACTTGTTTCGGTAAGTACGTAGTCGTACGGCTTTGTCGCCGGCTGGCCGTCCTTGAACAGCCGAACAGTCACTCTGACCAAAGGCTTCCCAGTTTCGGTGCTAGGTGCCGCGTTGTAGACGTTTGAGAAAAAGATCAGATTGTCTGAACGCTGAAACTGATGAGCCGGCGAGGGTCGGATTCTTACGTTGCCACTCGATAGCACGTCAAACTCAGCACTTGGCCCAGCGTCGCGAATCGATTCCACATATCGGCTCAGAACTACCGGAGTTGCCGCAAATTCGGAGTTCGGTTCTGGTACTCCCAGTTTCTGGCGCCTAGACGAGACCTTTCCCGACAGCTTATCCCTAACGATCAGGTCGACTGTGTAGTCGCCCGCGGCGAGCATTACATCCTGCCGATAGAAAATGTTTTTGCTGATAATGGATTCGTACTGTTCGGCGGAGAGGTCTACATCAAAATTTCCGCCCAACCGCGAGAGAATCCTTTCAGGTGAGTTACGAACGATACCTAATACCTGTAAACGCATTGAGCGCTTCTGTCCGTTTCGATCAAACCTCACGGCAGCTGGCGGTAACTCAATCGAGAGCGCAACAGTATTAAGCCCGTCTCGTGAGCGAAACGGAATCAGCTCAAGAAACAACGGCAGTTCGTTCTTAACTGCAGCAGTGTCGAACGTCTCCAACAATTTCTTTTCCTCTGGTGACAACAACACCAACTCTTCTGGAGGAATTGCGAAGTATCCGGAGCGCGATACAACCTGCGCGTCGGGCCGCCGAACCTCGACCTTCACCTTACGGAAGGTGCCGTCGAAATTCTGATTCGTGCTGCTATAGGCCAGCGTGTAGCGAGCTTGTATTTCCTGGTTGATTCGTTCCAACCCCTGCGCGAGGTCGTTGTTTCCTTTGAGGAATCTACCTCCCGTATCTCCAGACATCCGATACAAAATGTCGTACTGCCGATTCTGACCCTCTTGCCGCGCGTAATCGAAAACGTTCTCGCCGCCCACCGCCTGGATCCTCTGTTCTTGATTGGTGATTGCCGATACCCCGGCTAGCGGTGATGACGGGACGAGCGAACCTGAAGCTGGTGCAGCGGCCCGGAGTCCGGCGGAGTCGATGATGTAGATGGCGACGTTTGCACGATTGGCTATATCGATCGTGCTTTGTATCTGCCAATCCAGAGCAGCAGGAGTGACGAATCCCTGGGAAAAAAGTACGAGCGTTTTCTTCCCAGGTATGTTCTTGAGACCGTCACAAATCGCGGCGATTGCGGCGAGAATAGGACGCGATTGCTGTAGACCTAGAACGGTGCGCAGTTGAGTGAATTGCTGCAGCATGCGAGCTGCGATCATCGCTCTGGCCGCCTCGGAACCGGCGGCCGGAGAAGTTATAGACGTCGTTGGACCGGACGGCGCGGTGCTTAACTGCTCCCTCAGGTTTTCTATGTTTCGCGCAATATCACGTTGCTCGAAGTTCTTCGATACCGCGGATACACCAGCGTTTTCCAAGGCTGCGAGAAGTTTTGTTTTGTCTTGAGTAAATGGCACTAGCAAGCTCAGTCCAGTGCTTATGGAAAACAAGGCGATGGCGTCAGCTTCAGTCGTTTGCTCGCGAACGAACTTGGCAATTCCTTCGCGCACCGGTTTTAAGTTTGTAATGTCTGTTGATTGAGAATCGAGAACGATCGACACGTAATTACGTGTTGGTGCCGCAACAGGTGCGGTCTCAACGGCGACATCTGGCCTGGCTTTTTCAGGTGCAGTGTTGAGAGGAGCATCGAAGAATTTCAGCGTCTGCGGAACACCATTCTCGATTATTGTGAAGTCTTCAGGTTTAAGATCCGAGATGTACTTTCCTTTCTTGTCCTTCACCATCACATCGATATTGACGAGATTCGATTTGACCTTTATGACGTCGTCTTGCTTCTGTGCGTTCTGTGCTTGAGCTTTAGCGGTGGAGAGGAGACTTAGAATTGTAAACACCATCAACAACGCTTTGATTTGTCGCACGGGGAAGGTTCTGATGCGTTTCGCTGGACCAGACACCCAGTATCTATCCCTAAGGTCGCACATAACTTACCTCCTCCCGATCTTGAGCGGGGGTAAACCGCCCTTCCGGACCTCGAGACATTCAAGCTTGAGTGTGACTGACAAGACTTGAGTGGTTTTCAACAGTATATACAAGCATTCAACATTGAATGTCTCGAGGTCCGGAAGGGCGGTTTACCCCCGCTCAACGTTTGTCACGTTTCAAGCCACGAGGTTTTTTTAACGGCCTTACCGCGAGACGGTATTGACCTCGTCCACATTGGTGGCGCTCGCGATCAGAACGTCACGCGAGCTGCAAACTGAAAAGCCCGTGGCCCGCCTGAACCGAAGACACCGCCAGCAGTCGTAACCGGTTGACCGAAGCTGGACGACCGCTGAAAACCGGGGGTGCTTGGATCATTACTGTCTGGTACCAGCACATTATTGAAACCTGAATAATTGACGTTCGACACGCCAAGCACATTCGTGACATTGAACAAATTGAAAACCTCGGCAATTGGCTCAATGCTGACGCGCTCGCCGAGTTTGAAGATCTTCGAGACTCTCAGATCGAGAGATGAAAAGTTGTCGCCGAATCGCAAATCATCACTTACCCGCGGCAGTGGGATTCGCGGACGAAAGCCTGTGCTCGGATCAGCATTAGGACAAAGTGAACCGCCCGCAGCGTTGATCTGATCAATCCTCGCGTTCAATTCAGCGCCAGTGTGAAATTCACGAGCGCCAGCATTTCTGGACAACTCACAAACGCGCGAACTGCCATCAGGCAAAAGAATGTCTACTGGCACGGATGAAGCTAAGGTAAATATCGGGGCCATACGGATTGCCCAGGGAAGTTGAAACAGTCCTGAGAAGCTAAAGCGATGGCGTTGATCGTTTGGTGTGGGACCCCATTCGCGTCCCAGGTTACTCGAATCGATTGGTCCATTTGAGAAGGGAATTTGATCGTCGTTCGCATAATTAAGCGATCGAGACAGGGTGTACGACGCGCGGAACTGGTACCAGTTGCTGAAACGTTTTTCCAGACTGATAAGCAGACCGTCGTATTGCGTTCTAACGCTTGACTCAAGGTTCTTAACTGTTTCGGGACCTCCCACAACTGGATTGAAAGGTACGGTGCCGATGATACGACCGATAATGAAATGTGTACCGATGTTTCGGACGTAATCGGCGCGCAGCGCAAATTGGTTATGAAGTTCGCGTTGAACGCCGACATTAATTTGGTGCACCGTCGGGTTCTGAAGCGTGTTGTCGATGATGTTGATGCCGCCAGCCCCGGCACCTGGAAGCACGAAGCCGGTAAACGGATTGGCGAGCGTCGGCGCTCCTGGTGGAAACACTCCGTTCACTGGATCGAAAAGGAATTGAGGTGGAATGAAAAAGAGGTTCCCAGCTCTGACTTCTACTGGCAGCGCGCGGCCGTCCAAGCCGCGTTCAAGAGTTTGGATCTCAAGAGTCACACGATCGTAGTAGATTCCGTAGCCCGCATGAACACTGGTCCGACCGTCCTTCGTTGAAAAGTTGAATCCGACTCGCGGCGCAAAGTTGTTCTTATCCCTGGTTCTTTCACCGGTGAGGAAGGGAAGGATCAGTGGATTGAGCTCATCTTGGCGACTCACGTTTTTCACATCTGTATCGAGTTCATAGCGCAGGCCCAGGTTCAATGTCAGTTGTGGATGCAGCCGCCAGTCATCCTGGATAAACCCAGCCAAGTAGGTATTGTTTGTGTCTGGAAGAAGTAGAGGCTGCTCAGGGTGGCCGCTTCTCAGTGTGACAGCGAACACCAGGTCATTGTCATCCACACGACCATCACGATTTCGATCGAAGTCAGGAAAGTCTTCAATCATTTCAATTCGGCCCTGCTGAAATACTTTCAGATCGAGATCAGACTGGACTCGTTGAATTTCGCCGCCTACTGAGAACGTATGATTGCCTCGCACGAACGTGTACGTATCGCTGAATTGATAACGTTTTTGCTTGGTCTGCTGTGGCACACGAAACGATGCGCCATCCTGAACGCTCGGAAAAGTGAGCTGGGGTCCAGGCTGCACCGGCAGTGTTTGATTGATAAACGTGCTGAAGCTGAAGTTGAAACTGTTGATGTCCCGCGGAGAGATAACGCGCGTGTAGTTTGCGAGTAACGAGTTTGTCTTATTCTCGCTGGACTGTCGCTGCGATGCAGAGCCGATAGCGCGAACAAGAGTACTCGCCGACACTAGCTCATCGCGTTGGAATGAATAACGAAAAGTCAGTTTATCTAAATTAGTTGGGCTCCAGTCGATGCGGCCGCTTGTCAGGAAATCGTTGAGAGGAGCTGGCGCAAACCCACGCCTGATCGATCGCGTGGGAAGATCTCGCTCGCCCACCAACACGACTCCATCCTGATTACGATATTCAAACGAACCAAAGAACCATGCGCGATTCTCCTTGATTGGACCACCGAGCGCAAACGCGTACTGCTGGCGATCAAATGGCGGTGTCTGACCCAGACTACGATCGAAGGTGGCAGGTAACCCTTGGAGATTGTGATCACGAAAGAAGATGGAACCGGCACCATGAAAATCGTTAGTGCCTGCTTTTGTTACGATGTTTATAACTGAAGATCCGGAACGGCCTAACTGTGCGGAGAAACGGTTCGTGGCGATCTGAAACTCCTGTACCGCCTCTTGTGAAACGTTCTGAATCATGCCGCCCACTACGTCGTCATTATTATCGGCGCCGTCGACAGTAACATTCCCACCGCGACCTAACTGACCCACGGAAGAAATAACGAGTGTGTTCGTCTTGGTAGGATCGAAGTTTGGCGCCGGTGTGTTTCCTGGAACCAGAAGAGCCAACTCCATGAAATTACGACCGTTCAACGGCATAGTCTCGACGTCAAGTGAATCAATGACTCCATCGACCACGGAGCCACTGGTATCGATCAAGAGTCGCGAATCAAGATGATCCAAGACTATTGTTGTCGTCTCCTGAACGCCGACTTCCAACGAAACATTGAGGGTACTTGTCTGTCCTACCTGCAGGATGACAGGAGACTTAGTGATTGTCGTTTTGAACCCCTTCGCCCCGACTTTGAGCTCATACGCTCCTGGCGCAAGGTTTGACAGTACAAACAGTCCCTCATTATTGCTTATCGTATCCCGCCGCAATCCGGTGGTGGTTTGCGTTACACTGATGTTTGCTCCGGTGACGAGTGCCCCATTCGGATCAGTGGTCGTTCCTGTGAGTGTCGCGTTCGCAGCCGGCTGACCAAAAACCGAATTAGTCGTGGAGCAAATAAGAAGTATCAGCAGTGCGATAAAGAGACAGCGACTGAGGGAGTTCGCAAAACTCATATATTGATTTCCTTTCGTTCTGGGGGCTACAAGCATTATGGAATTGGCGCTATACCACGTGACGACAATCTCGAAGATTGAACCTTCCGAAACTCAGCGGGGGTAAACCGCCCTTCCTAACCACGAGACGCTCGAACTCGAATGATTGCATCTATCGTTGAAAGCCTGTCAATCAAAAGGACCAAGACTAAGTCGAAGAGTCTCTAGGTTTGGAAGGGCGGTTCACTCCCGCTCAACTAACGACTCAGAAGTCTCCTAAGAATCATAAAACTATCGAATACATTCGGTGACGAGAGTCATTACGTCATTCACGACCTTCTTCGCTTCACTCTCACTTCGCGCTTCTGCCGTGATCCGAATAATTGGCTCGGTATTGGAGCCTCTAACCAAAAACCAACCTCCGTCGAGCATCACTTTCACCCCATCGCGGTTATCTAGTGGGAACTGCGCGAACTCTTTGCGAATCTTTCTGAGCACGTTCGGGATTCGATGGGAGGGGCAAACGATCTTTTCTTTGACGATGCCGTAACGAGGAAATTGGTCCAATAATTCCGACACTGTCTTGCCTGATTTCGCCAATAGGTGAAGGACCAGCGCGATGCCCGTCAGACTGTCACGCGCGAAGTTGATTCGCGGGTAGATCACGCCACCGTTTCCTTCACCACCAATGACTGCGTTCTGCTGCTTCATCTTGTCCGTAACGTTTACTTCACCGATCTTCGTTAGAAAAAGAGGAACATCGAATCGACGGGCAACATCGGCTAAGGCTGAAGTCGTGGACAGGTTCGCTACCACCGGCCCGCGCTCTTCCTCGAGCACATAGAGTGCTGCTAACACGAGCGTGTAGTCTTCGCCGATTGGCTCACCCTTATCGGACACGATTGCCAACCGATCTGCATCCATGTCTTGCGCGAAACCAACGTCGGCACTGTTTTGCTTCACCGCTGAACAGAGACTCGCAAGATTTTCAGGTAGTGGTTCCGCTGGCCGAGGAAACGATCCGTCAGGTGTGACATTCAGAGGAATGGCTTCAGCGCCAAGTGCTTGTATCAATTGAGGCGTGACTAACGACCCTGCGCCGTTACATGAATCCAATGCCACGCGCAGGCGCTTTCCGGTCTGCGGAAGAGGCCCAAGCTTTTCCAGAATCGTCTTGATGTGCAGCTCCGTAGCCGTTTCGATTTTTTGAACGTCACGAATCTCAGAGCTGCTTACCTTTGTGTAGTCGCCCTGATGGTAGATATCGAGGAGTTCACGTGCCTGGCCTGCATCGAAAAATAGACCGTCTGGACCGATGAACTTCAACGCATTCCATTCAGCTGGATTGTGGCTAGCGGTAATCGCAATACCTCCTTGCGCTCCGACATGCCGCACCTGTAGTTGAACAGTAGGAACAGGACACATTCCAATGTCCATCACGCCACTGCCGCTCGACAATACTCCCGAGATCACAGCGTGCTTAACCATCGTTCCCGATGTGCGCGGATCTCGCCCGATCACGATCGTGCCGCTTCCCAGGTAGGTACCAAAAGCCTGAGCAAAGCGAGTCAGCAGAGCCGGTGAAAGCGAGTCGCCGATCACTCCGCGCACTCCCGAGATGCTGATCTTTAGTGTTGGTATAGCAGGCATTGTTTTGACAGAGTTCCTATCGTTTCAACCTGTCACGAGCCCAATCGAGCAGCCGGCGAGCTTCGGACGGGTCGGCGGCTTCGGCGATGATGCGAATCATCGATTCGGTGTTCGACGCTCGCACATGAACCCAACCCTGTGGGAAGGTGACTTTCAATCCATCCGTGGCGTCGTAAGGTATTTCTTCTTGTTCCATCGCGCTGCGAAAATCCCGAAGCAGCGAATACAGCCGATTTGGTTCGACCGCGAGGTTATGTTTAAGCGTAGTAAGCCGCGGAAGTTGCTGGACCAATTCAGAAACACGCTGACCTGTTTTTGCTAGATACTCCAGAATCAGTCCAATTGCCGCAGCACTGTCATGAGTGCGCTGAACTTCGGGCACTGTGATGCCCCCGCTTCCTTCACCTCCAAGTACACCATCGGTATCAAGCAAGGCTTCGGAGATGTACGCCTGGCCCACCGGAGTTCGGACCACGTTGGCCCCATACCGCTCTGCGATTCTGTCAACAGCACTAGTAGTTGAAATGTTTGTGACGATTGTTCCGGGGTTGCTTCGCAGCCGAATGTCCGCAGCCAGTGCCAGAGTCATCTCTTCAGAAAGTGCCTCACCTAGTTCAGTAACAATCCCGAGTCGTTCACCATCTGCATCGTGTGCGAAACCAATATCGGCCTGACCCGCTTTAACTACTGCACCGAGCTGGGCCATCGTTTCTGGCTTTGGCTCAGGTGCATGTGGGAAGGGCAGTCGCGTGTCGTCATTGACGGCCAGGACCTTGCACCCGAGGGACTGCAACCACTGCGGACTAAGGAGCGAACATGCGCCGTTACAACAGTCCACGGCAACATTAAGCCGTTTTGACTTAATTGATTGAACGTCAAAGGCACCTTGCAGTTTGCGAAGATGTTCTGGAATCGCATTGGCGAATTCAACCGATTGCTTGATGGTCTTCCAGTCCGCTTTGGCGAACTCGCCTTGATGAAAAATGTCCAGGAGTTCCTCTCCCTGAGTTTGATTAAGATAAAGACCATCGCTTCGAACAAACTTCAATGCGTTCCAATTCCAAGGATTGTGACCGGCCGTAATTGCGACGCCGCCATTTGCCCCTAGGGACTTGACGGCGAGCTGCATGCTCGGGGAAGGTGCAATGCCCAGATCGACGACCTCACAACCGGCGGCGAGTAATCCGGCAATGACTGCCGAACGAATCATGGGTCCTGAGGATCTGGTATCGCGACAGATGAGTATCCGCCGAGGTCCCAGATAGGTGCCGAAGGCTTGTGCAAAACCCACGGCTAATTCAGGTGAAAATGTTTCGCCGACGATTCCCCGAACGCCAGTGATGCCGACCTTCAGCGGTTTCATCGAATTCGTGCTGTGAATGACTCGAAAAACTGCTCAGTGGGACTTAATTGTACCCCACGACATAAGTCCGCGTCAGTTGTTTTTTGGCTTGGGACAACAGTTGGTTTCGTTAATTATTCAACTCGAAGACTGAAAATTAACAAAGCTTGAGCGGGGGTAAACCACCCTTCCGGACCTATGAGACTTTCAGACTTGAATGTAACCGGCGATGATTGACAGCCCTTCAACGCAGACGTAAGTGCTTAAGCTTGAAAGTCTCATAGGTCCGGAAGGGTGGTTTACCCCCGCTCAAGGATCTATAGCTTTGAGTTTCAGCTTTTCACACAACTGGGTAAACTCCTGCAAACAAAAATGGCAAACCTAAAAATCATGAGCTGCAAAACATTTTTCGCACAAGCATTGTTTCTGGCAGTTTTGCTGTCCACATCCGGCATTAAAGGACAGACACCGAAAACCATTGCCGAGAGACTTGGATACTCACCTGACGCAAAGCTTCTCATCGTGCATGCCGACGATCTTGGGATGGCCCATTCGGTAAACGCAGCAAGCATTAAGGCATTTGAGACTGAACTTGTCAGGTCGGGAAGCATTATGGTCCCGTGTCCCTGGCTTTCGGAGATAGCGGCTTACGCCCGAACGCACTCTCAGGCAGATCTCGGGTTGCACCTGACGCTCACGAGCGAATGGACTTCATACCGTTGGGGACCCGTGCTGCCAAAAGATAGAACCAGTTCACTGTTGGACAAGAATGGTTATTTATACTTTACGGAGGTTGAGGCAGCCTCACACGCTGATCCGAAAGAGGTTGAAGCCGAAATCCGAGCCCAAATCGAGCGCGCCCGAGCCTTTGGGATTCAGCCAACGCATCTTGATTCACACATGGGTACGCTTTATCAAAGTAAGGCGTTGTTCGAAGTGTTAATGCGTGTGGCTCGTGATAACAAGCTGCCAGTTAGAGTTGCGAAGGAGTGGTTCTCACGTCCGAATTTTCCCGCTTCGGTTTTGTCTGATGATGACGTCTATCTCGACCGAGTCATAGACATCAATCCGAGCGTGGCCGCGAAAGACTGGTCAAAATTTTACGCTGACGCGATAAGGAACCTGCAACCGGGTGTTACCGAGATCGTGGTCCATCTTGCTTTTGATGACGCTGAGATGCGAGGTGCTACCGTCGATCATCCTGACTGGGGAGCTGCATGGCGGCAACGGGATTTTGATTTTTTCACCAGTGATGAGTTCCGCAAGCTGCTGCAAGAGAATCAAGTTAAGTTAATCACGTGGCGCGAACTTGCAAAGCTGATTAAATAGCCGGAAGTTAGAGGTCAGAGATCAGAAGTTAGTGATTAGTGGAGGCTTTGCCTTCTGGACTTAAGGAAGCGGCTTCGCCCTTCCGGCACGTATCCGGACAATTTTTTGGGCTGCACCCTCCAGGAAGGCACAGCCCGATTTTTTTGGATTTCTGATCAGAAGGGCAAAGCCCAACCACTATCTAGCAAGCTTACCGGAAGGGCGAAGCCGCTTCCTCAAGTCCAGAAGGCAAAGCCTTCTGACCTCTGATCCCTGTCATCCACGTTAATCCGCGGCTAATCAGCTTTTTCCCCACACGTGATTCAATCGCCGAAATCTTTGCGCGTTATTAAGTGAACGGCGGCAATTGGGCTCGCCGATCTAAAGGAGAGCACCATGAAACACATCCCAAGGGCGATTGCTATCTCAAGCCTCTTTCTGCTGTTGTCAGTTTCGTCGGCTTTTGGACAGTCCGACCGCACTGTAATCGACATTCCGTTCAACTTTATCGTCGGTGAGAAGGCGCTGTTAGCCGGTCAATACCTTATCGAACCAACCAAACGCGATTCAGCTACGGTTTGGGTATTTCGGAATAAGACCACCAACGAAACGGCAGCGGTGATTACGACGCCGGTCCGAGCGAATGACACAGCCGAGAACACCACGATCGTCTTCCGTCGCTACGACAACCTTTACTTCCTGTCGCGGTTTTGGCTGCCAGGTGAGAACACAGGTCGCGAGATACGGCAGGCGGATCGAGAGAAGGTTCTCGCAGACTTGCTGGAGCAGAAACCTGCTAAGCATGTCTTGATCGCCAGTAATTAAGAGCAAATCAAATGTCAGAAGCTAAGGCCCTAACGTAAATGTTAGGGCCTTGTTGTTTTGTGTTAGTGTTCACTCGCTTTCCCTAGTACATTCTAAGGAGCCTGTCAGATTGTCGATTGCAAAATTCCGATTGCCGATTGCCGATTGCATCTATGAGAACGGGTTCGATAACACAACGTCGGTAACCAATGAGTTTCGGTCGTCGCGACAAATCGACAGTCGGCAATTGGCAATCGGCAATGCGTTAACTTCTCGCCGTCATTTCCTCCAAGCGGCAGCTACGGGAATGCTCGGCGCTTCATTTCTTCGAAGCTCGCTTTGGTCCAATCCAACACGACAACAGATTCTCTATGTCGGCACGTACACAACGGGAAAGAGTGAAGGCATCTACTTATACCGCATGGATGAGACCAGCGGTGAACTAACGCGTCTCGGCTCTACAAGTGCGGTCAATCCGTCTTTTGTGACAATTGATCGGACCAAGCGCTACTTATATGCGGTGAATGAAGTTGGCGAGTTTGGTGGCAAACCGAGTGGAGCAGTCAGCGCATTCAGCATCGACCCTGCTAACGCCAAGCTCACTCTTCTGAATCAACAACCATCGTTAGGAGCTGATCCTTGCTACGTAGCTGTTAACGGCAAGGGCAGCCACATGCTCGTGGCGAACTACACCGGAGGTAGCGTGGCCGTCCTGCCGATTCTGCGTGACGGTCGTCTGGGCAGTGCAACTGATCTGAAGCAGCATGAAGGTTCTGGTCCAAAGGAGCAACAGAAGGGTGCGCATGCTCACTGCATCATGCTCGATGCTGCGGAGCGACACGCGCTTGCAGCAGACTTAGGAAGCGATAAGGTCATGATCTATCGATTCGACAGCGCGGACGGGAAGCTTGTGCCTAGTAGTCAACCGTCGGCCAAATTGAAGGCAGGAGCGGGCCCGCGTCATCTTACGTTTCACCCCAGCGGCAAGCACGTCTACGTGATTAATGAACTTGACTCGACGATCTCAGGTTTCGCTTACGACGGAGTTCGTGGCACCTTGCAAATTATCGAAACCATCTCGACCTTGCCTGAAGGTTTTTCGGGAGTGAGCTATTGCGCGGATGTGCACGTTTCGCGCTCAGGCAAGTTTCTATATGGATCCAACCGCGGTCATGACAGCATTGTTGTGTTCGAGATTGATAACAACACTGGAAAGTTGCGCTTAGTCGAGCATGTACCGACGGGAGGGAAGTGGCCGCGGAATTTTACGATCGACCCGACAGAGAGATTTCTGCTCGTTGCGAATCAACGAACGGACAATGTGGTTGTGTTTCGCATTGATCCGAAGACGGGCCGGTTAACAGCAACAGGAAAGAATGCAGAGATTCCATCGCCTGTCTGTTTGAAGTTTAAGTAGCAGCCTGCCTTACCTTCAAGCGAGCCGTGACAGCGCGGTACCTTTGGAGTGCGGTGGCAAGCGCAGCGTGACACCGCTTTCGATCCTTAGGCAAAGTCAAGCTTCGAGGCTCGATTCAAGATACAAAATCCAAAGCGGTGTCGCGCTGCGCTTGCCACCGCACTCCAAAGAGTCGACTTTCACTTATTGATTATCCCTTGTAAATAAAAGAAAATAGCCTCGCTCCAGTATCCTGCCTGAGGAAAACAATCAGATGAGTAGAGCGGTACTTGCCCTGGGGGCACTGGCCCTGTCCCTGTCTTTAACCCTCCCCTTACGAGTTGCAAATAGTGCCAGTCTGATCCGGACCGCCGATTCAGCCGTCAAAACTTCGATTACAACACCACAAGATGGTCTTGTTGAGAGTGACGACTTTTTCCAAAGAGCACTGCGGTCACGTGGCTCCGAACGGGACAATTCACAAAGGATCGAAGCGCTGCTCAAACAGATGACATTGGAGGAAAAGGTTGGGCAGATGATGCAGCTCACCATGGAGATGATCGTGAGCGGCCACGATCAAAACATCCAAATCGATCCGGCGAAGCTCGACAAGGCAATCGGCAAGTATGGAGTTGGCTCGATCCTGAACGTTTATGATCAGGCACTCACGATTGATAAGTGGCACGAAGTTATCAATCAAATTCAAGCCTCAGCTACCAAGACTCGTCTGAAGATTCCTGTGATTTACGGCATCGACTCAATTCACGGAGCAAATTATGTGCGGGGTGCGACTCTATTTCCGCAAGAGATTGGCATGGCTGCCACATGGAACCCTGAGCTCATGAGGCGAGCTGCTGAAGTGACGGCAATGGAAACGAGAGCAGCGGGAATTCCATGGAGCTTTTCGCCAGTGCTTGATCTTGGTCGTCAACCACTTTGGCCGCGCTTTTGGGAGACCTTTGGAGAAGATCCTTATCTCGCAAAGGTGATGGGCGTCGCGTTCGTGCGTGGACTTGAAGGATCTGACGTCGGCGCACAAGACCGAGTTGCATCAAGTTTGAAGCACTACCTGGGCTATAGCTTTCCACTTACCGGCAGAGATCGAACGCCTGCGTGGATTCCTGAGAACTATCTGCGTGAATACTTTTTGCCGACATTCGAGACAGCTGTTAAAGCAGGAGCGCGCACCATCATGATCAACTCGGCCGAGATCAATGGTGTTCCGGGCCACGTCAATCATCAAATCCTGACGGAGATTCTGCGCAATGAACTCGGCTTTAAAGGCTTTGTCGTTTCCGATTGGGAAGACATAAAGAAGCTGGTCACCATGTGGCGAATTGCGGCCGATGAAAAAGAAGCGACTCGAATGTCGATCATGGCCGGCGTTGATATGAGTATGGTGCCGCTTGATTACAGCTTTGCCGATCACTTGCTCGCGCTTGCTAAAGAGGGAAAGGTGCCGCAATCGCGAATCGATGAAGCAGTACGACGAATTCTAAGAGTGAAGTTCGAATTGGGTTTGTTTGAGAATGCGACTCCAAATCCGGCACTCAAAGCGAAGTTCGGCCTTGCGGAATCGAGACAGTTAAGTTTGGTTGCGGCACGCGAATCACTAACGCTGCTGAAAAACTCGGACAACGTCCTGCCGTTAGCGAAGAATAAGAAAGTGCTTCTTACTGGTCCAACTGCAGACTCCCTCGTCTCTCTTAACAATGGCTGGTCATATGTTTGGCAAGGCTCGGAAGAATCGCTTTATCCGAAAGATCGGCCAACGATCCGGCAAGCCATCGAAGCGAAGATCGGGGCAGGGAACTTGACGTATGTGCCAGGGACGAAAATTACGCGCCGCTCTGGACCATCCAACTCGACTCCGACAGACCAGGACGAAGAGGTTGATATCGCCGCCGCGGTGCGTGCAGCACAAACTGCTGATGTCGTGGTGTTGTCTCTCGGTGAGGGTTCGTATTGCGAGACGCCAGGCAACATAACAGATCTAAATTTGCCCGCGCCGCAGGTGAAACTAGCCGAAGCTATTCAAGCAACAGGTAAACCCGTTGTCATGGTGCTGGTTGAAGGGCGACCGCGAATTATCAATCGCATCGCTGACGGAGCTAAGGCCATTCTGATGGCTTACAATCCAAGCAACGAAGGTGGAACTGCGATCGCCGACGTTTTGTTCGGAGATGTGAATCCCAGTGGCAAGCTTCCCTACACCTATCCTCGTACGCCTAACGGTTTAATCAACTACGATCACAAACCGTTCGAAACGGAGAACACTGCTTTTGGCAATATGGCTTTCAAGCCGCAGTTCGAATTTGGTCAGGGCTTGAGTTACACGACTTTCGCGTACAGCGATTTGCGTCTCGATAAGACAACGATCACAGGAAACGAGGACCTAACGGTGAATGTCACAGTTAATAATACGGGAGGTCGAGCAGGTAAGGAGGTTGCGCTGTTGTTTGTGAGTGATCTTGTTGCTTCGATATCACCACCGAATAAACGCTTGCGCCGCTTTGCAAAAATCCAGCTCGAGCCCGGTCAGAATCGGACCCTCACTTTCAAGTTACGACCCGAAGATCTTTCTTTCATCGGCGCTAATAACAAGCCTGTAGTTGAGCCGGGCGAGTTTGAAATCAGCATTGGTGGGTTACGACAGAAATTCATGCTGAAGTAATACGAATGAGAACCGCGAGCTGTAGCGACCGGATGCTACAGTCAACCTGCGGTTTATTGTGGCTTTTCAAGTAGTTAGTTGAGCGTAGCATCCGGTCGCTACAGCTCACGGTTCTGTATTCGTTGTTGTATCCAGACAGCAGTTAATTCGTGCATAGAGAAGAATCATTTAATTAACGGAAGATCAAATGAGAACCTTACGACCATTCCTTCTAGTCTCGGTATTAACGTGGGCATCGAACGCCTCTGCGCAGGAAGCAAAGCGTCTGCACAACCTAATGCCGGTCCCTGCTTCGATTGCATTCAATGACGAGCGTCTGCCAATCGACAGTTCATTCAAAGTAGCTACTCGAGGATTCTCAGATGCTCGGTTGCAATCTGCGATCGCGCGATTCGTCAAACGGATCGAAGGTCGCACCGTCTTTTCACTTGCACCCGGTCTCGCATTGGACGATCAAACTACGACTGTGGTGGTTCATTGTGAAGGCGCCGGCAAAGAGATTCCTGCAGTTGGAGAGAACGAGAGTTACAAGATTGATATCACCAGGCGTCAGGCGATGCTGAGTGCGCCCACAGTCGTTGGCGCATTGCGTGGACTTGAGACTCTCCTGCAACTGCTTGAAAGCGATCAGCGTGGCTACTTCCTTCCCGGAGTACAGATTCAGGATCAACCACGCTTTCCCTGGCGCGGGTTATTGATCGACGTAGCTCGTCACTTCCAAACGATGGAGGTCCTTAAACGTAATCTAGATGCCATGGCCGCAGTGAAGCTCAACGTCTTTCACTGGCATTTGACTGAGGACCAGGGATTTCGTGTCGAGAGTAAAAAATTTCCCAAGCTGCATCAGCTTGGTTCCGACGGCAACTATTACACGCAGGATCAGGTACGAGAGATCATTGCGTATGCCCGCGACAGGGGCATCCGAGTGATTCCAGAGTTTGATATGCCCGGTCATAGCACGAGCTGGTTAGTTGGCTATCCTGAGCTTGGCAGTGCTCCTGGTCCATATACGATTGAACGACGGCCGGGAATATTCGAACCGGCGCTCGATCCTACTCGCGAAGAGGTTTACAAATTTCTCGAAACCTTCTTGGGCGAGATGGCTGCGCTGTTTCCGGATGCCTACATGCATATCGGCGGTGACGAAAATGAAGGCAAACAATGGGACCGCAATCCCAAGATTCAAGCCTACATGAAAGCGAAGGGAATTAAGGACAATCATGCGCTTCAGGCTTACTTTAATAAGCGCGTTCTGAAGATTCTCCAGAAGCATGGCAAGAGGATGGTTGGCTGGGACGAAATCTTGCAACCCGAGTTGCCGAAGGACGTGGTCATCCAATCGTGGCGTGGGACCGCGGCTCTCGCGGACGCCGCACGGCAGGGCTATGACGGGATTCTCTCCAACGGCTATTACATCGATCTGATTCAGACGGCGTCACAGCATTACATTCCTGACCCGCTACCCAGCAACAGCACTTTGACTGCTGAAGAGGCCAAACACGTTCTGGGAGGCGAAGCGACAATGTGGAGCGAGTGGGTGACACCCGAAACGATCGACTCGCGCATTTGGCCTCGTACTGCAGCCATTGCAGAAAGGCTTTGGTCTTCGCGAACTGTGACTGATGTGCCAGACATGTATCGCCGCCTCGCTGTCGTTAGTGTGCAATTGGAAGAATTGGGACTAACTCACAAGAAGAACAGGGACATGATGTTACGACGGCTTGTGAGAGGTGAAGACGTCGGTCCACTGCGGACGCTCGTTTCCGTGATCGAACCCGTTAAGGAATACCGGCGCTATCAGATGCGACCGCAGACCATGCTCAGTCCATTGACAGGCGTGGTTGATGCTACGACTCCCGACAGCGAAGCGGCGCGCAACTTTTCATGGATGGTTGATCAATTTCTGGATGACGCTCCGCGTTTTGAGCTTTATCGCGCGGACATCAGTAGGACTCTCGATGACTGGCAGGCTTCAGGAGTTTCATTGGAGCCGATCATTGACCGCTCGCTGGCGCTAAAGGAAATTAAGCCATTCGCAAAAAACCTTTCTGACATCGGCGGAACGGGATTGGAAGCTGTGTCTTACCTCAAACTGGGTTCACTGCCCCCGCCCGAGTGGCGCGATTCGAGACTGGCCAACCTGGATGAAGCAGCGAAGCCAAAAGCGGCGTTGGAGTTGGTCGTCATCTCGAGTGTCCGGAAATTGGTTCTCGCTGCGTTCGAGACTCGGCAGCTCGGTAAGCTGTCAAAGGCCGAATGGAGAGAGCGCGTAGAAAAGCTTTCTCGTGACGTACGACCGCCGGGACAGTAAATCAGATTTCGCACCGGTTAGTGAGTTGATAGTTGTAAGACTTCCTCGATTTATTGAGTTCTTAACTGCTCAGCTTCGAGAGCAG
>JBKPAL010000138.1:0-7235 GCA_046726395.1 Acidobacteriota bacterium
AAGATTCTCAATCTGTCGCGGCTCGAGTTCGGCCAATGCAAGGCTATGGTTGGGACTGTAACAGACAACTCGCGCTACTCCGCGCGCAGGTTGATTACGATAAATGCCTGGGGGGTGATCGAGAGACGTCGGTGAGTCAAAGCCGACACTCGGATGATCATTGTCGAAGACGAATGTGTCCGCGTAGTTGTCGTTGCGTGCTCCATTGACCCTTAAATTGCCCGGGCACAAATAACAGTCGGGAAGGTATTCCGGTAAATCCTCCTCGTCATGACGGATCGTTTCGCCGCTCCAGGGACGGTCCTGACGATGGGCCGCGATGATGACCCACTCCTCACGTAACGGATGCCATCGTTCTTCCCAATACATTGACGTTATAACGAGAGTTATCTCGCCGAAAATTTGCAGCATCGTTTGGCCGCAATACAGAACCGGGAGCGGTAGCGACCGGATGCTACACTCAACAGATAATCAGGCCAGCTGAGCGTAGCATCAGGTCGCTACCGCTCCCGGGTTCTGTATTGTTGCAAGCACTGAAATCCGACACGTGTCTCCGTCGCTTTCCTAAGTCAACGTTATCAGTAAGCGCGTCACTGACGCTGGCGGAAACTGGAATACAAGATCACCCGGCGTCACGCTGACTTGTTCACTGCGTGGTTCTACAGCACGAGGATTCTCAAACGTGTTGTGAGCGTGCACATCAGGCGCAGTCAACACACGAGCTTCAACAGAACTCGCGCGTGCTCCCCTCAGCGCGATCTCTGCGACGCGAGTCTCACTCGCATGCGCGTTCGTCACAGTCAGAGTTAATTGCTTTCCGTTCAAGGAAGCAGATCCTCGAATTCCCCAGAACTCAGCCGGTTTACCATTGCGCGCGTACTGCGCTTGCGGTGAAGTGAAAACTGATCGCATGGCAGTCGCACCCATATGCGGCATGAACATCTCAAACACGTGATAGTTCGGCGTCAAGATGAATTTGTCTTCGCGCGCGAGGAAAAGCGAGTGCAAGCAATTGACGAGTTGTGCAACATTCGCCATCACGACCTTATCCGCGTGGCGGTGAAACGTATCGAGCGAAATCGAAGCGACGAGTGCGTCACGCATTGTCTGTTGTTGGCCCAACATGTGTGTTTGTGCGATCTCAGTGCCCGCTCGGTGCCAGGATCCCCACTCGTCAACAATCAGCTTCGTCCGATGCCGCGGATCGTACTCACCCATCACTGTCCAATGCCGCTCGATCAAACCTTCCATCTTGTCGGCTTCTCTCAGCAATTCGTAATACTGCTCAGTATCAAACTTCAGCGCATCGCCTTTTCCTTCGCGCCAGTCGTTGGTTCTGCCACCTGACACGTTCCATGAGTAGTGATGAAGACACCAACCGTACAAACGATCGAAAGTCCAGTCGCCCTTTTCGCGCATCTTTGCGAAGAAGCCACGAGACCAATTAAGGTCACCTGCATTTGGACCAGCAGCCATGAACTTGATGGGAACCCCATAACCCGGTACGGCTGCGAGGAAGCGTCGAAATTCTTGTGCGTACTCTTCCGGAGTAAAGTTGCCGCCGCAGCCCCATGACTCGTTTCCTACACCCCAGTACTCAACACGGAACGGCTCTGCACTTCCCATTGGTCCGCTGGCCCGCATCTCTGCCAAGGTTGTAGTTCCTGCCGGTGCGTTACAGTATTCCACCCATTCGTAAAAAGCCTGTGCGGGCAAGCTGCGGAGGTTCGCAGCCAAATAAGGTTTGGCGCCAATCAGTTTGCAAAAGCGCATGAACTCATTGGTACCGAACCAGTTTGGTTCAACTTTCGCAGTAGAGTTAGCGGGCGCTTTTGAATCAGGTTCGTCGACCCAAAAGTTTGTTCGTCGTGGTCGCTGCGCGCGATCTCCAACACCGTCGCGCCAGTTGTAACTGTCGGCAAAACATCCTCCTGGATAACGAATTACCGGCGCTTTTATTCTTTGCAGAGCTTCAACGATTGCGTTACGAATCCCGCCGGTGTTCGGCACTTTCGAATTCTCTCCAACCCAAATGCCGTCATACACCACGCCGCCCAGATGCTCGACAAAGTGACCGTAGATGTTTGGATTGATGGTGCCAATCTCTTCCCCGAGCAGCACTTCAATACGCGAGTCAGCGGCGCGAGTCGACTGAGCAAAACCGTATGCACGTAGCGTGGCCACCGCTGAGCCAAATATCAGCGCGTCGGTAATGAACTCACGTCTCTTCATCGTTTTCTCGACAGACTAAAGTTTAAAACCGAACATCGGCCAATCTTTTGACTATGTCGCGCAGCTCTTTAGTCTCCAACTCTTTTTGCGAAGCACTGAGAGTCTTAAAAGTCGTCATCTCTGCCTGCGCCTCAGCGGATCGTTTGAGTCGAATGTACGTCCGGCCCAGTTGGTAATGCGATTCTGCGATGTTCGGATCCACTTTTATCACTTGTTCGAATTCTGCCGCCGCATCCTTCCATCGTTCAGATCGCATGTAGAGTTTGCCTAAAGAGAGTCGCGCGGGAACAAAGGTTGGGTCCGATTCAACAGCACGTTTCAGATGGTCCTCGACCTTTGCTGAATCCGCATCAGGCATCTTGAGCAAAGCATCCGCAATGAGATAATGGACCACTGTAAGCTTCTGGTTGAGTTGCAATGCCTGCTCGTACAAGCTGATCGCCTCTGCATAACTCCCCGATTGCACACGAATCATTCCGCGATAAGCAAAGGGTGGGGCGAAACTCGCATTCAACTCGCTCGCTCGTTTGAAGGCTGCCTCAGCCTGCTCCATCTTCTCGTTTTTGAAATATGCAAGACCGAGAGCAAACCAAAGGTTCGGCGAGCTGGGAAAAGACTTAAGCGCCTCTTCGAGTCTGATTGCAGCAGCGGCCGGCGCATAAACGTTCGTCAATAACATTCCATAAGCAAAGCGATACTTCTCGGATTGCGGGTCGCGTTGAATGGCCAGTCTCATCGCGGGAATCGCATTCTCCGGATGGCCAGTCTGTTGATATACATCGGAGAGAAGCGCGTAAATTGGTGCGGCTTCAACGCCTCGAGCCACCGCTGTCTCTAGCGTTTTACCCGCAGCGACAAATTCCTTACGTGCAATGTACAGCTTAGCCAGGTTGACGATTGCGTTCTGATTAGATGGGTCGAGATCGATGGCCGCACTCAACTCTGTCTCTGCTTCGGACAACATTCCCGCTTCCAACAGGGCTGCGCCGATTTCGGCTCGAGATTCTGCAGTCGAAGCTCCGGTCTTCTTATCACTCGCCACTCGCGTGACGTAATCGCGATAACGCGTTGCTGCGAGCTTACGATCCTGGCGACGCAGTGAAATTACAGTTAGTGCCCGCGCAATATCCACGTCAGGAGCTAATGAGTAAGCGCGCATGAACAACTCGTCAGCGCGACCAAGGTCCGCGGGGCTGCCAGATGCAAAACGAATCTGCGCGAGATTGACCAAAGCGTTGGGCTGCTTCGGATCGAGTTTGATTGAAGCTTCGAACTCGGCAGCCGCGAGTGCGAATCGTCCGGTGCGCATCAGAATTGCGCCGTAATTGTTTCTCGCTGAAGCAGACGAAGGATCTTTCAACGCCGCAGCTGAAAAATGTTGTTCTGCCTCTTTTAGATCACCCGCGCGATCTGCTATGAAACCAAGATAAGTATGCGCGGTAACGTCCGTCGGGTTCAGACTCAAAACTTTTTCGAACGAGCGACGTGCCGCGTTCAGGTCGTCACGTTCAAACGCGCTGATGCCCTCAGCTATAAGAACTTCAGTCTGTTTTGTGAATGGTAGGTTCTTGTTCCCCGAGACTGCGGAGGTCTGTGCCCGGCACACTTTCAGATCACTCGATCCCGTCGAGACTAGGAACAAGATAAGCAGTGAGACAACTAAAGAACGTCGTATGTTCACCAGTCCCTGACGTCACCACACGAACCGGCCGCCCACCTGAATACGCCGCGGCTGAAAGATATCGGCGTTTCGGGCAGATATCCCAAAGTTGACGTCGTCCAAGTTTAGATTGGGAACTCCATAGCGACCACGATTGAACAAGTTGAAGAATTCGAAGCGTAGCTCGAAATAGGATGTTTCGGTGACACGCGTTTTCTTCATGGCACTGAAATCCTCAGTGAAGAACGGCTGCGCGCGTAAGCCGCCGTATGTCGGAGCAGCATCGCCAAAGAATCGATTCGGATTAGCATAGAAAGCTGCGTACTCCGGACTACCGATCGGACCAGGTGCGTTTCGATAATCCACTGGTCTAGAGAAAGCACCCGGATTTAGATAACGATACTGTACAGCGCCGGACTGAATATCAGTATAGAAGGACTGACCGGTAATGTTCGGCCGCAGATTACCACCGTAGCCGATCAGGGTTAGAAAGTCCCGCTGCCCGCCCGCTACGAACGGAGTAAGCGCTGGTCCACTGCGATACCGATGGATGCCACTAAGCTGCCACCCGCCAACCACACGATCCACCCATCCACCTTCATTTAGATAACGCCTCCCCTTACCGAAGGGTAGTTCGAAGATGTAGTTCAAGACGAAAGAGTGTGGCGGAATACTCGGCGACACCCCACGCAATGGATGACGATCAAATGGATTCTGAATCACACCATTCAGCGGTGAATCGCCAAAGATATCCTCGCCGGCGTCCGTGAGTAACTTGGCGAATGTGTAGGAGGCACCGAACTGGAATCCCTGAGAGAAACGCCTCTGCACATCCGCTCTGAAGGCGTTGTAAAAACTCTGCCCCTGACTCTCGAGACGGTTGTTGATGATTCCGTATTGCGGAAACGGCTTGAGTGCTTGGGCCACGGTCTGAGCAAAGAAAGTACCGCCCTGAGTACTGAAGCCCGGATACACCGAATCAGGAGTGGCGGGCAAAGGAAAGCCGACGCTTGCCGCGTACGCTCGATCAGAGGCCGTCACATCAGCCAATCGCTTGCTGAGTAAAGGCAGCCCAAGCTTAAGAGCATCGAAAGGAAGCTTGTTGATAGGATCGAAATTCGATCGGAGCCGTGTGCCCTTGGATCCCGTGTAACCAACTTGGAGCGCGAGGTTGTAGGGAAGCTCGCGCTGAATGTCGAGACTGTACTGGACCGTGCGGCCGGTCTTGAAGGTTTTATCGAAGAAATCAATGTCAGTTCGATCAAGTTGACCAACTGCTTGATCGGCCGGATTAGCAACAGGGATGTGCGGGTAGTTGTCGAGCGTGATAAACGCGTCAAGCCCACCGTTGATGTTGACCGCGCCTGGGCTGTATCCAAGTACTCCGGTATTTCCAAAGTCGTTGTAGATCACCGGCGCGTAGTAGAGTCCGTAACCTCCGCGCAACACCGTCTTTTCGTTAATCGAATAGGCGAAGCCAAGACGAGGTCCGAAATTGCTGCGGTCTGGTTTCACTAGGCCGAACCACTGCGATTGCAATCCTCCCTGCCCTATCGCTCCCACGATCGCGCCGAGATGCCCACCTGCAGCCGGATTCGGCGTATCAGGATCAAATCCGCGTAAGAACCCGCGCGCCTCTTCACGCGGACGACCGTAGTCGTATCGGACTCCGAGATTCAACGTCAGCTTCGGCGTGATCTTAAAGTCATCTTGAAAGAAGAAGGCTTCGGAGAAGAATCGTAAGCCAGGATCAATGGTCTGGTTGCTATTGAAGGAAAACTCTGGGCGTCCTGTTATGAGACTTGCGACAGGCCAGCCTTGGTTGAAGTCATTCGTGTTCGCAGTTTGATTGCTGCGGAAGTTGAAGTTACCACCGATATCGAAGTGTGCGGCGTTGTTCAGTTGTTGTATGCGCACTTCACCGCCGAAGCGCATCGTGTGTCGATCGTGGATAAGTGTGACAAAATCGCTGATATGCACTGAGTTGTCGCGCACCCTGTTGTCGAAGAATGTTGAGCCACCAGGCTGTAGTGCACGCGGATCCAGGGAGGTCACAGGATTGCCGTATCCCGGAAAGCCGATCAACGGAAGTCCCGTATTCTGCGTCGCCAGTGGACTCAGGCCAAGCGAGCTGGCTGGAATGCCTCGCGTGAAATTAAAATTCGATACATCCGAGCGAGAGAAACCTGCATTGAAGTGATTGAGTAACGTTGCGTCCAACGTCCAATCGTGTTGCAGTCGCGCATAGTAGGACTTGAATAGCTGGTCCCAAACTCCTTGTGCGACGAAGGGCTCAGGGAATCGCGGGAAGCCACCCTTCACACTCGGAAGTTTACGAAACGTATAACTGAAGTTCAGCGACTGACGGTCGGTGAGGTTCTGCGTGATCTTGGTTACGTAGTAGTTCGTCTTCGCCGTTGACGTAGTGTTAGCGCGATAATTACGGAAGACGCTTGAGCCATTTGGTCCGGTCTGGTTCGGTAGCGGCAACAGGTTGAGAAAGTTTCGTCCTACCGGCGAAATGCGCGCCCCGCCAAGGTATAGATCCAATCGATTACCGGGGATTGCTGTGCGAGCGCCGGCCAGTTGAGATGGATCATAGATTTGTACTGGTCCACCAAAGAATTGAAGAACGTACGGATCAGTCAACAGCTCGGAGAAGTCTCCGCTGCGCATTCGTAATGTCGGAACGCTGATTTCTACGGTCTCCGACTGAAACGTCCGATACCCACCGTAGTTGAAAAAGAAGAATGTCTTGTTCTTACCATTCCAAGTGGACGGACCACCTTCGCCGAACCTTGGCAAGATCACCGGACCGCTCACGCTGAATCCAAAATCAAACTGTCTATCCAACGGCTTGTCGAGACAAGGCGTGCCTCGTTGTTCGCAGCCACTGACGCTGTTCAAAATGCGGTTACGATCGATATTCGCATTCAAAGCGTCGTTGATATGAAACAGATAAGCCTCACCGTGGAAATCATTGCCGCCAGTTTTAATAGTGAAGTTAACAACGCCGCCTGAGGAGTTGCCGAACTCCGCCGAATAAGTCGAGGTCGACAATGTGAACTCCTGAAAAGCGTTCGGTCCGGGCGCAACTTCAGAGAAGAACGTGCCGTTCTCTCCGCGTCTGGTCTGCGCACCGTCGATCAAGATGTCGGCGCCAAGTCCCTGCCCACCATTGATCCTGAAATTTGTCGCGTTCGTGCCAGTACTTCCAGAGGTCGAACCAGTTCCGGTCCGATCGTTAGACACAACGCTGCTGTCGAGAAAGATGAAAGAGAGTGGTGACCGGCCCCCGCTCTCCGCGGCGACCAAGAGTGGTAACTCACGTACTTGTTTCTCG
>JBKPAL010000139.1:0-15199 GCA_046726395.1 Acidobacteriota bacterium
TTCAACATCAATGCTTGGACAGGCTTTCGATGTTCAGATGCAAAAACTCAAGTTTGAAAGTCTCGAGGTCGAGAAGGGCGGTTCACCCCCGCTCAAGATTCGTTGCACTCAATTGTCAATTCTCTTCTACAATGCGCGCGACTTCAGAACCTTCAGATGCACTTAGCCAAAATCTTCATTAACGACGCTGGTCGGCTGCGAAGCGGCTGGCGGCTGCTCACCTTCGTTGGCTTGTTCATCGCGATTTTCTTTCTGCTCAGCAGAATCGTACTCGTCGCGCTCGCTATTCTTTTCAATGTCGCGCCTCAAATCACACCTTCCGAAACGATTCAGGATTTAGTTTTTAGATTCATTTATCTACTG
This sequence comes from Acidobacteriota bacterium, assembly GCA_046726395.1. Taxonomy (GTDB): domain Bacteria; phylum Acidobacteriota; class Blastocatellia; order Pyrinomonadales; family Pyrinomonadaceae; genus PSRF01. Next base: position 364 of record JBKPAL010000139.1, read on the forward strand.
GCGGCATTGCTCGCTGGTTATCTGTGCGGTCGTTGGCTTGAAGGTCTACCATTCCGCGCTCTTGGTGCGTCACTGCACGAGCACTGGTTCAGGCACTTCTCAATTGGATCGCTCATTGGAATGGCCTCGTTGACACTCGCAGTTGCCATCGCTACTGCTGGAGGCGGTCTAAGTTTCACGATACCTTCGTCTCCTTCAGTTGCGACGGTAGTTCAAACTCTTCTCGTTAGCGCTTTCGTTTTTGTCGTTGCGGCGTTTGCTGAGGAAGCAATGTTCCGAGGCTACCCTTTGCAAACATTAACGCGCGCGCACCTTGCCTCACTCGGTATTCTTATAAACTTCATCTTCTTTGCAGCAGCTCATTTGAACAATCCGAACTGGGTACTGCTCGGAGCTTTCAACACTGGTCTCGCGGGAGTGTGGTTTGCCATCGCTTATTTGCGTAGCCGGAGTTTATGGTTCCCTACTGGCATTCATTGGGCATGGAACTGGACTCTTGGATCGCTGTTCGGACTTCCGGTCAGCGGCATCACATCGTTCTCGAGGTATCCTTTACTTAAAGGCTATGATTCTGGACCAAGCTGGCTAACGGGTGGCAGTTACGGCATCGAAGGCGGTATCGCTGGCACGATCGCTTTGGCACTCGCAACCTTAGTGATTTGGCGCATTCGCTTGGTCTCACCGACTGAAGAGATGTTGCGGTTCACTTCAAATGAGAACCCGGTGCGAGAAGAGCGCCTCAGCATCCTTCCGGAAAACCAATCCACAGATTACACAGAACGGTCCGGTCTGAAACCGTAGAGAGTTATCTGCCGTTTATATCTGTGAAATCTGTGTAATTTGTGGATTGTTTCGGTTTTTCTCTCTCCGCGCGTTAACACTCTCCCTGGCTGTCCCGTCTTACCAATGTCAGACGAAATGAGAAATGCAAGAGGGCTTCTGACATCTCCCGTTGCCGCAGCGACTGCTAAAGCAAAACTAAGTGACGCCACCATGTTATACGAGCTTGAAGCGACGGCAGATATGCTTCTCATGAGCGCTGAACCTGATGCGGCAATCGGTCCTTCCAACCGGACCGAAACAGACGCGCTCAGTCAGGCTGCTTTGATTAAAGAAGTACTGGCAGGAGATCGCGACAAGTTCGGCAAGCTTTATGCGCTCTACGCACCAATGGTTCACGGGATCTTGCTGGCTCGGGTTCCTCGGATGGAAGTTGATGACTTGGTGCAAGACATCTTCCTGCATGCTTTGAAGAAGTTGCACACGCTGCGCGAACCGACAGCTTTTGGTCCATGGATCGCAATGATAACGAGAAACCGAGCCACAGATTTTCATCGAAGTTCACGTGAAATGATTGAGGTAACTGAAGACGTGCAGACGACTACGTCTAGCGAACCATCGCGCCGGAGCGCTGCTGAGGTGCTCGAGATTATTCGCGCCCTACCTGACGCGTATCGTGAGACTCTCGTGCTACGACTGGTTGAAGGAATGACTGGGCCAGAGATCGCGTTGCGTACTGGACTAACGCCTGACTCAGTGCGCGTGAATCTTCACCGCGGGATGAAGTTAGTTCGACAGAAATTGCTGCAAGCTTGATTGGTCAGGTAAGAGCGGCGTGACAGGCTGAAGGAGATTGATATGAGCGACCATTACCTGTGGGACAAAACCGGCGAGGTAGATCCTGAGGTTGAGGAACTGGAGCGATTGTTGAGCACGTTCCGTTATCAGCCTCGTACGATTGAGATACCAGCATCGCTTGCCAGGGAGCGCCGGCGCTTCTTCTTGCCTCTGACGATTGCAGCAACAGTTGCATTGCTAATACTCGGACTCGCGATCTGGTCCAACATCAATCGATCCAAACAATCAGGGCTTGCAGCAGTCCCACCAACGCCGAAAACAGACGCAACTGCCGCTCTACCCCTGACAAATAGAACCGTGGAGGACGTCACACGATCGTCCGAAAGCTCACCCAATAAACAAGACACTGCGCGGGCCGGGAGAAGGAAGAGTAGACCTTTGCATGTCTTCGTGAGAGAGGCGAAGTTCACGGCCGCCGAACGCCTCGAGGCTGAGAACGCAAAGGAACAACTCCTTATTGGGCTTCGCCTCGCGAGCGCCAAGCTAAATCTGGCGCAAAAGCGAACTCAGGGCATTCAACCGTCAAGTCCCCTTCGCTATCAACACAAAAACGGATGAACGGAGCTGTTATGAAATCACTCCTATTCACATTGCTACTGCTGATTATAGTTTCCTATGCCGAGTCTGCGAACGCACAGAGCGGTCGTGTCGACTTAACGCAGCTGGACCGCCTTGCACCCAAAGCGAAGACTTCTGTCGACGTCAACATTGACGAACGACTGATCCAACTGACGGCAAAATTCCTGTCCGATAAAGATTCGGATGAGGCAAAGCTCAAGGAGCTGGTACTTGGTCTCAAAGGAATCTACGTCAGAAATTTTGAGTTCGAACAAGACGGCGAGTACTTGGCTGCCGATCTTGAGTCGATTCGCAATCAGCTTGGGACTCCAGGTTGGACCAGAGTTGTCAACGTGAGAAGCAAGAGCGACGGCAACATCGAAGTGTACCTGATGACGACTGATAGCAAAGTCGGGGGACTTACGCTTCTTGCTGCCGAACCGAACGAACTAACTGTGGTGAACATCATTGGTCCGGTGGACTTGGATAAATTGAGCGCACTCGAAGGTCAGTTCGGCATTCCCGAATTAAATATAGAGACCAAAAAACCCAAAAAGAACTGAGCTAAGCCATGCGGCTATTACCACGTACAGCACTTTTGATATTGGCAGCGTTCTTCGCGATCGCGAGTGTTGGCAAGACCGCGCGCGCTAAAGGTGATGACTTCAAAAGCGTAGTGAAGTTCGTCGAGCAGTTCTACAGCGTCAAACACCAAACTCTTCCATTCCTGGCGCGTGCGGGCATCAAGACGGCAACCACCGCCGCACGAATAGCCGGAGGAACGAAAAAGAAGATTGCCGAAGCCGGTAGCGTTAAAGTCGCGTTCTTTGAAGACGAAGGATTCGGAGACGAGTCTCGTCCTGATCGATCTCCTCATGACTTCAAGACTGGACTGAACGCGGCTTTGTTAACCACGTGGACGCCACTCGTGCAAACGGTAGCTCCCAAAGATAACGAGCAGAGCTACATTTTCATTCGGAATGCGGGGGATAAATTCGACGTTCTGGTGGTAACCGTCGATCAGCATGATGCGATTGTGGTCCAGGTAACTATCTCTCCTAAAACTCTTGCCGAATTGATGCGCGATCCAGCTGAAATGGGAAAGGTGATCGCAGATGACGCAACGAACAACGATCAGGAGTAAGACCATGAAACAAGAGGCTGGTTTTCTTTTTAACACTCACAACCACTCACACGTTCAGCGGCTGCTGTTGCGCGGAACGAAGCTCTTTTGGCTGCTGCTGTTACTCATTACCGTTTTGTTGACAGCCACTCCCGTCACAGCGCAGGAAGTTGCCGATACCATTCGCATCGACACGCGGGTCGTGTTTCTTGATGCACTCGTGAAAGACAAGCGAACAGGTATTCCCATTTCAGATCTGACGGTTCAGAACTTTGAAGTTTTCGATGATGGCAAGCCTCGTGAGATCACTTACTTCACTCGCGAAGGGCAAGCGAGAAAACCTCTAGCGCTCGTTATCGTGCTCGATCTTCGAGACAGCGGCGCCGGCAGATTTCTAAAACGACCGGAGATCTTAAAGGCCATGATTGACGAGCTGTCCAAGCTTTCTCCCGAAGATGAAGTGGCGATTATGGCCATGGAGATTAACAATGAAGATGAAAGGCGTCTCTGGTTAACAGGCTTCACGCGTGACCCTCAAGTGATCGCAGCGGCACTGGCGCGAGTGCCAGAGTTTATTAGTGTTCAGCCAGAAGTGGCAGAAGCCAATGCGGCAAAAGAGAAGGAGAAGCAGAAAGAAGAAACACCCGCTCGCGAGAGTGTGAGCGCTACCACGCAATCAAAGCTTGAGTCCGGCCAAGCTGAGGTACTCGAGACCGAGGTCATCAACGGCAAGAATGGTGTGGTATTAACCCGGACAACGCGCAAGGATGGCTCGGTGGCTGTCAAGCGAGTGAGCAAAAACGGCAACATGACAATTGAGATAGACGACATCTACGACATGGCAGCCGCCGTACGTGAGGTTACTCGCAGGGCCCAGCAACAGAGACCAAACTCACAAGCCTCGATCGTTTGGATCTCAGATGGGATTGCACCAATCTTTTTTGAGGACCGCGATGCTACTCAAGAGTTTTTGATTCGACACAACGTGATCTTCAACTCACTCACAGTCGACTTGCGGACCGTTTTTAAGTTTCTGTTGCCGATCGGAAAACCAATAGCAGGCTGGATCGGATTGAGTCTATACGGAAGTGCCAAGAGGCTCGCCCAACAATCGGGCGGTGAAGCTATTAGCGTCAGGCGAGTAAAGGATTATGGCTCCGGCCTAAGCAAGATCATCGGAAATCTTACGGCACGCTACAGTCTCGGATTCTCTTTCGAAGAGAACGAAAAAGACGACGGCAAGCTACATAGTCTGGAGTTGCGGGTAAAAGCCGCGGATGCTAAAGGAAAAGTCCGCAAGCTATTGGTGAGTTCGCGTCAAGGCTATTACATGTCCACTGCAGTTGGTAAGGAAGCAAAGGCAGTGCCTACCCAATAACTCTTTAGCGTTCGCCAATCGGAACGTAGGCCATGTTCCGAGCGCCGACATATTCAGCTCTCGGCCGAATCAATTTATTGTCGGCGTATTGCTCCAAGATGTGACCTGTCCAACCACTGATCCGACTAACAGCAAAAATCGGAGTGTAAAGGTCCAACGGGATTCCCATCATGTAGTAAAGCGAAGCGGAGTAGAAGTCGACGTTCGGATACAGTCCCTTTTCACGCATGATCACCTCCTCGATCTTGCGTGACATCTCGTACCATTTGGTATCGCCGATTCGTTCACCAATCTCTTTAGAGAACCGTCTCAAGTGAGTAGCGCGGGGGTCTTCTGTTTTGTATACAGCATGACCGAATCCCATGATTTTGCGCTTCTCTGAGAGCGCTTTTTTGATGTACGGCTCGGCCTTCTGAAGCTCACCGATATCCAACAGTGTTTTCATCACGTTAGTATTGGCGCCACCGTGCAGTGGACCAGATAACGCAGCTATTGCTGCGGTCACTGAGGCGTACATGTCAGCCAGAGTGCCGGCAACCACACGAGCGGTAAACGTTGAGGCGTTCAATTCATGATCCGCATGAAGTATTAGAGCAATGTCGAAGATTTTCGCGTCAGTTTCGCTGGGCATTTCCCCTTTCATCATGTAGAGGAAATTGGTCGCGATGTTCAACTCAGGATTGGGCTCTACCGCTTGGAGACCTTTGCGAATTCTGTCCCACGCCGCAACCAGCGTTGGGAATTGCGCGGTTAAACGAATTGCTGTGCGAACCGCGTTCTCATGGGAAATATCTCGAGCTTTTGGATCATAGAATTCGAGCACCGAGACAGATGTACGCAGCACATCAACCGGGTCTGCTTCACGCGGGAAGCGCTTCATCAAATCAACTATCTCTACTGGTATCGCATATGACTGTCGCAGCGCTTTGGTCAGCTGAGCGAGCTCGGAAGCTGTCGGCAGGCGTTTGTTCCACAACAGAAAGATGACTTCTTCAAAGGTTGAATGCTTCGCGAGGTCGTGGATGTTATAGCCTTGATAAATCAGCTCGCCCTTTTCACCGTTGACATCTGAGATAGATGAGGTAGCGGCTGTAACACCTCGGAGACCGGCTGCAGAGGTAGCTGTAGGTGCATTTGCTTTGTCAGACATAAGAGTTGTTAGGGTAAAGCGAAGATAACAAACGGAGGAAGGCGTGACAAGATAGGCGCGAAACTCATTGCTGCCGGATAAAACAAGAATGGGGCGCCCACGGAGGAACGCCCCTTCGGATCAGGACACTCACTGAGCGGTCTGCGGTTCGCACTCTTCTGGTTTCCTACTCTCTTTCGTCGACACCGTGATCTTGTCTCCGCGCTTGGCTTTCAGCATCTTTGCCGCCGATTTATTCTCAGAAGCAATCTCCAGAAAGCCGGCGCTTCCCCAAATCCCGAATAACTTCTCTTTCTCGTCAGTCGGTTCAGCATAGAAGCGTTTGATCGAACGAATTTTCTTTCCTTTGATCCGCAAAGCTATCTGACCTGATTCGGGAAGAAGATCTCGAGTGAGGCTAGTAACACAGTTGCCAAATCGATCAATGTGAATAACCCGCGCTTTTAGTTTTCCATCCTTGAGATGTTCTGGAGCAAGCGGTTCGAGCCGTACGAAATTCGTAATCTCTTTACCCAACTCAGTCGCATCTGCCCCATTCGACAGCGCTGCAGCAACAGGAGCAAATACATCTCGACCATGAAAAGTTGAGCTGATCGGATGACCAAAAAACTCACTATTAGTTAGTTCAAACACCCTGTGATTAGGCTCATGTTCGTAGATGTAACTGAAAATGCCGTTGTCTGGTCCAATAAAGGACTGACCAGCGGCTTCAACCAGCAACGGTCTGCGATCCGAGCCGACACCAGGATCTACCACGGCGACGTGGATTGTTCCCGCGGGGAAAGATTGGTAGGAAGCGAGTAACGTAAACGCCGCCGTTTCGACATCGCTTGAGGGAATCTCATGAGTGATGTCAACGACTCGCGCCTCAGGATTCGCCGAAAGCACCACGCCCTTAATGGCACCGACGAAGTAATCAGCTGTGCCAAAGTCAGTTAGAAGCGTGATCATGGGTGTCTTGGTACCGGCTTTAGCCGATGGTACGCGTGCTGTAGCGGCTGCTGCCCCAGGTTCAACCGGCGGTAGAGTCGTTACAGGCGTGACCGGAGTTGGCGGGGAAGGGTTACCATTGCTCTCTTTTCTTTTTTCAGTGACTTTCTCAGTGGCCATGACTCCGGTCCTCCTCAGTTATGTTTGGTTTCTCGATTCGATGCGTGTCTCACTGGCAGTACGAATCCGCAACTGCTGTCCACGCTCGAGTCGAATATCCTTGCCGCGTTGCTGCAGCACGCCACCAGTTCCGACACCGGCGCCGATTGCTGCACCAATTGCAGCTCCCTTACCTCCACCGACAATCGCGCCAATGATCGCGCCAATCCCGGTGGCTGCTCCTACTTTTGATACATCGTCTTTAGTCGAGTCCTTACCCCGTACTCCGCCTTCAGGTTCCACTGAACCGACACCGTCGCTGCTGCCCATCTGAACGACCTCAACTAAATCGGCACTAAAGTTTGCGATCCTATTATCCGAGAACCTGATCGTGTCGAAAGTCAGCTGAAGCTCAGCGACACCTTTAACCTTGCCGGGACGCTTCACCGAAGTCACGCGCCCTTCTACTACTGCGCCTTCCCATTCACGAGGTTCGAGCACGCGAGCTTGAAATCGATCTCCTCGCTGGGTGGAATCCGTAGACAGGCCCGACTGTAGTTCAACCAGCATCATCGAACTTCGAGGAATGAAGATCGACGGACTCATCGTGGTATTCGAACTGGGGACGTTGTCCGGAGTGGTATTCGAACTGGGGACATTGTCGGGAGCCGTGGTTGTGGCAGGTGCAGGCGAATTGCTGGTGTTGGAATCAGATAGCGAACGGCGACTTAGACCAGTGGGTATTGATGAATTGAATGGCTGCTTCTCATAACCAGCCGTGTAGCCGGCTTCGAAGCCTTGTTGATAGCCATCACGATAGTCTTCGACTGGTCCCCAGACCTGATTGTAGGAACGCTCAGCGGTTTGGTAGTCCTCTTTACTCTGATAATCACGCGAGGCGCCCTCGCTGGTGTCCTTGAAACCAGCGTTGTATCCGTCTGAATAACCGGTGCGATAACCGCGTTCTAATGCTGTGGATTGACCTATGTTGGAGGTTCTTGCCGAGAGGCTGGCCCACGGAATCAAAGTCACGGCAAGAAAACTCACCAGGACGAGCTTTAGTTTCTTCATATTATCCTTCCAGAGAAATGTGCGGCTATTTCGGTAGCCGTAAAGTCTTGGGAGAGCCAACCTCGTGCGACGAGATGCTATCACTCATCTTCATCGCCGAACAATATACGCGGGAAAACGAGTGCCGAGGGGTGTGCTTGACCACGTCTTTTGTGAGACCTAGACTCGCGATAAAGAAGGCGAATAGGCCAAAGACCGTAGCTTAGATGCTGGCGGGAGAGAGGCTGGTTGGCGAACCTTAGGAACCCTTTTTGATTTTACAAGCGAGACAAGTCTATCTGGATCACAGCGCTACCACTCCGGTTGATCCACGGGTGGTCGACGCGATGCTTCCGTACCTGACCGAGAAGTTCGGCAACCCGTCCAGCGTCCATCGTGCCGGTCAGGAAGCGCGTGCGGCAGTTGATCGCGCCCGTCGAGATGTGGCAGCACTGATTGGCGCACGCCCGAATGAAATCGTGTTCGTTTCCGGTGGTACTGAGGCAAACAACTTGGCAATTGGCGGTGTGGCTGAAGCGGCAGAGTCATATGGTCGCCATGTCATCACCTCGTCTATTGAGCACCCTTCTATCCGGGGAGTTTGCGAAAGACTTGAAAAACGCGGCTGGCAGATTACGCGCCTTCCAGTGTACTCAAACGGGATTATCAGACTTGAGGATGTTCGCTCGGCAATGCGACCTGAGACGGTGCTGATTTCTGTCATGCTAGCCAATAACGAAATCGGGACTATCCAGCCCATTAGACAAATCGCCGAATTGATCAAAGACGAACGCGAGAAAGGTCATCGACACCTGTGGCTGCACACTGATGCAGTTCAAGCTGCGGGACGCATACCTATTAATGTCGAGGAACTTGATTGCGATCTTCTTACTCTGTCCTCGCACAAGATTTATGCGCCCAAGGGAACAGGAGCGCTTTATCTTCGCCGGGGTGTGCGACTTTTTGCTCAAATTATCGGTGGACATCAGGAACGCGAACGACGAGCAGGTACTGAAGGAGTGCCGGGAATTGTTGCGTTCGGAGCTGCAGCGAGACTGGCGCAGGAAGATATGGCTTCACGAACGGAACACATCAGAAGATTGCGAGATCGCTTCGAAGCCAAAGTCCGCGCGACGATCGACGACATTGTCTTCAATGGTGATCCGCAGGAACGCTTGTGTCACGTTTCGAATATTTCTTTTCGATTCATCGAAGGCGAAGGACTGTTAATAAATCTGGATCTACAAGGAGTCGCCGTGTCGACAGGTTCTGCGTGTTCATCAGGAACGCTTGAGCCTTCGCCGGTAATCAGAGCTTTGGGCCGCGATGATGAGCTAGCTCGCGGTTCTATTCGCTTTAGTTTCGGAAAAGATAATTCGGAAGAGGATGTCGACTACGCTGTTGAAGTGTTAGCTCGATCGGTTGAGAAGCTGCGGCAGCTGTCGCCGCTCAACAAAGCCGCAGTCTGATAGCGTACATTGGGTATGCGTGATCAAGCAGGGCACCTACGGGTGGGGACACCCCTACAATATCAATGACACTGAACGATCATATTGCCAACCCGCGTAACGCCGGTGAACTCGCAGATGCGAACGCGATCGCTGAGCAGACGAATCCAGTTTGTGGCGATCGTCTGCGTCTTTCGTTGCGCGTCAGAGATGGTTATATCGAAGCAGCGCGTTTTCTTGCGTATGGATGTCCACCAACGCTGGCGTGCGGATCGGTGTTGACCGAATTGATAATGGGTCGAAAAGTGGCTGAGGCAATGCTTGTAACCCGAAAACAGCTTAGCGATGCTTTGGGAGGACTGCCTTCGAGAAAACAACACGCCGCATCACTCGCGATTGAGACATTACGTGAAGCACTTGAAGGTGGATGCAGCTTGCTGCTGCAGACGATCAATGCTGGGGTACGGGACTAGCCACAATCCGAGGACGACTTTCACCAGGACTAATCTGTCTGGACCGATGATACTCAGGTCCACAATACTTCCGTGGCTCAGTTCCTAAAACAAATGTCTTAGTTCTCACCACGGGACACGTTTCCACCGCAATCAACCCAGTCGATGGATCAATGTCGAGAGTTATTGTGCCCTCGAGGCGACTGCCTTCCTGCGGCAGAATGCGGCTGTCGTCGCGAACGCGCGGTGAAGGCAACGGCGAAGCCTCGATGACCGGACTGGGGGTGCTTTCCTGAGGAGTCGGAATGGGCTGTAATTCCGGTGACGCTTCTTCTTCAGGTATTTCCTCTGCACCGTTATTTGGACCAGTTCCGTTTAGGAAGAGCTCGACGCGTTTCTCCGTATCCTCCGGAGTTGCTGCCTCACCCGTTTGAGGATTTATCTCTACCTGCTCGATTCCCTGAGGCATCTGCCAATCTCCTTGCCACTCGGGATGATCTCGTAGAGCCGCTTGCATGAAGTCTGTCCAAATCGGCAGCGCAGAATTCGCGCCAGTCAGCCCAAGTTGAGAACCATCATCAAAACCCACCCACACAACACAAACGAGATTAGGCGTGTAACCGGCAAACCAACCGTCTCGCGAAGTTCCAGTCTTGCCGGCAACGTTTGCCTTTAACCCTCGTGCCCTGACTTTCGCTGCCGTGCCGCGATTAACAACGTCCTTCATGAACGAAGTCATCACATACGCGACCTCAGGACGTAGCACTTCATTCTTCTGTCCCGTCGGCGCAGCAATGGTGACGCCAGTGCCTGTCGTGATCCGACTGATGGCGACCGGTGTCGTACGAGTGCCAAGAGTTGCGAACGATGTATAAGCCGATGCCACCTGCAAGGGCGTGGCTTCACTGGTTCCCAAGGCCATAGCTGGATAAGCTCGTGGCGGTTTAGGTAATCCAGCTTTCGCTGCCAGGTTCATCACACGCCCGACTGTTACTTCCATCGCCACATCAACGGTAATTACATTCAGACTGTGGACCAGTGCGTCTCGCAGTGTTACAGGCTCGTGACTGTAAGTGTCTCCAAAGTTGCCCGGTGAATATTCTTGATTATCAAAGGTGAATGTCTTCGGCTCGTCCATATACGTGGTCGCCGGAGTGATTACACGCGGTATTGGATCGTACGCGGTGTTGAGTGCTGTCGCGTACACCCATGGTTTAAAGACTGAACCGGGTTGTCGATATGCGTCTACGGCTCTATTCAGCTGGCTCTTCGAGTAATCTCGACCACCCACCATGGCCACGATCTCACCTGTCTTGGCGTCCATGGCTACCAGCGCCGCCTGTAACGTACCTGGTTCGAATCGCTTTGCCTGGACCTTATCAAGCGCAGCGAGTTGTTTCGTAACCGCTGCGTATGCTGTCCGCTGCAGGTCCATGTCGATCGTTGTGTAGATACGAAGATGCTCGGCCGCTCCATCACCTGAAATCAGATCGCCCAGCTGGTTTTGAACATAATCAGCGAAATAAGGAGCATCAGAGACATCAACTCGACCCTTCAAAGGCGCAACTTTCAACGGTTCAGCTTTCGCAGCTTCGATCTCTACTGACGAAACCGATCCGGTTTCTTTTAAGTTGTCCAACACCTGATTGCGACGAGCCGTCGCCGTATTGATATCGTGGTAGGGATTGTAACGATTGGGGCTACGAATCAACCCAGCAAGGAATGCAGATTCAGAGACCGTCAGATTCGTCACATCCTTGTTGAAATACGCATCCGCTGCCTCACCAAATCCATTGATTGAGAACCCAGCCTGTTGCCCAAGGTATACCTGGTTTGCATACAACTCGAAGATCTTCTGTTTTGATAGTCGCGTCTCGAGAATGATCGACATATACGCTTCTGCAACTTTTCTACGGAGTGTCCGCTCGGGTGAAAGCAGCAGATTCTTCACGAGCTGTTGCGTGATACTTGATCCACCCTGTCGAGCGATCGGTGAGTTTGGATCTGCGTCGTAGCGTCTTACGAGTGCGCGCAGGATACCTCTTATGTTGACGCCATAGTGCTCAAAGAAGGAGCGATCTTCTGTAACTGTGATTGCCTTAATCAGGTGAGGCGGCAGGTCGCTGAAACCGATCACTTTGCGTTTTGCCCGCTCGCGACCAGTAACAGAACTGATCAATTCCGGTTCGAGCAAGACCGTTTGCACACGTCTGTTGCCGTCCGACTCAATCAAAGACGCGATTGCTTGTCCGTTCCGACTAAACTCAATACGAGCGTTCTTAAAAAGCCGCTGCCCATCGACGATAGAGTTTCGACTTGGTTCGACATTTACTGTCGAGCCATTGACGACATAACGACCGCGAGCTAAGTCGCCTTGTTGGCTTTTCTCGACGTAACCTGCTCGTTTCAAAAAAGAGATCAGATCCCCTTCAGAGAATTGCTCGCCTACGCGCAACTGTTTAGGGGCAGCGTAGATGCCAGCTGAACGTGTGAAAACTTCGCCTTTGAGCAGATTATCGATTCGTCCCGAAAAGACAGTCCAGTAATAGATCAGAACTCCGAAGACAATCGTGGCGAGAAAGACCAGCGGAATGATCACCGGCGCGGTGAACATGCGCCGGGAGAATCGACGCGAGAAACTTGTCGGCGGTTCTGCGTATGAAACGAGGCGGCCCGACCGGCGTGCATCCTTTGCACTTCGGTCGGACCGGGGTGGCTCATATTCCGGTGGATAACGTACGGGCATACTGAGCTAAGTACTACTGTTCATCGCGACGCTGGTTTATTGACACTCCTTAAAGTGCGCGATAACGTGACAACCCTTAAGGCAAACACTTTGATGCGCCTACCGCGGTATGAGTCTAACACCATCCGGGTCCGTCAATACGCGCCGCTTCCGAATTCTATACGCTCTGCTGGCAGTGCTAGTTGCCATCACGATAGGCACTGTCTCGTTTGCGCTGATTGAAAAGTGGTCAATCACTGATAGTCTTTATGCGGCTGTGCAAACAGTCACGACCGTAGGATACGGTGATGTCGCACCCCATACTCGCGCCGGAAGGCTCTTTGCGACGGCTTTCATGTTAGCTGGAGTGGGCGTTGTTCTTTACGCATTGACTTCGATGGTTCAATCGATAGTTCAGTCAGAATTAGTAGCCACTTTTGGACATCGTCGACTATCTCGCCGGATGAGCAAACTAACCGATCATTTCATTATATGTGGCGCTGGACGGGTCGGATCTCATCTCGTACGGGACCTTCTTAACACCAGGGAAACATTTCTGGTTATTGAAAACGATCCAAGACGTGTCGCAGAGCTGACTGACTTGGGCGTAGTGGTTCTCGTACGTGACGCAACGCTGGATGAAACTCTGCACGAAGCTCGCGTTGAACGAGCGCGCGGTCTTGCTGCTTGCCTGCAAAACGACGCCGACAATGTGTATGTGGTTTTAACCGCTCGAAATCTCAATCCGAATATACATATCGTCGCGCGAGCTGCTGAAGAACACGCTGAGGGAAAACTGATCAGAGCGGGAGCTAACCGAGTTGTGGCTCCAACGATCATTGGTGGTCACCGAATGGCTGTAGCTTTGACGAAACCGGCAGTCGGCGATTTCTTCGATTCGATTACTGCAGACAACCTGGACCTCGCGTTTGAACAGCTCGAGGTCGCAGAAATTTCGCCTTTGGTTGGCCGGAAACTCCGCGATACAAATATTCGTTCAGAACTCGATGTGATTGTTGTTAGCGTTCGCGACACCAACGGTCACATGCTTTTTAATCCAAGTGGTGGAACGACAATTAACGCCGGCGACATGCTCATCGCTATAGGCAAAGCGGAGTCGCTTATTAAGCTGAAAGCGCTCGCGAGTGGCCAAGCAATCGGTTCCAGAGTTTAGATGAAGATTCTTGTCACCGGCGGCAGCGGGTATCTCGGAATACACGTGCGCCGATTTTTTAGTGCAGACGATTTCTCGCGACGCAGCAATTTGAACCTCCTCGATGACGCTGATCTTGCAGTAGTAGAAAACTACGACGTTGTCATTCATCTTGCCGCTCATTTAGACAAAGCTCCCGAAGCTGCTCCTCTTTGTTTTCGCACCAATTCTGAAGCCACCGCCAATCTCGTAAGAAGAATGCGTCCCGGAGGGGTCCTGATTTACGCTTCGACAAAAGACGTTTATGGGCCACATGCCGACTCGTATGAAGAGGTACCGGAAGAATGCAGTACCGACTTTGCAGGTCACTCAGCCTTGGAGTGGTCAAAACTGGTCGGCGAAAAGTACATCGATTTCTACGCTCGCCAGCGAGACATCCGCGCATGCATTTTTCGCATGTCAACCGTATACGCGCGGCCCTCGGATGGAAACGAATACGGCTTCGTTACACACTACGTAGAGTCCGTGAAGCGTGGCTGGCCCTTACAATTACCGCTAGGGGGAAATCCAGTCAGGGACATACTGCACGTCGAGGACTTTTCGCGTGCGATAAAGGCCTTTATAGATTCCGGTCGTCCGTTTGGTCTGTATAATTTGGGAGGCGGCAAAGCCAATTCCGCGAGTCTGCGCGACATTGTTGAGACAGTTGGAAAAGAGATTCAGATTGAGCCTGTGTATCAGAACGATGACAGTAAACAGCATCCGATTCCAGTGAACTATGTTTCTGACCTGAGAAAAATTAAACAAGAACTAGGTTGGGAACCGGGGATAGGCATTGCAGAGGGTTTGAGAAGTTTGCTTTGAAGCAGAGTGGGAACAATCTAAGTCGGGTTGTTGTTCGTGGTACCAACTGGGTTGGAGATGCGGTGATGACTGTGCCCGCACTTCGTCAGTTGCGCCAGTCATTGCCGAATGCTCACATTACGTTGGCGATGCGGTCATGGTCCAAGGGCCTCTTTGCCGGCGCCGACTTCATCGATGAGCTGCTTGTAATCGATCACAAGAGACTTGA